>JALYYG010000214.1 GCA_030946685.1 Candidatus Dormiibacterota bacterium | reverse complement strand
GCCTCCCACGCGTCGCGCGCGTCCTGCACCGAACCCGCGTCCTCGATGGTCGAGATATCTCCTGGGTCCTTGTCGAGTGTCACGGCTCTCAGGACCCGCCTCATGATCTTTCCGCTGCGGGTCTTCGGCAGCATGCTCACGAAGTTGAGGTCGCCGATCACTGCCACCGGCCCGAGCTCACGTCGCACTGTCTCGAGCAGCTCGCGCCTCACCTCCTCAGTGGGCTCGTAGCCCTTCTTGAGCACGACGAAGGCCGCGATCACCTCCATGCGCACGGGATCGGGCCGGGCGGTGACGCCGGCTTCGGCCACCCCTGGGTGGCGCAGGAACGCGGTCTCGACCTCGATCGTGCCGATCCGGTGGCCGGCGATCTTGATGATCTCGTCTGCGCGTCCGCTGAACCACACGTACCCGTCCTCATCGAAAGACGACGCATCGCCACTGAGGTAGAGGGTCTTGCCGGGAATCCGTCGCCAGTAATCGTTCGCGTAACGCTCGACCTCGCCCCACAGCGTGGCCGTCAGCCCGGGGAAGGGTCGCTTGATGACCATCATCCCCTTCTCCTTGGGCGCCAACGGCTCACCCTCCGGGGACACCACCATCGCATCGACTCCAGGCAGCGCGATTCCACCCGAGCCGGGCTTGATCGGCAGCACGCCGAGTCCCCACGGGTTGCCGAAGATCGGTCCGCCTGTCTCGGTCTGCCACATGTGGTCGATCACAGGGACGCGGTCCTCGAGCACGTCGAGCTGGAGCCACTCCCAGGCCGGCGCGTTCAATACCTCTCCTGCGCAGACGACGCGGGTCAACGAGCTGAGGTCGTACTTGCGGGCGGGCTCGCTGCCGTACTTCATCAACACGCGGACCGCCGTCGGCGACGTGAAGACCCCGCTGACCCGGTTCGTCTCGATGATCCGGTAAAAGGTCTCGGCGCCAGGGTGGTCGAGCCCGCCCTCATACGCGATGGTGGTGCAGCCCGCCAGCAGGGGCGCGTAGACGATGTAGCTGTGGCCGACGATCCAGCCGATGTCAGCGGTCGCCCACCAGATGTCGTTTTCCTCGAGGCCGAATACCCATTTGCCCATCGAGTGGATGTACACCTGGTACCCGCCATGGGTGTGCACCGCTAGCTTCGGTTTGGCCGTCGTGCCCGAGGTGGCGAGGATGTAAGCGGGCTCATTGGACTCCAACCACTCGACCTCATCGCTCTGGCCCTCGCCGAGCGCCAGGAAGTCGGGCCAGAAGATGTCTCGGCCTTGTTTCATCGGAGGCTCATCCGCGTCGCGCCGGTGCACGACGACTTTCGCGATGTGCTTCCCGTGCTCTTCCAGGGCTTCGTCGACGATGCCTTTGAGGGGAACGTTCTTTCCCTTTCGGTATGTCAGGTCGGAGCAGAAGAGGGCCTTGGCGCCGGCCATCGCGATGCGATCGCCGAGGGCACCCGACCCGAAGCCTGCGAACACCGCGATGTGGATGGCGCCGATTCGGACGCAGGCGAGCATGAGGACGATCGCCTCGCGGCAGGTCGGCATGTAGATGCCCAGGCGGTCGCCCTTGCCGATGCCCAACCCGCGCAGCGCAGCAGAGGTCCTGCGCACCTCGTGCTGCAGCTGCGCATAAGTGAGCGCCGTGCGCTCGCCGCGCTCGTCTTCGCACACGAGGGCGGCCCGGCCGCCCTTGCCGGCCTGGACGTGGCGGTCGACGCAGTTCCACTCGAGGTTGGTCTGCCCTCCGACGAACCATCGAAAGTAGCGTCCACGCTCATCGGGCTTCTCCGGGTCCCACTCGAACACCCGATCCCACTGGCGGTGCCAGGGCAGAGACTCAGCGGCTCGCGCCCAGAAGCTGTCGGGATCGTCCTGGGCGGCGCGTCGAAACGCCCTGATCGTCGGATTGATGAGTTCCATTGGTCCGACTTACCTCCGTCAGCGCCAACCCACCGTGAAGAGGCCGATTCGTCCCAGTCTCATCCAAACGGCCTGGATCGTCAATTGCAATGGAGAGGGGGCGGCCGCGCGGCCGCCCCCTGTCACCTACGAGTTGCTTGACGGTGGCGCTTGGTCGTTAGGCTCCAACCGCTCGAGCAGCGTCGATGACGCCAGTGCCCATCAAGTGGATAGAGATCCCAACTGCGTCATAGTCCATGCTGAAGTTCCACGTCGGCATGGACATCTTGTCTTCGATCGGAGGAGTCTTGTCACTGTTGGCGAAGGAGGTCACCGAGCTCCGGAGCATCGCCTCCAATTGCCGGGCGTTGAGGCCAGGGTTCGCTGAGAGGGCCAGAACCGCGACTCCCGCTACTTGCGGGGTTGCCATCGATGTGCCTTGCACGAAGGCGTAGCAGTTGCTGCAGGGTGCCCCGCCAGCGCCGACGCCCCAGGCGCCGAAGTCCTCCGGGTTGTCAGTTGAAGTCGCGGTTGACGTCCCGCCTCTCATGCACTCCACGGAGACGCAATCGAAACGCGGCACGTTGTAGTTCCGTGCGCCGCCGGGCGCCGACACGTCGATCCGCTCGCCGTAGTTGCTGAAGTAGCTGAGCTGGTCGCTCCGGCCGACGCCGTACTGGCCGTACAACGTCTCACCCGAGGTGACTGCGGCAGCCGTCACCCGGTTCAACGCCGCGACCGCAACCACACCCGGGACCCCGCCTGGGGCCTCCGTGACACCGAAGAAGTCATTTGCCGGGTCGGGTCCGACGGTCACGTCGGCTAGCGTGCCGTGGCTGATCACCTGGCCTGTCGCGTCAAGCCGCGCGTGGTCGTTGCCCGCGGCTGCGACCACCACCGTACCGTGATTGAGCATGAACGTGATCAGCTGCTTGTATGCCTTCCACAGGAGAGGATCCGTACCCACTTGAGCTTTGGTGCCGCAGTACACGGATCCGGCAACGACCCCATGGCCGCACAGGAAGCCGCCCAGCGACATGCTCTCGACCTGGGCTCCGATCTGGTTTCCATAGAGCATTCCCTGCATGACCCAGCTGTCGTAGCCGAAGCCGCAGGCGCCCAGGACCCGGATGTTGACCAGGGTTGCTTTGGGAGCGATTCCAGTCATGATCGCCCCGTTGACGCCGGCGACGTGAGTGTTGGTCCAGGTGCCGTGCCCGTTGAAGTCTTCGATGCTGCTGAAGGTGGTCGCGTCCGCCGGACAGATCGTGTTCGCCTGCACGAAGGAGGCGCTCTCGGCCTTGTCGTAGTTGGCACCGACTTCCTCGTGGCTCGAGGTCAACCCGGTGTCGAGAACGGCAACCTTGACCTTGGACGAGCCCATGGTCTTTGTCCATGCCTTGGACACGTTGATGCGAGCGAGGTCCCACTGCAGAGGGCATGAGGCAAGCGTGCTGGCGCAGCCGGCGATCGGATTCGAGGACGCGCCCGTGAAGGAGCTGACCTGCTCCTGGGGGACCTGGTACCGAGGCCGCTCTTGCGCCACGGCCACGACTCCGGGCAGCAGCTGCAAGGAGGCAGGATTGCTGGTTCGCACACCCAGGAGGCCGGCCGCACCAAGATCGGCCGTTACGGTGGCGCCGGTGGCGCGGGCCCGATCCTTGTCGACGTGTGCGGTCGAATCGTAGATGAGGATGTAGTTGCCTTCGGGGTTGGACGCCGCGGCCGAGCCCGGCCCCGTGGCCAAAAGGCCAAGGACCAATGACCCGGTGATGGTAAGCACGCGCAAGCTTCGGCCGAGCCGCATGGAGCACCCTCCTCTAAAACGGGACCGTGGTATAGGCATGAAATAGTTATCCACAGGCGGTTCGATGTAAATGGGACAAATGCCGCTGGCCAACCATACAGAGTGAACGGGCGGCCCGTTGGCCGCCCGTCCGGGTCAAGAACGTCTTAGTAGTGCTCGACGTCCGTGAAGATGTCGGTGTTTCCGATGCCCGTCTTCAGGATCTGGGTTGTTCGTCCATCCGTCCAGGTCGGGTACACGAACTTGCTCGATGCGGCCACCGTTATGTAGTCGCCGATGAAGCAACCGCAGCGGCTGGCTTGCGCACAATGTCTTGCAACAGGCGAGAACTATGTCCTGACAGAGGACATTGGTGGATCCGAGGGGATTCGAACCCCTGACCTCGTGAGTGCGATTCACGCGCTCTCCCAACTGAGCTACGGACCCACATATGGCGTCGGTGACCGGTGCGCTTGGGCGGAAGGGCCAGTATAGCGGCGCCCTGATCGCACTCCCTTTTGGGAACAAGGGGGCGCCGATGCCCGGTTCCTATACTCGCGCAATGGCGTTTCTCTTCAAGGGCAAAAGGTTGCCGGAAGGTGTGGATCCCGCCCGGATTCCGCCTGGACAGACCCTCACCGCGCCCGACCGCTGGCCCCTGTTGCACTTCGGTCCCGTGCCCAAGACTGACATCGCCAGGTGGGACTTCAAGGTTTTCGGCGCAGTCGAGAACGACCTCACGCTGGACTACGGCGAGCTGCGCGCGCTGCCCTCCAGGGATGTCGTCGGTGACATCCACTGCGTCACCGGGTGGAGCCGTCTGGGCGACAGGTGGACGGGCGTCCCCATCAAGGAGATCCTCTCGCGCGTCAAACCGAGGCCCGAGGCGAAGTACGTGATGGCGCACTCCGAGTACGGGTACACGACGTCGGTCCCGCTGGAGGTGCTGGACGACGAGCAGAACCTGCTCTGCTATGGGTGGAACGGCCAGGACCTGACCCCCGACCACGGCTGGCCGCTGCGCCTGTTCGTGCCTTCGAAATACTTCTGGAAGTCGGCGAAGTGGCTTCGCGGGCTAGAGTTCATGGAACGCAACCGGCTCGGTTTCTGGGAGCAACGTGGATACCACGACGAGGCCGACCCCTTCAAAGAGACCAGGTACTGGTAGCCACGGCACCGTAGCCGGGCCGCCGGTCGTCACGTTCACCAGCGACTTCGGTTCCGGCTCGCCGCTGGTCGCGGCCATGAAGGGTGTCGTGCTGGCCGGCTGCCCGCATGCGGTGCTGGTCGATGTCAGCCACGAGGTCCCTCGTTTCGACGTCTTCGCCGGGGCGTTCATGCTGTTCGCCGGCACGCGCCATTTCAGCTCCGGCTCGGTGCATCTCGTGGTCGTGGATCCCGGTGTCGGCAGCGCGCGCCGGCGGCTGGCAGTGCGGGCCGGCGGCCGCTACTACGTCGGCCCGGACAACGGCCTGTTCGCCATCGTCATCGAGGAGGTCGGCCTGCAGAAGGCGGTGGAGCTTGCGCCCAGGTCTGGGGGATCGCCTACGTTCGAGGGACGCGACGTCTTCGCGCCCGCGGCAGCGGCGCTTGCGGCGGGCGTGCCGCTGGAGTCCCTCGGCCATCCGACCGAAGCGCCGCAGCTGCTCGACGCCGCGCCTCGGGTGCTGTGGGTCGACGGCTTCGGCAACCTGGTCACCAACCTCAAGCCACCGGTGCGCCAGATGCGCATCCACAACCACTACATCACTGCATCTGCGACGACATATGCCGAGGCGCGGCCGAACGAACCGTTCGTGTACGTGGGGAGCATGGGGTACCTGGAGGTCGGCATTCGCGAGGCGCGGGCTGATCGGTTCCTCGGCGCGCGGCCGGGGATGCGGGTGGAGCTCATCTGAGGCTGAGCTGAGGCTGGTTCTGAGGCTGGGCTGAGCAGGCTGAGCTGAGGCTGGGCTGAGCAGGCTGAGCTGAGCTGGCGGGCCTTAACAGGCTGGGTTGGCCTTCGACCTCCGTCGTTCTACCGTGGCCTGCGCCATGGTTCTGCGTTTCGCCCGTTTCGTCTGTCTGCTGCTGACCCTAGGCGTGTTGGCGTGCTCGGGCCTCCCACCCGCGGCGCCGGTTGCCAAGGTCGCGCAGGTGCCTGCGGGCTCGGGGCGCCCCGAGCCCGTTCGGCTGTGGCAGGACGCGAGCATCTTCACGCTGGTCGGCCGCCTAATCGAGTCGGCGCGGCACCGGGTGTTGGTGGAGGTGTATGAGCTTGGGCGGCCCGACCTGGTCCTTTCGCTGGGAGCTCAGAGGGCGCGGGGCGTGGACGTCCGCGTGATCACCGATCCCACGGTCGTCGAGAGCCGGACCTCGGCCGAATGGCTGGATCGGCTGGGCGTGCCGGAGCGGGCGTACCCGGTCGATGACCGCCGGCATCAGATCGACCACGTGAAGCTCGTGATCGCCGACGGCGAGGCGGCGGTCGGAGGCATGAACTGGGGGTCGCACAGCGACCGCAACCACGACTATGTCCTCGAGACACGCATTACTTCGGAGATCGGCAGGCTGGCGGCCATCTTCGAGCAGGACTGGAGCCTGGCGGGCGGCCGGCCGGCTCCGCTTTCGGCAGCTGTGGGCGCGATCGCACAGACAGCGCCGGGGGAGGAGATCCGGGCCATGCTCGAGGACGCGCTCGGCCTGGCGAGGCAGCGCGCTTGGGCGGAGGTCTACACCTTTACTGATCCGGAGACGATCGCGGGGCTGGCGGCCGCGAAGCGTCGTGGTGTCGACGTGCGCGTCCTGCTCGATCCGAACCAGCCATACAACCGGCGCGGTTACGAGGTCCTGAGCGCGGCCGGCGTCGATGTGCGGTGGTATCCGATTCCGCGCGGCGCGCTTCTGCACGCCAAGATCGGCCTGTTCGATGACGAGCTGGTTCTGGGTTCCGCCAACTGGACGCTGAGCGGGCTGGGCGTGAATCACGAGCTGGACATCGAGACGGGAGACCCGGCAGCGGTCGTAGCGTTCGCCAATCGCTTCGCCGCCGATTGGTCGCGCTCGGGCGGTGGCTAGCCCTGTGGTGGAGGGCCCGACGAGCCCGGCGGGGGTGGCCCTGACGAGCCGGCGGCGGGCGGTCCGGATGGGCCGGTTGAGCCGGTTGGGGGCGTGTTGCCGAAGTTGACCTGGGGGACGGCGCGGTCGCCTTCGTCGGCCTGGAAGAAGCCGAATGCCTTGAACCCTAGAGCGCCCGCGATGAGCGACGTGGGGAGGGTCTGCAGCTTGATGTTGTAGTCGCGGACGTTGCCGTTGTAGAAGCGGCGCGAGAACTCGATCTTGTCCTCGGTCGCGGTCAGCTGTTCCTGCAGGTTGGTGAAGGCGGAAATGGCCTTGAGGTCGGGGTAGTTCTCGGACACTGCGAACAGGCTGCGCAGGCTCTGGCTGAGCATGTTCTCAGCGGCGCCGATCTTGGTCGGGTCCCCTGTGGCGCCCGCCGCGACGGCGCCGGCGCGTGCGTTGGTGACCGCCTCGAGGGTGCCGCGCTCGTGTCCCATGTAGCCCTGGACCGTCTGCACAAGGTTGGGAATGAGGTCGTGGCGCCGCTTGAGCTCGACGTCGATCTCGGACCAGGCTTCCTGCGTCCGGTTGCGTGCGGTGACAAGCCCGTTGTAGGTGAAGACCAGCCACAGCAGGACGAGGACGACAATTGCAATGACGATCCAAATCATCAGGAAGCCATCCTACGCGTGGGCGCGCCGAGCCCAGCGGGTCTTCTTCAGCATCTTCTTGTGCTTGTGCTTGCGCATCTTCTTGCGCCGCTTCTTGATTACTGAGCCCAATCCAACTCCCAGGCGCGCGTGATCTCTTAAAAGGGGGGTACCCGGCCTCGTCAGGCCTCGGGAATCATACCGTAAGCCGCTCGAGCCTCGTCCGAGCCTAAACTCCACGCCGATGTACTTCACCGACGCCCACGATGAGCTGCGGCTGCACGTCCGCAAGTTCCTCGAGAAGGAGGTCCAGCCCCATACCGAAGAGTGGGAGGAAACGACCTTCCCGGACTCGATCTTCAAGCGCTTCGGTGAGCTTGGCTTCCTGGGCCTTCGCTATCCACCCGAGTACGGGGGGCAGGGCGGGGACTACTTCTCGGCGGTCGTCCTGTCCGAGGAGATGGCTCGGGCCGGTTGCGGCGGCCTGGGCATGGCAGTCGCCGTGCAGGCCGAGATGGCGACGCCCCCCGTGTTCAAGTTCGGCACCGAAGACCAGAAGCGAAAGTGGCTCGTCCCGGCCATTCGAGGCGAGCAGATCGCCTCGCTGGCCATCACTGAGCCCGACGCCGGGTCAGACGTCGCGGGCATCACCACGGTGGCCCGTCGCGATGGCGACCATTTCGTGGTCAACGGCCGCAAGATCTTCATCACCAACGGGGCGCGCTGCCACTGGGTGCTGGTCGTGACCAAGACCGACCGGGAACGAGGCCACAGCGGCTACAACCTGCTCCTCATCGAGAAGGGCACGCCGGGTTTCGAGGTCACCAGGACCCTCAAGAAGCTGGGCATGCACTCCTCCGACACCGCGGAGCTGCTGTTCTCGGACTGCCGCGTACCCGCCGGCAACCTGATCGGAGATGAGGGCGAAGGCTTCAAGAACCTGATGTGGGAGCTGCAGGGCGAGCGCATGATCGCCGCCGCGGGCGCGATCGCCGGCGCCCAGCACGTGTTCGAGTACACGATGGAGTACGCGCGCAACCGTATGGCCTTTGGGCAACCGATCTCGCAGTTCCAGGTGATCAAGCACAAGCTCGTCGATATGGGCACCCAGATCGCGGCTGTCCAATCGCTCGTGTACCAGACGGCGAAGCAATGGAATGACGGCGAGTACCCGGTGCGGGAGATCTCCCAATCGAAGCTGCTTGCGACCCGGCTCGCGTGCGATGTTGCAGACGACGCGATCCAGATCCTGGGCGGCCACGGCTACATGAGCGAGTTCCCGGTCGAGCGGGCCTGGCGCGACGCCCGTCTCGCGCGGATCGGTGCGGGGACCGACGAGATCATGAAGGAGATCATCGCCAAGACCTACGGTCTGTGATGACCCCACGAAATATTCGAGTTCGCGGGGACTCACCATGAGGCCGCGGGTTGCGCTCTTCGCGGGCTGTGAGCCCGAGGTGGCGGCGGGGCCTGACGGTCGGATATTGGCTGTCGGCGGCGGGGCTCGTGCCGCGGCGGGCCGGACCGCCGAGGTCGTCCGTCTTCACGGTCATGCGCTGCCGGGCCTGATCGATGCACACATTCATCTCGAGGGACTGGCAGACCGGAACCTGACGCTTGATCTCACCGGCACGGCCACTCTCGAAGAAACCCTAAAGCGCGTATCCGACTGGGCCGCGCTCCTACCAAAGGACAGCTGGGTGATCGGCTCAGGCTGGTACAACGACGCGTGGCCGAAACCGGCGTTTCCGACGCGGCGCCACCTCGACGTTGCCGCCGGCGGGCGGCCCGTCTATCTGCGGCGCAAGGACGGGCACTCCGCCTGGGTTTCGAGCGCGGCCCTTCATCTCGCCGGCATCGACCCGGCAACCCCCGACCCGGCAGGAGGCGTGATCGACCGCGACGGGCGCGGCCGGCCGACCGGGATCCTGCGCGAAACTGCGTTGCATTTCGTGTCCGGCATCCTGCCGCACGCAACCGACGTCGACCTCGACGCCGCGATGGCTCTGGCGCTGGCCGCGCTGGCCGAATTGGGCCTCACCTCGGTCCATTCCATGGACAGCGCTCGGGGGTTCGCATCGCTCCAGCGCCTGCACTCGCAGGATCGACTGCCGGTTCGCGTCACGTACAATCTTCCGCTCGCCGACCTGCACCATGCCGAGCGCATGGGAGTGCGGTCCGGTTGGGGCGACGATTGGCTGCGGATCTGGGGCGTGAAGGCGTTCCTCGATGGATCGTTGGGGAGTCGCACGGCCGAGATGCTCGACGGGTCCGGAACCGCCCGCCTGTCGCAGCCCGACCTGGTGGAGATGGTCGACCGCTGTGCCCGCGCCGAGCTTAACGTCTGCCTGCACGCGATCGGCGATGGTGCCGTGAGGCGCGCACTCGACGCGCTAGCTCGGCATCGCGACGCATGGCGCTACTGGCGCCCGCGCATCGAGCACGCACAATGCGTCAGTCCAAATGACGTGCCGCGTTTCGCGCGGGTGGGTGCAATCGCCTCGATGCAACCGATCCACGCCGTGGCGGACAGGGAGCTGGCCGATCGGTACTGGCCGCGTGTTGCGGCGCATTCATACGCCTGGGGTGCACTCGAAAGTGCCGGCGCGAAACTTGCCTTCGGCTCGGACGCGCCGGTGGAGGCCGCCGACCCGCTGCTCGGCATCGACGCGGCGACAGTGTGGCGGCGGCGCGCCTCATGGCATCCGGAGCTCGCCATCTCCCGTTCAAAAGCGCTGCGTGCGTACACCGCAAGCGCTGCATATGCGGTCGGCATGGAGCGGCAGTTGGGCTCGCTGCGCGTGGGAAAGCTGTGCGACATCACTGTGGTGGATGAGGGACGCGTGGCAGCGACCGTCGTCGGGGGAGCGGTCAGCTGGACGCGAACGCCTCCCTGAGCTTGGCCGCGGTCTGCAGTAGGTGCTCGTTGACGACTTTCACATCGCCGAGCACGGGCATGAAGTTGGTGTCGCCGTTCCAGCGCGGCACGATGTGAAGGTGGACATGGTCCGGCATTCCGGCGCCGGCCACCCGGCCGACGTTGGCGCCGATGTTGAAACCCTCCGGTTTCAACTCAGCCTTGAGGACGGTGATCGTCCGCTTGAGTGCGCGCATGAGGTTGGTGGTCTGTTGTTCGTCCAGGTCCTCGAGCCCTGGCAGGTGGGCCACCGGCGCGATCATGGCATGGCCGGGGTTGTAGGGATACTTGTTCAGAAGCACCAGCGCGCCCTCGGGACGCGAGACGACCAGGGCGGCGTCCTCGTCGTCGGGGTGCTCGATTACGCGACAGAAGAGGCAGCCGGGCCGCGGCTCTTCGATGATGTATTCCATGCGCCACGGCGCCCACAGTCGCTGCATTGATTTACGTCCTCTTTTTGGTGGCGGTGACGGCGGTCTGGGGATGGACTTTCGTTGTCGTCAAGAACGCGATCTCACAGTACCCGACGCTGCCCTTTCTGCAGCTGCGATTCCTGCTCGCATTTCTGGTGATGGTCATTCTGGTTCGGCGGCTGCCCACGCGCAAGGAGCTCGTGGTCGGGTTGTTCACGGGTGCTGTGCTGGCAGCCGGCTACCTGACTCAGACGCTCGGCCTCAACTTGATCACGCCCGGGAATGCCGGGCTGATCACCGGCTTGTTGGTGCTGTTTACGCCATTGATCGACCGGCTCTTCGGCATGCCGCTGCGGCTTCGGACGATCATCGCGGTCATCGGCGCTGTGGTTGGAATCGGAATGCTCACAGGAGGGCCGTCCGGCTTCGGTCTCGGAGACCTCCTGGTCGTCGCCTGCGCTGTGCTCTTCGCCCTCCACATCGTCCTCCTGAGCCGGTGGTCCCCTGGTCTTTCTTCCGCGCCTCTGGCGATGGTGCAGATGGGGGCTTGCGCCCTGATCTTCACTGCGGGCGGCTCATGGTCGCTGCGCGCGCCGAGCTCGGACGTCTGGATCGCGATCGTCATCACCGGTGTCTTCGCATCGGCTCTGGCCTTCTACATCCAGACGTGGGCGCAGGCACACATCGACGCGAGCCGGACGGCCCTGATCATCGCCATGGAGCCGGGTTGGGCGGTGGCCGCGGCGGTGGTGCTCGCCGGCCAACGGTTCGGTTTGCTGCAGGCCGCGGGCGCTGCGCTCGTTCTGGCCGCGATCGTGGGTCACGAACTCGCGCCCCTAAAATTCAAGGCTCAGGATCATGAGCGCATCAAGGCGTAGCGGCTACGTTCCCCAGGACATCGAGCCCAAGTGGCAGAAGGTGTGGGCCGATCGCGGGGTGATGAAGGCCGACGACAGCTCGCCCAAGCCGAAGTTCTACAACCTGGTGATGTTTCCGTATCCGTCAGGACCATTGCATATGGGGCATATGCGCAACTACGTGATCGGCGATCTTCTGTCGCGTTTCAAGCGCATGCAGGGCTTCGAGGTACTCAACCCTATGGGGTGGGACGCATACGGACTGCCTGCCGAGAATGACGCCATCCAGCGTGGTGGAGGAGTGCATCCGGAGGATTGGACGCGCGGCAACATCGCAATCGCCAAGCGCCAGCTTGGCATCATGGGAGTGCTTTACGACTGGGATCGCGAGGTCGCCACCTGCGACCCGTCTTACTACCGCTGGACCCAGGAGCTGTTCCTGTTATTCCTCGAACGCGGCCTGGCGCACCGGATGATGTCGCCTGTCAATTGGTGCCCGGTGGACAAGACGGTCCTCGCCAACGAGCAGGTCATCAACGGCCGCTGCTGGAGGCATCCGGACGTCGAGGTTGAGAAGCGCGACCTCGAGCAGTGGTTCCTGCGCATCACCACTTACGCGGACCGGCTGCTTGAGGATCTCTCGCTGCTGGATCACTGGCCCGAGAAGGTGCGCGTGATGCAGGCCAACTGGATCGGCCGCAGCGAGGGCGTGGAGGTCGAGTTTCCAATCGACGGGCACCCGGGCGAGTCGATGCGTATCTATACGACGCGGCCGGACACCCTGTTCGGGGTCACGTTCATGGTGCTGGCGCCGGAGCACCCGCTCGCGGAGAAGCTCACCGTCGAGTCGCGGCTCAGGGCGGTGCGGGAGGTCGTCGAGGCATCACGCAGGGAGCGCGAGATCGATCGGATGTCTAGCGAGGTCAAGCGGCTTGGCGCCCCTACCGGAGCGTTCGCGGTGAATCCGTTGAACGGCGAGAAAGTGCCGATCTGGGTGGGCGACTACGTGCTCGTCACCTACGGTACCGGCGCGATCATGGCCGTGCCCGGCCACGACCAGAGGGACTTTGATTTCGCGCGTCAGTTCGGCCTGCCGATCCGCGAGGTGATCGCGCCTCCGAGCGGCCCACAGCGCGAGCTCGAGAGGGCTTACACCGACCCCGGCGCGATGGTGGGGAGCGGCCAGTTTGACGGTCTCGACAGCAAGACCGGCGCTCAACGGGTTGCGGAGTTCATCGAGCAGAAGGGCATCGGTCAGCGGTCAGTGAAATACCGGCTCAGGGACTGGTTGATCTCGCGACAACGCTACTGGGGCTGCCCGATACCGGTCGTGCACTGCGAGGTCGATGGAATCGTGGCGGTTCCGCGCGAGGAGCTCCCGGTGCTTCTTCCGCGCGAGTACAAACCGCTCGCTGACAATGCCGATTTCTGGCGTACCAAATGTCCGAAGTGTGGGCGCGATTCGCGCCGCGAAACGGACACGATGGACACATTCATCGACTCGTCCTGGTACTTCTTGCGGTATACGTCCGCTCACGATGGCACTCAACCATTCGACCCCGAGCTTGCGAACCACTGGATGGCTGTCGATCAGTACACGGGCGGCATCGAGCACGCCATTCTCCACCTGCTGTACTCACGATTTTTTCAAAAGGTCTTGCATGATGCAGGACGCGTCAACCAGATAGAGCCGTTCACAAGACTGTTCACGCAGGGGATGATCAGGCGGGGAGGCCTGGTCATGTCGAAGTCGAAGGGCAACGGTGTCGCGCCCGATGACCTGGTGGTGCGAGACGGCGCTGACGCCGCGCGCATCTACGAGTTGTTCATCGGGCCGCCGGACGAGGATGCCGAATGGTCGGATGCTGCGATCGCCGGACCGGTGCGCTTTTTGCAGCATGTTTGGCGCCTGGTGGAGTCGCCTGATTCGTTTCCGATCGCAGGGTCTGAAGTCTCAGTGGCTCTGCTTCACCGGCGTGTGCACCAGGCGATCCGGAAGGTGACGGAGGACTACGAGAGCTTCCACTTCAACACCGCGGTGGCAGCCTTGATGGAGTTGGCCAATACGCTACAGAAATATCTTCAAGGCGGCGGCACGCGTGACGCGGAATGGGACTTCGCTCTGCGGGCGCTCGTCCTGCTGCTGAACCCGATGGCGCCGCACGCAGGCGAGGAGTTATGGTCGCGGCTCGGGGGCCACGGCTTGGCCGCGGACGCGGCTTGGCCCCAATACGACGACAAGATGGCGGCTGAGACGACGGTGACCCTGGTCGTGCAGGTCGCGGGTAGGGTGCGGGACCGGCTCACAGTGCCGGTCGGCACGTCCGAGGAGCGCGCGCTGGAGGTGGCGCTCGCGAGCGAGCGGGTGCGGGCGGCGTTCGACGGCCGCAAGCCTTCGAAGGTCGTCTACGTCCCCGACCGGCTGATCAACCTGGTCCCTTAATAGGCAGGGTTGACCTGGACCGGCTGATCAACCTGGTTCCTTAAAAGGCAGGGTTGACCTGCCGGCCGGCCGGCAATACGCTCGTCGTATACCCCGCGGTCACCCCGATGGGTGGGTGGGGGTGGTGGGTGGGCCCTGTTTATAGCTGTGGGCGAGGCCCCGCCTGGCGTCGGGCTGTCGGGCGCGATGGAGGAGCCTGGCCGACCGTATGTCGCTCAGTGTTCCTTGGTGCGGATTTAAGCACCAGCGTCAACTGGAGTCGGCGCGCCGGCTGCTGAGCCTGGTTGAAACGCGGCTCTGATTCCGATGTCGACGATGTAGTTGGCGATAATGCTTGCGCCCGCACTTACGACCAAGGTTTGCGGCCCGCTGACAACGCGTACGAAGCTCTTCGTGCCCACCCTCCAGGTTCCGGACGGGAGCTCGATCGAGTAACTTCCGCCCGAATCGGTCCCGGTGCTGAGGCTGGTGCTGCCGTTCGTGAAGACGAGCTCCAGGCCAGGGACTGGCCTCGTTCCGCATGCGCCCCCGGTCGGATTCTTCGATATGCAGTCTGGCGCGGCTCCGGGCAGGCACGGCTGCGCGGCTGGCCCGACTGGACCGCACTGGGTCGCCATCACCTGGCCGCTGACCGTCCCCGAGCCATTTCCGGGACTGGGGAAGCGGTAGGTGCCGCATGCGGCGGTGGTCACCAGGATCACCACCAAGAGCGCATTTCTCATCGCTAGACACAACGCCGGCCGAGTTGGCGAGGTCACGGCAGCCCACGTCGAGGTGGGGGGAAGCGGTTCTTCGGATGAGCCCCCGTTCGCGTACTGTTGTGGCGCCGCATCTCGCGCCAACGCTGGCAGGTGACGGCAACAACCTCACTCTCAGTAAGCAGGCGATCCCGAGTAGCCAAGCGGTAAGGCAGGGGACTTTGGATCCTCGACCGAAGGTTCGAATCCTTCCTCGGGAACCACCGCCTGACCACTTAACAGGCTGAGTTCCCCTCGCGCCGCTATGGAAATTAGCCTCGTGGCGTGCGAAGCCACGTTCGGTTCATCCCAGGTTCGAGGCGCCTTTTAGTGCTCGGGCTGCCGGTGCTTCTTGGCATCGGGGGCGTCGTTGGCGCCTACCTTTACTCGTCCTCAGCCCCAGTAGTCACTCCTCATCACGCAACTCCAGCCAACCCCGGCTTGACCCTGCCACCACCCGCCGGCCTTCTAGTGGACGTGGTCGGGGCCGTAGCCCGGCCGGGCCTGTATCGAATGCCGCGCGGAGATCGTGTTTACGACGCGATCGCCGCCGCGGGTGGCCTGACTCCTGAGGCGGATCCCACTCGGCTCCCAAATCTTGCCGGACGCCTCAAAGACGGCGAGCAGATCAAGGTTCCCTTCGTCAAGGGCGCGTCCGGAGGGACGGTGGCCGTCCGCACCAGCCTCAATTCGGCAACCGTCGACGAACTCGCAGTGGTGCCCGGCTTCACCGAGGCACTAGCCCAGGAAGTCGTCGACTACCGCACCAACTTTGGAGGTTTCCAGTCGACGCGTGAGCTCGTCGACATCCTCGGCATGAGCGAGGCGGACTACGTAATTGCCCGCCGGTACGTCACGCTGTGATTGATTCGGAGAACCCGGGCGGGGTGTGGGCGCTCGCGCGCTTCCCCGCGCTGGTGGTCGCCCTGACATGGTCGAGCGCGCTTGCCGCCGCCGTTGTCCTCGCCCCGTCGCAACCGATACTCGGTGCCCTCGCGGCCGCCCTCGCCATACCCTGCCTCGGGCTAGCTTTACTCGTCAGACCAGCATTGCTGGCGATCGCTCTCGCGTTCGCGCTCATGGCGCTCGGTCGGGCCGAGCTGCCTGCCTCGGACCCGCAGGCCGCCAGTCGCGCCTTTGCCGCCGTGGGAATGACCGCATCCATTGCTGGTCGAGTCGCCGACGACAGCCACCCTGCCGCGGGCGGGTCCGAGGCGCTCGTCGAACCCGACCAGATCTCGATCGGAGGTAGTTCGGCGCTGGGTATCGGCAACCTGCTGGTGCGTTGGCGCGGGCCGACGGAGGCTGCTTTTGGAGACCGAATCGTTGCGAGTGGAAAGCTCGCGATGCCACGTGACCTGCCCACATTCGATCGTCGCGTCTACCTGGCCCAGCGCCACGTATACGTCGAGGTCGTCGCGACGAACTTCAATGTGGTGAGCACGGGTGCAGGTCTCACAGCACTCCCCGGCTGGCTGCGTACTCACTACACCGCTGCGCTCGATCGTGCGCTTCCCGCCCCTCACGCAGCTGTGTTGCTCGGCATCGTCTTGGGAGTGCGGCAAGGGATCCCACCCAGTCTTCAGGCCGCCCTGATCGCCACCGGCCTAATCCACCTCCTGGTGCTGAGCGGCCTCAAGGTCGCTGTATTCGCGCGCATAGTGCAGGGCGCCCTCCAGCCCATTCTCGGCCGCCACGCCGCTTGGCCAGCCCTCGCCCTCATCGGCCTGTATGCCCTCGCCGGCGGAGCCACGCCTGCGGCAATCCGCGCCGCGATCATGGGCTGTCTCGCGATCGTCGCATCGCGCCTCGGCCGCCCCTCGCACGTCTGGACCTCGCTTGCTCTCACCGCCGCCGCCATGCTGGCCTGGCGTCCCGAGCTGGCCTGGGACGTTGGCTTTCAGCTCTCGTTCGCCGGCACGGCCGCGATTATCCTGCTGACGCCTGGCATCGAACGGCGCCTGCCCCGCGTGCCCGCCGTCCTCCGCGAGCCTTTCGCCGTCACCTGCGCCGCCCAGGTGGGGACTCTGCCCATGATGGCGACGGACTTTCACGTTCTCTCGCCGATCGCCCCACTCGCCAACGCCATGACGCTGCCGATCCTCCCCGCGCTCGTGGCCGCGGGCCTTCTTCTCGGCCCGCTGGCTTTCGCGCCTGACCTAGCCCGCCTCGTCGCTCTTCCTCTGGCCGGCCTTCTCGCCTATGTGGAACAGGTCTCGTATCTCCTGGCACATGCACCGGCCGCGGCCATCACGGTGCCGCGGTTTCCGACCTGGGCCGGCGTCGCCTACTACTCCGCCCTCGGTCCCGCGATCGCAGGCGCCCGAAGCGACGGCCGTCGTCGAGTCGTCGCGCTTGCGGCTGCCATCCTTGCCCCGACATTAATCGCCGGCTTCGCCTTGGGCGAATGGGCGAACGCACCACCCCAGGTGAGCGTGCTCGCGGTCGGCGATGGCCAGGCGGTCCTGCTTCGAAGCCGGCAAGGCGCGATTCTCATCGACGCCGGACCCAGCCCGCAACGATTGAAGGACGAGCTCGGCGCCCAGCTCCCGCCGTGGGAGCTAACTCTGGACGCCATCGTCATAACGGCTCCCTCCCTGGGGCACATTGGCGGCTTCGCTGGTCTCAACCGAGCGGCGACTGTGGTTCTCATCCCTGACGCCCAGCTGACAGGTAGCGCGTGGCGGACCGCGGCGCTGGAGGCAGCAGCCCGCGGGGCCGGCATCGCGCGGATGCAGGCAGGCTCCACCATTCGGATCGCCGGTTTCACGCTTGAGACGATCGCACCTGAGCCCGGAGCACCAGGCGACGTGGTCGGCGCCGCCTACCTCGGCATAAGGGCGGTCGCGTCCTCAGGGCGCAGCTTCTGTGACCTAAGCGACCTCGACCTCGACGCTCAGACTGTGGCAGCCGCCCGCCTCGACGGGCCTTGCACCTACCTATTGCTCCCGAGCGGCGGTCGCAGCCTGATCTCGCCCGAGCTTGCCACCGCAGCCGGCACGGCCGCTCAGTTGATCGCCTCGCGCTCCGCCGGCCGCCTCGCCAGCGGCTTCCCACCCACAGTGCTTCGCACCGACCAGGAGGGCACAATCACCTTGCCCATGTAAGGCGGACCCAGCCGCAGGTACGATCGCAAGGCATGGCGAAGACGCCGACGACCCGTCGAGCCGTCCTACTGCTGCACGGCGAGGAGAGGTTCCTGGTCGACGAGCGTGCACGAGCAACGCTCGACGACTGGCGCAGTGAGCTCGTGTCGGACTTTGGTCAGGACACCCTGGAGGGTCATGGCCTCACTTCATCACGCCTCCAGGACGCAGTGCTCCAGGCTCCTTTTCTCGACCCTTACCGGGTCGTCTACGCTCGGATGGCCCCCGCCGCACGCAGCGAAGCTCTCGCGACAGCGCTGACAGAAATACCGCCCACCACCCGCCTCTTGATCACAGTCGCAGGCCGGTTGTCTGGCGCCAGCAAGCTCGCAAAGGCCGTCACCGCATCTGGTGGCGCAGTTGAGGAGATGCAGCCGCTCAAGGGACGAGCGCTGAGCGAATGGGCGGCGAAGCGAGCCGCCGACCATGGTCTGACGCCTGCCATCGCGGCGCAGGTCGTCCGCGTCACCCCACCCGACTTGAGCATCGTCGACTCAGAGCTCAATAAACTGGCCGCATTCAAGGCATCCGGTTCCAAGCTCACAGCTGAGGCAATCACCGACCTACTGGCCGGCGGTCGCGAGGACGAGATCTTCAAGCTCACAGACAACCTCCTTCCGCGCCCCACCGCGGAGGCGTTGAAGGTCGCCCGAGGTCTCACGCGTGGCGGACTACAGCCCACCTCGGTTGCCTACCGCATGGCACGACACGTGGCGCTCGTGCTGCAGGTCCGCGCGCGGCAAGATCGCGGAGAGTCACTCTCTCAAGTACAGGAAGAGATGTCCGAACACCGCTTCGTTCTGCAAAAGGCTTACGACGCGGCCAAAGAAGCAGATCCCGAAAGGTTGGAGGCAGCCCTCCGCGCGATCCGCGACTACGAGTGGGAGGTGAAGTCCGGCCAGGTCGACGCCGAGCTCGGTCTGGACGTTCTGCTCACGCGGCTCTGAGCCGAAGCCCGCTTACTTTTTCTTCGAAGAAGAAGATGGCGCCGCGCTCTTCGCTACAGCCTTGGGAGCGGCCGCCGAGGCCTTCTTCGCCTTCCCAGCCGCAGCCGCAGTCGCGCTTCCAGCGCCGCCCCCGGCGGACACAGCCAGCTTCGACAGCTGCTTTGCCAATCGAGCCTTGCGGCGTCCGGCGTTGTTGCGGTGGAGGATGCCTTTAGATGCCGCGCGATCCAGCGCCTGGATCGCTTCCAGGGCGATCGCGTACCGATCCGATTCAGCCACCGGTCCGCCGGTTAGCGTGCGCCGCGCCTTCACCACCTTGGTCTTGACCTCGGAGCGCACCGCGCGATTGCGCAACGCCCGCCGCACGCCGGCGCGCGCCTGCTTCTTCGCAGAGGCCGTCCGCTTAGCCACGTGGTGACTCCAGGTTGGGAAAGAGGGACAAGAGCACGAAGCTAGGATTATATAGGCCAGTGGAGTTTGAGCTCGGCGGAAAACGTCCGATGGTCCATCCTGACGCTTACATCGCACCCACCGCTGTCCTCATCGGTGATGTCGCAATCGGTGCGGGCGCGAGCGTCTGGTTTGGTGCGGTCCTGCGCGGCGACGAGGCAAAGATTACGGTCGGCGACGGCGCCAACATCCAGGACAACGCAGTCATCCACTGCGCGAAAAATCTGCCCACGATTATTGAACCAGACGCCAGCGTCGGCCACTCCGCACAGCTCGAGGGATGCGTCGTCGAACAAGGCGCGGTGGTCGGCATGGGCGCAACGATGCTGCAGCGAAGTCGCCTGGGCGCCGGCTCCCTGCTGGCCGCCGGCGCCGTGCTCGCCGAAGGCAGCGAGGTGCCGCCCGGCCACATGGCTGCCGGCGTCCCCGCAACAGTGAAGAAGCCGCTCAATGGTTCGTCGGGAAAATGGGTCGGTATCACCGCGCAGCACTATCGAGACAGGGCACTCGCCTACAGAGAGAAGCTGCGACCCCTCGGCAATTGACCCTGGTCCTTCCCGCGCGCGCCAAGCTCAACTTAGATCTCGCCGTGATCGAGCGAACCAACGACGGCTGGCATGAGGTCCGCACGCATATCCAGGCCGTCGCGCTGCACGACCTGCTGGAGCTCACGCAAGCCGAGCGCCGCACGACACTGACCACCACCGGTCACCACGTGCCAGATGCAACAGGCAACGAAAACTCCATCCTCAAGGCCCACAACGCGCTGCAAGAAGAGGCCGGCCACGAGCTGCCCACCCGCTTTCACCTCGACAAGCGCATCCCCCCAGGCTCTGGAATGGGCGGTGCCAGCTCGGACGCAGCCGCGGCGCTGAGGGGACTTGCCGCCATCCACAAGCTCGAGAGAGTCAACCTCGCCAAAATCGCGCCGAAAATTGGCGCCGACGTCCCGTTCTTCCTCACCGGGGGCGCCGCCAGAGCCGAGGGTCGCGGCGAGCGCCTGACACCGCTCCAGCTCCCGACCGACGAAGAGTCATGGTTCGCGATCGCCTGGCCCGATATCGAACTCTTAACCGCTGCCGTTTACGGTGCATGGGACGACGTGAACGGCGACGGACCGAACCAGCTCACCCGGGCGGCAGCCCAGGTCGAGCCGCGACTAAAAGATTTCGCGTCGCGACTTGGAAACGAATGGCAGATGACCGGGAGCGGCTCGGCCTTCTTCCGGCGCTGCCCCGACGAACGCTCGGCACGCCAGGCCACCGCCGAGCTCAAATGCTGGACCGCGGTCACGCACGCCGTCGGGCGGTGGGCTTGATGCGAAAAGCCGCGGCGGTCTGGGCGGGCAAGGTGACCGGCGCGCTCTCGAGAATCAGCCGCCGCGGTGGAGGCACCACCTTGCCTGGCGACGTCGCGCGCGCAATCGATCCCGACGTCCTGAGAAAGCTGTCGAGCGAACTGAAATTCGGATCCGTCGTGATCACGGGAACCAACGGCAAGACGACGACCGCGCGCCTCATCAGCTGGCTGCTCGAGGGCGCCGGGCACCGCGTGGTCTCCAACCGCGCCGGCGCCAATCTCATCTTCGGAGCCACCGCCGCCGCGCTGGACAGCGCGGACGTGACCGGACGACTGCGCGCCGACTGGGGAGTTTTCGAGATCGACGAGGCAAGCCTGCCGAAAGCGATCGCCGAGATCAAGCCCACGGCCGTGATCGTCCTCAACCTCTTCAGGGACCAGCTCGACCGCTACGGCGAGCTCGAGTTGATCGCGAAGAAAGTCGAATCCGCCCTCGAAAACCTGCCACCAGAAAGCCACGCTCTGCTGAACGCCGACGACCCTCGCGTCGCCGAGATCGGCCTCAACCTCCCCAACCAACCCCTCTGGTATGGCCTCGACGACACAACAGTCGCGGCGCACGAATTGCCGCACGCGGCCGATGCGCGGACTTGCCCGCGATGCGGCACCAGCCTCATCTTCGACGCGGTCTACGTAGGCCACGACGGCGTCTACCGGTGCCCCAACAATGACTTCGCGCGCCCAGCACCGGAGATGACGGCGACGAACATCACGCTCGACGGCTTCGACTCCATCGCGATTACGGTGGGCATGACGCGAAAGTATCCGGAGGGTGTCGCCGATACAACCCAGCCTCTTAACGCCGGCCAGCTCGACCGCAACGACCAGGCCGACCCCAACGACCAGCCCGACCCCAACGACCAGTTCGACCCCAACGACCAGACCAACACCCAGCGCATCGAGATCCCCCTCGGCGGTCTCTACAACTGTTACAACGTGCTCGCCGCCTACGCCACCGGCGTCACCATCGGCCTCGACCCGAAATACATCGCAGAAAGACTCCACAACTTCCGCGCCGCCTTCGGCCGCCAGGAGCGCATGGAGTTCCGCGGACGCAACCTCAACCTCGTCCTCTCGAAGAACCCCGCCGGCTTCAACGAGACCCTCCGCACAGCCGTCGACCTGGCCAAAGGAAAGTGCTTCCTCATCGGCCTCAACGACCGCAAGGCGGACGGCACCGACGTCAGCTGGATATGGGACGTCGACTTCGAACAATTGAAAGGCAAACAGCACGCGGTGGTGCCCGCCGGCAATCGTGCCCACGACCTCGCCGTGCGCTTCAAGTACGCCGGCATCGAAGCGACGCAGCCCGAAACCGACCCAGGCAGAGCCCTGGACGCCCTCGTCAAGGTCACCCCCGAGGGCGAGACCGCGCACCTGCTGTGCACGTACACGGCCATGCTCGACCTGAGGGCCGAGCTCGTACGACGCGGATGGGCCAAGCCGTACTGGGAGACGTAAACAAGAAGATGGCCCGACACAAAAAGATCTTCACGGTCGGCTGGCTCTACCCCGACCTTATGAACATCTACGGCGACCGCGGCAACATCCTCACTTTGCTGAAGCGCGCCGAATGGCGAGACTACGATGCAAGGCTGATCGAGCTCGGCCGGGGTACCACAAAGAAGATGGACGAGGTCGATGTCTTCTTCTTCGGCGGCGGCCAGGACCGCGAGCAGGCGCTCGTCTACGAGGACCTGCTAGACCACAAGCAAAAGCCACTGGAAAGGGCGGTCCACGGAGGCGCCGTGTTGCTGGCGGTGTGCGGCGGCTACCAGCTCCTGGGCGAGTACTACAGGACCGCCGAGGGAGAGCGCTTCCCAGGTATCGGGCTCATCGACGTCCGCACCGAAGCCGGCAAGCGACGATTCATAGGCGATGTGGTCGTCGACACCACCATGGTCGGCCTCAAGCCCAGCACCCTGGTCGGTTTTGAGAACCACAGCGGACGAACATTTCTTGGACCTAAGGCCACGCCGATAGGAAAGGTAAGGCTGGGTTTCGGAAACAATGGGAACGACCGCACCGAAGGATGCCTGCAGGGAGGGGTGGTCGGAACCTACCTGCACGGCTCACTTTTGCCGAAGAACCCGCACCTCGCCGACCACCTGATCAGGAGCGCGCTCAGACGGCGCGGCGTCGACGAGCTTTCGCCGCTGGACGATTCCGTGGAGCTTTCCGCGCATGAGCGGATTCTCGAGCGCGCGCGGCGACCGCCACCCTCTCGCGCACAACAGCCGCAGCCCCGTTCGAGCGCTGCCGCGCGGCCACGGGAGCCTTAGTAAGCGCCTCGCGCAGGACCTGGTCGATCGAGTCCACCAGCACGAGCTGCATCTCGGCGCGGAGATCGGCCGGGATGTCGTCGAGGTCCGCCTCGTTGCGGGTAGGCAGCAGCACGCGCCGGATGCCCGCGCGGTGCGCGCCGAGCACCTTCTCCTTGATCCCGCCGATCGGCAAGACACGCCCGCGCAAGGTGATCTCGCCGGTCATCGCGATGTCGTCGCGCGCCGGGCGCCCGGTAAGGATCGACGCCATGGCAGTCAAAACCGTCACCCCGGCCGACGGCCCCTCCTTCGGCTGCGCGCCCGCGGGCACATGCACGTGGATGTCGTTCTTGTCGAAGAGCGACGGGTCGATGCCGATGTCGGCCGCTCGCGCCTTCAAGTAAGACAGCGCCGCGGCCGCGGACTCCTTCATCACATCGCCCAGCTGCCCTGTGAGCTTGAGCTCGCCCTTGCCCGGAGTCAAAGCCGCCTCGACAAAGATGATCTCGCCTCCCGTCGGCGTCCACACCAGGCCGGTCGCGACGCCGGGGCGGTCGATGCGCTCCCGGATGTCGTCGTAGAAGCGCCGCTTCCCGAGCGCGGCGCGCACCCTCTTCACCTCGACGGCCTTTCGCGGCCGCTTGCCTACCGCCATGTCCGCCACCGCGCGCCGCATCACCGAGGCGATCTCGCGCTCGAGGTTGCGAACGCCCGCCTCACGCGTGTACTCGCGGATGATCGCGCGGACCGCGTCCTCGGTCAGCGCGACTTCGCCGGGCCGCAGCCCGTGCGCCAGCAGCTGCTTGGGGACCAGGAATCGCTCCGCGATCTGTACCTTCTCCTCCTCCGTATAGCCGGAGAGATTGAGTACCTCCATGCGGTCGCGCAGCGCGGGCGGAATCGTCTCGAGCGAGTTGGCCGTGGTGATGAACATGACCTTCGACAGGTCGAAGGGAACGTCGAGGTAGTTGTCGCGGAAGTCCTTGTTCTGCTCAGGGTCGAGCACCTCGAGCAAAGCGGACGACGGGTCGCCCCGCCAGTCGGAGCCGATCTTGTCGACCTCGTCGAAGATGAACACGGGGTCGTTCGACTCCGCACGCCGTATTGCCTGCAGGATCCGGCCGGGCATCGCGCCGATGTAAGTGCGCCGGTGGCCGCGGATCTCCGCCTCATCGTGCACGCCGCCCAGGGAAGCACGCGCGAACTTCCGACCCATTGCGCGTGCGATCGATTGACCCAAAGATGTCTTGCCAACTCCCGGCGGGCCGACGAAGCACAGGATCGGCTCGCGACCGCGCTCAGTCGACTTGCGCTGCTGCTTCAACCGCCGCACCGCGAGGTGCTCGACGATCCGCTGCTTCACCTTGTCGAGGTCGTAGTGGTCCGCATCGAGGATCGAGCGAGCCTGGACCACGTCCACCTCACCGCCGGTGGAGGTGTTCCACGGCAGCGACACGATCAGCTCCAGGTACGTGCGGATGACTGACGATTCCGGCGAAGCAGAGGGGATCCGCTCCAGCCGCGCGATCTCGCGGTCGGCCTCGCGCTGGGCCTCCGGCGGCAGCCCGGTCTTCACGATCCGCTCGCGTAGCTCACCCAGCTCGCCGAGCTCAGAATCCAGCTCGCCGAGCTCGCGCTGGATCGCCTTGAGCTGCTCGCGCAGGAAGTACTCGCGCTGGGCCTTGCCCATCGACTCCTCGGCCTGGGACTGGATCTTGCGTCCGAGTTCCAGCACCTCCAGCTCGTGCGCCATGTGCCCGAGCAGGCGCTCCAGCTTCGCCTTGGCGGAATCGATCTCCAGGATCTCCTGCCTCTGCTCCGTCGTGAGGCGCGTGTGGTTGGCGATGTAGTAAGCGAGGTGCAGCGGGTCGTCGATCCCCGCTGCCCCGCCGGAGAGCTCCGCCGGCAGGTGCGGCGCGAGCGTGACCAGCTGCTGGAACGAGGAGATCGCGCGGCGCATCAGCGCCTCGCGCTCGATGGGCGGGATCGTGTCGTGGGTCTCGGGCAGCATCTCGACCGCGCACGTCAGGTACGGCTCTTCGGTTAGCGCGGCGGTGAGCTTGATCCGGCGCAGCCCGAGGACCGCGAGCTGCACGGTGCCGTCGGGCAGCTTCAGCATGTGCTGGACACGGACCATTGCGCCGACGTGGTGGATGTCGTTGAACCCGACCTCCTCGGCGTGCTCATCCAGCTGGGTCGCGACAGCGATGTGCCGCTCCGCACCCGACAGGTCATCGAGCAGCTGCAGCGACCGCTTCCGTCCAACCGAGAGGGGGATGAAAATGCGGGGAAAGACGACGGTGGACTTCAGCGGCAGGACAGGCAGGTGCGAAGGCACAGCACCCTCCAGGTTCACCGCGGGCATCTCAGACACACAACGATCTTGCCCGAAAAGCCGCCGCCGAAACGTTATCGAGTTGCTTCGGCCGCCTGCCGGCCATGACATTGGTGACCGTTTGGCGAGCACGCGGTGATTGAGGCCCTTGACGATGGTCCTGGTCGTGAGGCAGGGACTCCCGCGCGCGCAGATTCTTAACAGGCAGGGTTGCAACGCGCCCAGGACTCGGGCAAATTGAGCGGCGCAAGGTGCGTTGGCGAGGGGGAGGGTCGCCGCACCCGGGAGGAGGGAGGGCCCCGGCCAGGCCCGGCCAGCCCCCGGCCAGGCCCCGGCCAGCCCCCGGCCAGCCCCCGGCGCGGTCTTCACACCTGCCGCAATCCCAGTGAAAACCTCCCCCCGTATAATTCCGTCACCCTGAACGGGTGAAACCTTGAGCCAATCGCTAACGGCCGTCATCCTCGCCGCCGGTCACGGCACCCGGATGCGGTCGCGCACTCCCAAGGTGCTCCATCCCCTCTGCGGCCGCCCCATGATCGACTGGGTCCTGGAAGCGGTCACCGAGGCCGGCGCCAAGGACATCAAGGTCGTGGTCAGCCCCCACCAGGTCGAGCTCGCCGCCCACCTGGACGGCCGCGCCGAGGTCGTCTACCAGCGCGAGGCGCACGGCACCGCCCACGCCTTGCAACAGGTACCCACGAAGGAGCTGAGCCGCGGCGACGTCCTGGTCGCCAACGGCGACGCCCCCCTCATAACGGCAGACACCTTCCGCCAGCTC
This sequence comes from Candidatus Dormiibacterota bacterium, assembly GCA_030946685.1. GTDB lineage: Bacteria > Chloroflexota > Dormibacteria > Dormibacterales > Dormibacteraceae > Palsa-872. The sequence goes on along the minus strand of JALYYG010000214.1, from coordinate 5,812 downwards.
ATCGCCGCCCACCGCGAGTCCGGCGCACCCGCGACCCTCGCCAGCGTGGAGGACCCACGACGCAACGACGCCCGCATCATCCGCGCACCCGACGGATCCTTCGAGCGCATTGTCGAGCGCAAGGACGCCACCGAGGAGCTCCGCAAGACCAACCACGAGGTCAACGTGGGCATCTACTGCTTCAACGGCGCGCAGCTGGTCGAGGCCCTGACTCACGTCACCAACGACAACAAGGCCGGCGAGTTCTACCTGACCGACGTTTTCCTCCACCTCAAGCCGGTGACCATCGTTCGAGTAGCCGACAGCGACGAGGCGATGGGTGTCAAGGATCGCGTGAGGCTAGCCACCGCCACCGGGCTGATGCAGCGAAGAATCCTCGAGCAGCTGATGCTTGGCGGCGTCACCATCGTCGATCCCCAAACCACCTTCGTCGACGCGACGGTCACCATCGGCCAGGACACCGTCATCGAGCCCTTCTCGGTGATCAAGGGCAGCACGGTGATCGGCCAGGAGTGCCGCATCGGCCCTCATGTATATATAGAGGACGCGAAGATCGGCGACCGCTCGGACTGCGGCCCCTTCGCCAAGCTCAGGCCGGACACCGAGATCGCCGACGACGTCCACATAGGCAGCTTCACAGAGCTCGTGCGGACAAAGGTCGGTCGTGGCAGCAAGGTCCCGCACGTTTCCTACCTGGGCGACACCGACCTCGGCGAGGACGCCAACATCGGCGCCGGCACGATCACCGCCAACTTCGACGGCGTCAACAAGAACCGAACCGTGATCGGCGACGGCTCCTTCGTCGGGGTGGACACAATGCTTGTCGCTCCCGTCAAACTTGGCAAGGGGTCGCGAACCGGAGCCGGTTCGGTGGTGACCAAAGACGTCCCCGACGGCGCGACAGCGGTCGGTGTTCCCGCTAGGGTGGTACGGAGGAAATCTCCCTCTCCCCTTGAGGGGAGAGAGTCGGGAGAGGGGCGTGAGTAAGGAAAGAGTGATCGCAAATTGATCGGCAGGTTGACGACCGCCGTCGAGTACGCCGGCGAGGAGGCCTCCCCGTGGGGCGCTCTGAAGCTGATCGGCGGGAGCGCCAACCCGGCACTTGCGGAGCGCATCTCGGAACAGCTCCAGGTCCCGGTCACCGACGCGAGGCTGCGGCGCTTCCCGGATGGCGAGATCAACGTCAAGATCGAGGACTCCATGCGCGGGCATGACGTCTTCGTCATCCAGCCCACCTGCCCGCCCGTGAACGAGCACCTGATGGAGCTGTTCATCATCCTCGACGCCCTCCGCCGAGCCTCCGCCGGCAGGGTCACCGCCGTCATCCCTTACTACGGCTACGCGCGCAAGGAGCGCAAGACGCAACCGCGCGAGCCCATCACGGCCAAGCTGATCGCAAACTTCATCACGCTGGCGGGAGCAGACCGCCTTCTCCTGCTCGACCTGCACGCCGAAGCCATCGAGGGTTTCTTCGACGTCCCCACAGACCACCTCTCGCCGCACCGCATCATCTCGGAGTACCTGCTCACGCGCAATCTCCGCAACCTCACGGTCGTGGCCCCGGACGCGGGGGGTGGGCGCCGAGCCGAGCTGGTGGCCAACCAGCTCCAGGCTCCAATCGCGTTCGGTTACAAGCGGCGATCGGGGGACGAGGATGTCGAGATGATCGCCGTCTCGGGCGAGGTGAAGGGCCGGGACTGTGTGGTGGTCGAGGACATCATCACCACCGGCGGCACCGTCTCCAAGCTGGCCCAATCATTGCGCGAGCAGGGCGCGCACAAGGTGCTGATCGCGGCCACGCATCCGGTCCTCACGGGGAACGCCATAGAGCGCCTCAGGAAGGCCCAGGTCGACGAGGTCATCGTGACCGACTCGGTCCCCATTCCCCTCGAGAAGGTCGGCCCGCCCCTCACGGTGCTGTCGGTGGCACCGCTGCTCGCAGAGGCGATCATCCGGGTGCACGAGAACCGGAGCGTCAGCGAGCTCTTCAGATAGTCCGGCGGTCATGAGCGCAACCGATTGGTTCGAGGTCTTCGTTCTGATCATCTGTTTCATCGTGGCCGCCTTCGCGAGCGGCACGGAGACCGCCCTCACTTCGGTCGGCCGCCTCCGGGTGCGATTCCTGGCCGAGCAGGGGAGCAAAGCCGCCGGCATACTGCAGCGCCTGCGCGCGGATCCGAACCGCTATCTGTCCACCGTGCTGTTCACGAACACCCTCGCGCTGATCGTGGCCTCGACCGCGACCACGCTCCTCAGCGACTCTCTGTTCGCCAAGTGGGGCGTTCCCTCCGGGTACCACCTCTTGCTCGCGCTCCTCGTGTCGTTCGTGTTGTCGGTGATCCTGCTGATCGCCGCCGAGGTGACGCCGAAGACCCTCGCCATCAGGTACGCCGAGCGAGTCGCCCTCGCGGCGGCCGGGCCGGTGGACCGCCTCGCGACCGCACTCGGCCCTGTGCTGTGGGCCGTCACCATCGTCTCGCGCGCTCTCACCGGCGGCCGCGCCGCCCGGGCCCCCTACCTCACCGAGCAGGAGCTGCTCACGCTGCTTCACGTCTCGGAGGAGCAGGGCGTGATCGAGGAGCAAGAGCACCAGATGATTCACGGGATCATCGAGATCGGTGACAAGACCGTGCGCGAGATCATGGTTCCGCGCACCGACATCGTGGCCGTGGAACGGAGCGCGCCCCTGAAGGAGATAGTCAAGGTATTCAAGGAGCACCGGCACACCCGGCTGCCGGTCTACCAGGTCGACATCGACCACGTGGTCGGCCTGTTGCACACCAAGGACCTGCTGCTCTACTACACGCTCAGCAGCGCTCAGGAGTTCGATATCGACAAGATGCTTCGCCCGATCAGGTTCACGCCCGAGCAGAAGAAGGTGGACGAGCTGCTCCACGAGATGCGGACCGAAAAGGTCCACATGATGATCGTGCTCGACGAGTACGGAGGCACGGCCGGGCTGGTGTCGCTCGAGGACCTGCTGGAGGAGATCGTGGGCGAGATCCGAGACGAGTACGACTCCGCGGAAGAGGAGGAACTGGTGGTCCTCAACGACCACGAGGCTCGGGTCGACGCTGGATTCCCCCTGGAGGAGTTGAACTCGCGGCTCGGCCTTGCCATCGAGGAATCGGGCGACTACGACTCGGTCGGCGGCTATGTGCACGCGCAGCTGGGAAGGATCGCAACGACCGGCGACTCGTTCAAGGCCGGCCGCGCCACGTGGACCGTCGAGAAGGTCAAGGGACGTCGCATCGAATGGGTGAAGCTGACGGCGGAGGTTCCATGGCCGGACGAAACGCTGGTTCAGGCGGGCCTGAAGAAGCCTACGCACGACACACGCCGAGACGGCGAAGAGCCGCAGGTCGCGGAGGGCTAGCCTGCCCACATACCGTGACCAGGCGGTCGTGCTGAGAAAGCTCGACTATGGCGAGGCCGATCGCATCTTCACGCTGCTGACCCGCACGCACGGCAAGGTGGGGGCGATCGCCAAGGGGGTGCGGCGGCCGGAAAGCAAGCTAGGCCCGTCGCTCGAGCTGTACGGGCATGTCGACGTGCTCCTGGCGAAGGGGCGAGGCGAGCTCGACGTGGTCGCTCAGGTGCAGCGGATGCCGGGCCTGCGGATCGCGGGCGACGTGGAGGTGATGTCGCATGCGGCCCTGATCGCTGAGCTCGCGGAGCGCGTGTGCGAGGACAGGCACCCGGTCGACGGGGTGTACGAGCTGACGGTGATGGCGCTGGATGAGCTCGCGCGGGAGACCGACCCGCGGCGGGCGTCGGCCTACTTCATGATGGTGGCCCTCGACCTGCTGGGCTACGCGCCGCAGCTGGCAGTGTGCGCGTCGTGCGAGCGGCCGCTGGCGGCAAAGCCGGCGGCGTTCAGCGCAGCGGCGGGCGGGTTCCTGTGCGAGAGCTGCGCGCTGCCGGGCATGCCCACGGTCCCTCTGGCCGCGATCAAAGTCCTGCGGCTGATGGCAAGTGGGGACCTGGCGACGTATCGGCGCGTGAAGCTTGACACCCCACTTATCGAAGCGATCGAAGGAGTGGTGACGGCGCAGCTGGAGCACCACCTGGACCGGCGCCTGAAATCGCTACAGTTCCTGCACCGGATGAGGGCGATCCCCTGACATAGCTCTGAAGGAGTGAAACATGTTCAAGGACAGCAAGGCAGTGAGCGGTTTTTCAGTCGACGATCTGGCCGCGGCAAAAGCGTTCTACGGTCAAACGCTTGGGCTTGAGGTAAAAGAAGATGGACTGGGCCTACGAGTAAAGATTGCCGGTGGAAACGGCATCTGGATCTACGGTAAGCCCGACCACCAGCCGGCGACGTACACGATCCTCAACTTCCCGGTTGACGATATCGAGAAAGCGGTTGACGAGTTGAATCGCAAAGGCGTCAAGTTCGAGCACTACGGCGACATGACCGATGAAAAAGGCATTGCGCGAGGCATCGCCGCAAAGAAGGGCCCAGACATAGCGTGGTTCAAGGACCCAGCGGGCAACATATTGTCCGTACTGAAAGAAGGCTAACTGTCGCGCGAACAGCCGAGGAAAAATTGGTTGCGCTAACGAAGCGGAGTCCCCTCTCCCCTCCGGGGAGAGGGTTGGGGAGAGGGGCGTTACGAACGACAGCCGTGAGGCTGGTAGTGCAGCCTTGACAATCGCCCGCGAGCAGCTGATGGAGAAAGTGGTCGCGCTCACGAAGCGACGAGGATTCATCTTCCCGTCAAGCGAGATCTATGGCGGCCTGTCGGGCCTGTACGACTACGGCCCGTACGGCGTCGCGTTGAAGCGGGCGATCCGCGAGCTCTGGTGGCGCCACATGGTCGACCTGCGCGACGACGTGGTCGGCCTGGACTCGACCCTGATCATGCCCTCCGAGGTGTGGGTCGCCTCGGGCCACCTGACCAACTTCGTAGACCCCCTCCGCCAATGCCTGGGCGAGTGCAAGAAGCGCTGGCGCGCCGACCATGTCACCGGCGACAAATGCCCGGAGTGCGGCGGCCCGCTGACCGAGCCGCGCATGTTCAACCTGATGTTCAAGACCAACGTGGGCCCGGTCGAAGACTCCTCCTCGGTGGTCTACCTGAGGCCTGAGACGGCGCAGGGCATGTTCGTCGACTTCAAGAACGTTGTGAACTCGACGAGGGTCAAGGTCCCGTTCGGAATCGCGCAGCAGGGCCGGGCGTTCCGCAACGAGATCACGCCTGGCAACTTCGTGTTCCGGGTGCGCGAGTTCGAGCTGATGGAGATGGAGTACTTCGTCAAGCCCGAGCAGGACGACGAGTGGTTCGACTACTGGCGCAAGCAGCGGATGCGGTGGTACGTGGAGGTGCTGGGCCTGAACGTCGAGCGCCTTCGGTTCTACGACCACCCGAAGGCGAGCCTGTCGCACTACTCGAAGCAGACCACGGACATCGAGTACGACTTCCCGTTCGGCTGGGGCGAGCTGGAAGGGGTGGCGGATCGTACGGACTTCGACCTCCGCGTCCACCAGGAGCACTCGAAGGCGGACCTGACCTACCTTGACCCGGAAACGAACGAGCGCTATCTACCGTGGGTGATCGAGCCGGCGGTAAGCGTCGACCGTATCCTCATCACGCTGCTGCTGGACGCGTATGACGAGGACGTCGTCAACAACGAGCCGCGCGTGGTGCTGCACCTGCACCCCAACGTGGCGCCGGTGCAGGTGGCGGTGGTCCCGCTGTCGAAGAAGGAAGACCTGATCAAGGTCGCGCGAGAGGTGCAGTCGTCACTGCAGGGAAAGTTCAGAGTGGAGTACGACCAGACTGGAGGCAATATAGGTCGCCGCTAC
>JALYYG010000079.1 GCA_030946685.1 Candidatus Dormiibacterota bacterium | reverse complement strand
GCATCCCAATTGCGATCGCGAACCAGCAGGAGGAAAAACTCTGACGAGTTGGTAGCCCAGATTATGTCGGCGGCGTCGTCGACCGACAGGTCCTGGCGGAGACCGCCCGTCGCCGCAAGCTCGGCCGCCAGCAGTTGCATGTTGCGAGCCCGACGGGCTCCGATCTCATGCCAGAGCGCGTCTAGCTGCGGGTCGGTGAGCGCGGCGTGCTGGAGGACTCGGAAAAGAGGAGCCAGCCGTTCCTGGATCTCCCTGATCGCATGTGCATAGAGGTCCAGCTTGCGGCCCGGATCCTGCTCGGCCCGGATCTGTTGAACGTAGCCTCTTTCCTCCGCCGGCACCGGCTGATCTCCTCCTGAAATGGCGGTCTCGATAAGGCGGCGGAAGAGGACCGGCTTAGGTCCGACAGACGCGTAGATGGTGTCGAGCGCCACTCCGGCAGCCGAGGCGATGGCCGCCATGGTGGTTGCTGCGTATCCGCGGTCGGCGAACAGTCGGCTAGCCGCGGCGACCACTGCGTTCCTGGTCTCGGCAGCCGCTTCGCGGCGGTGGCTGGCGTCGTACAGACGCGGTTTAGACCTGGGCTTGACTTTCCGCACCATTGCGTGCATTCTAGCGGTATTCATCCGAATGGACTTCGGACGAACTCAATTGATCACACGAGGAGGCGACGGATGACGGCAGAACAGAACAAGGAACTGGCGCGGCGAACCTTTGAGGAAGGCTTCAACGGCGGCGATGTCAGGATCATCGACGAGACCGTCGGGATCGGCGTGGATCATCAGCATCCTGAGGAGGCCAGCTTTGCCGGCCACCTTAAAGCCGTAATCACGGCGATGCGTACGGCCTTCCCAGACCTCCACTTCGAAATCAACCAGATGATCGCGGAGGGGGAGTGGGTGTCCTGCCATTCGTTCATGACCGGCACCCACGACGGCGAGCTCCGGGCGCCGCTGCTACCCAAGAACGGCCCTCCGGTGATTCCGCCGACCGGGCGCCCAGTGAAGGTGGCCCATATGCACATGATTCGGTTTGTCGATGGAAAGAGCGTCGAGCTCTGGCACGTGATGGATACCCTGACCATGTTGGGCCAGCTTGGGTTGCTTCCCGCTCGTTCCGCTGCACCAGCGTCCGCGCCGGTCCGGACCTAGACACATCACTGGGAACCGGTTTCCTCAGCCGGGATGAGGGCGGCGGCCGACTGGAAATTGCGACGGCTCCGAATTGGAGGACGTTGTCATCGCTTGTCACTGGTTCGTGGCCCACTGCCGGTGTCCGGTCATTCAGGGCCCGTGCTCCGGCCGTTTAGAAGTTACGAGTTGGTCCAGGTAGTTCGAATAGCGTCCCGCCTGGGTTCTACAAGCAGGCCTTCGGAGCAGATGAGCCCTCCAGGCTGACGACACCGACCGGTCAGATCGTCGCGGAGCTGTCCATCGACGGAGCGCCCTTCAACGTCGTCGACGAGAACCCCGAAGGAAGCAACCTGAGCCCGGAACGCCTTGGCGGGACGAGCGTGCGTATCGACCTCGTCGTCGACGATCCCGACAAAGTCGCGCAGCGGGCGGTCGCAGCGGGAGCGCGAACTCTCTTTCCGATCGCGGACCAGCCCTATGGGTGGCGGCAGGGTCGCGTCGTCGATCCATTCGGCCACCACTGGCTGATCGGCAAGCCACTGAGCGCGGATTAGCCGTCTTCGGTCGTCGCCAAACATCCAGATCCGCCGGCGCAGATCGGTGTCCGCACTGTGCTGCGTTGGGCCGTTCGCTTGTCAGAGGGACCTGATCCCGGCAGAAGCTCAAGCCGGTTTTGCCGGCCTGATCTTGCCTGGTACTAACAAGTAAGAGCCCGGCGGTTGCCGGGCTCTTCTTGTTTCTGGCTGCGGTCAGCGCGCGGGCGCGGCCGTCGCGGACATGAAGCCCACCTGCTGGAGCATGCCCAGCTGGTCCTGCACCATCCAGTGCTCGACAATCTTGCCGTCCTTGATCCGGCTGATATGGATCGCCTCCCATTTCGCGGTCTTGCCGCTCGGAGGCATCCCGCTAGCCGGCTAGAAGGCGCCGGTCAGATCACCATTGACAGGGTTGGCTGAGCCGAGCAGAAGGGGGACGCCGTATGCGTTCTCGATCGCGGCCAGGGTGCCGTAGTGGTCGCCGTAACTCGTGAACTTGCCCAGGCCCTTGTTCTTGGAGGTGACCACGATGGTGGCGATGTGGCCTCCGGGAGTGGTGAGACCACAGCACCCCTGCTTGGTCGTCCCCTCGTCCCAGGTGATGATGATGATGCCGTTCTGCGAGAACCACTGCGAGCTGATGACGGGACCTATATTGCTGGACAGCCAGGTGTCGCCGGCTTTGGTGAGTTGGCTGGTGGTGCTGCTCGCGCACGTGGAGCCGATGTTGGTGTCGCCGTGCATGTCGTTGCAAGCATTGGGCGTGATCCAGACGAACGCGGGTGCGTTGGGCCCGTTGAGCGTGGACACCAGTGCGGTCGAGCCGGGATATGGCAGCACCCCCTCCGTGCTCAGGTTGGTACTTTTGCACCAGCCTGTCGACTTGGTCGAGTTGTAGTTTGTGAAGTAGCTGAAGGGATTGTGTTTCGCCTGGTAGAGGCCGTCGGCGGTCCTGCCCTTGAAGCAATTCGAGGGCATGCTCTCCATGTAGGCCCGCCAGGGAATGCCGTTGGTGTGCTGCTCGTCCACCAACGTAGTCGCCGAGTACGGAACGCCGATGGGCAGGCCCTGGTTCGAGCCAGAGAGTAGCTCCAGGAGGTCGTTCTGGCTGGTGTGCTGCACTGCGTACCAGTTCGTGGCCGAGCGGTAGGTGGTCGCCAGGCTGTTGATGTATGGGGCGTTCGAGCTTCCGATGATGCTGCGGTACTCCCGGTTCTCCTCAACTATGACCATGAGGTGCGGCGGCGGGGGTGCTGCGGCCCTCGTCTTGAAGATGGCTGCGAGGGCGGTACTGTGGCCGAACCCAACCGCTTCGATGGCAAGGAGAAGCGTGACGCCCAGGATCTTTCCCTTCAACGCCAACCCACCTCCATGCCGAAGCCTGCTTAGCACGCTACGGACAGATTAGACGTCTTGGAGCCCGGCGGCCCATCTCGCTCTCATTTCGTTAAGGTCCCGGGGGATTGGCCATCCCGCGACGCTTGCGTCTGGATGGCCAGGTGTTCGACGTCGCCCTATGCGCCCTCGGCTCGGGGGAGTCGCTGCGCGATCTCCCAGACGTGGCCACCTGGATCGGTGAAGCTCGCCGTGCGGACTCCCCACACGCGGTTCATCGGGCCATTTAGCAGCTCCACTCCGCGGCCTTTCAACTCGGCACACGTTGCATCGACGTCATCCACGGGAATGGTCAACTGGAAGCGCGAACCAGCCGTAGGACTGGCCACAACGCCCGGCTCGACAAGATCGCGTGCCGCGGGGATCTCCAGGAGGTTGATCAGGGTGTTCTCAAACCGGAATACTGCGGAGCTCTGGTCTTCAAAGAACACCGACAGGCCGAAGACATCCTGGTAGAAGAGTTTCGATCGCTCCAAATCCTCTACGAACAGAGTGATCGCGTCGATATTCTTCGGCGACGCCCTCACTGCTCGATCACGTCGCGCAGCTTGATTGCGAATTCGGCAGCGTGGCTTTCGAATCCACCGTGAGCTCCGGGAAACACGACGGCCTGCGTGCCCAGCTGAGTCGACAACCCGAGGCCACCGTCGTGGGCCATCTCGCCACGCGACTCGTCTCCTACCGCCGCGACGAGTCGGCATGAGACGCCCTTCAATGCGGCGAAGTCCGGCTCATAGCGGGCTATGGCCAGGATGTAAGGCCCGAAGAAAAGGTCCATGTTCCCCTGCATCCGAGCCATGTCTTCGAGCATCTCGGGTGTCGGCTCGGCCTCAGGAGCCGGCGGAGGACCGCTTCGGGTCAAATCACTGAATATCTGGACAGCCGGTCCAATTCCCGCCGTGCGGTAAGTCGCCGTGATTTGTTCCATGACTGCCCGCACGTAGGCGGGGTCGGGCTGCAGCATGGGAGAAGGTGGCTCGTGCGACACGACCGTCTTCAGCTGCTCGGAATGACAAGCCGCCAGCTCGAGCGCGATCACTCCGCCGCCGCTGCTGGCAAACACGTCGGCCTTCTCCTTGGTGACAGCAGCCAGCAGGCGGTGAACGTCATCCGCGAAAACCTCGACGATCCCCTCCTCGTCGAGCGGGCTCTCGAGCTTGCTGCGCGATAGGCCGCGCGGGTCATAGGTCACAACGGTGTAATGAAGGGCAAGTTGGCCGGCGATGCTCCGAAACGCCGTGGCGTCCGCCGGTCCGCCTGGCATCATGAGCAGGACCGGGCCTGACCCTCGAACCTCGTAATAGAGGTTGGCGCCAGGCACTTTCAAAGTCTCGATCTTCGTCGCAGCCGATGGACTCATTGTCTGGACCTCCCGTTCGGTTGTTATCTACTTAGACCGAGCTCGACCCAAAACTAATCGGTACCCCGAAGCGGGAGATCGCCGCTGCTACCACTAAATTTGCCCCCAGCAATGAAATTTGGCTCATTGCATCGTCTATAGGTACAGACACATGAGCCGGTCAAGGTGGTCGCCTCTCCCGCTGTGATGCATATCAAGTACCGGATCGCGAAGAGGGCGTAAGGGCCGCCTCGAGTTGGACGGGTGGTTGAATACCTGCCGGTTGGCTGCATCCAACTCGCTCAGCTCATCGAATTGTCGAGCGAGAGCAGCCACGCATCGGCTGACGTGTCGTCGCGCCACCTGGGGTCAGGGTCCTCCTCGCGGAGGAATCCGCCCGTGCCGCCCAGTTCGCGCAGCTCGGCGCCGTAGCGCTTGACGTCCTTGCGCCGCGGCGACCGCCGCCATCGATACTCCACGGTTACGCTCTGGTCGATTACGAATGGGTCGATCGAGCTGAGCTCCCGAAAGCGCTGCCCGAGCCGGACCCACGTGGAGCCGCGGACGCCCGGATATCGCTGGGGTGTCTTTCGCTGGTGGCTGTTGCCGCACCACACCAACAGCTTTGGCTCGCCCGGTTGGCCGGCGAGGAACTCGGTGATGTTCCTCGCCTCCTCGGAGTCGCGCCAGTTCGCGAACGCAGCGCTTCGTGTGTCCCCATGCCACTGCTTGAAATCGCACTCATAGGGCAACAGATCCCAACCCAAAGCGAGTGCGTCTGCCATGAGCGCTCGCATGTCCTCCTGCCCGAGATAACCAAGACCACCGCTCGGTATTCGCCGGCTCTCGTTCGCATCCTGGGCGTAAGGCTCGTATAGCGCCTCCATGGCCAGGCGATGGACACCCGCCTCGTGAGCGATCGGCAGCATCCGACGACCGACCGCCCTCGTGCGCGGGCAGTGGCGAAGCCCATCGTGGCACTCATTGACGATCACAACCCTTGAACGTTCGAAACCGATTCGAACCAGCTCCTCGGGCGACCTCACGGCTCAATGAAATCAAATAGTCGGCTGAACTTCGGGCTAAGTCCTCAGCCGCCTCTCGGGCGGGAACATAACCTGCCCAGCTAATCCATCGGCTCGCATGCGCGCCCCGACTAGCCGGCGTCCACGACGCAGAACCGGTTGCCCTCTGGGTCCGCGAGGATTACGTAGTCGGCATCGGGTGGCCGCTTGTCCCAGTGCACCTCGGTGGCGCCCAACGCGATCAGGCGCTTGACCTCTGCGGCCTGGTCCTCCGCGTAGAGGTCGAGATGGATGCGTGGCGGCACCTGCACCTTCGAGTGGACCCTGTCGAGCGACACGTTCGGCCCGACACCATTCCGAGGCCGAAGCAACACGAAATCGTCGCTTGTCTCCTTCCGAGGCACGTAGTCGAGAGCAGCCGCCCAGAACTGAGTCTGGCGCGGCAGATCGTCTACGCGCAGGACGATCGAGCCGACGCGAATCATCGAACGCACTCTAGCGTCGACAGGCCCCCGCCGGTAGGTTGACTCACTCGCGGCCGGCCTTTACGACAATTTGATTCGCAACCAGCGCCACATCATCCCCGGTGGATCGAACGAGCTTGACTCACCTTCTTGATTTCCAGTCGGAGCCTTCACACTGCGAGGTGCACGAGTGAAGGATCAGATCGCCGATCAAGACAGACCAGATCACAGGGCGGTGGTAACGGACAGGCGCAAGGTCGCGCTGCTCACCCGTGAGTATCCACCCGAGGTCTACGGGGGCGCGGGCACCCACGTTGAATATCTCGCGCGAGAGCTCCGCCGCCTGGCCGAGGTCTCCGTCCACTGCTGGGGGTCGCCCCGGAACGAGCCGGGCGTGACCAGCCACGTGCCCTGGACCGCTCTATCGGATCCTAAGCCGGAGTCAGCGGCGCTTCAGGCCATGTCGATCAACCTCGCCATGGCGGCCGCCGTCAAGGGCGCCGATGTGGTGCACAGCCATACGTGGTATGCGAATCTCGGGGGCCATCTCTCAAAGCTCATGTGGTCGATTCCCCACGTCGTAACCACTCACAGCCTCGAGCCGCTCAGGCCCTGGAAAACCGAGCAGCTGGGCGGCGGGTACGCCCTGTCCACGTTCTGTGAGCGAACCGCGATCGAAGCGGCGGACGCCGTCATTGCCGTCTCGCAGGGGATGCGCGACGACGTGCTGAGCTGCTACCCGGCCGTCAACCCCGAACGCGTCCATGTAATCCACAACGGAATCGATCCCGAGATCTACCGACCGCATCGGTCCGAGGAGGCACTAACCCGCCTGGGCGTGGACCCGAGCACGCCGTACGCGTTCTTCAACGGTCGCATCACGCGCCAGAAAGGCTTGCAGCTACTTCTGGCCGCGGCTCTCAAATTGGACCCGCGTCAGCAGCTGGTCATCGTCGCCAGCAATCCGGACACGCCTGAGATTGCCGCTGAGGTGGCCGCCCTGGCGGAGCGGGTCCGCTCCGAGCGAGGGAACTTGGTGTGGATCGGCCGCTACATCCCACACCAGGATCTGGTCAACCTTCACTCGGGTGCCGCCGTGTTCGTGTGCCCGTCGATCTATGAACCGTTCGGCCTCGTGAACCTCGAGGCCATGGCATGTGAGACGGCTGTGGTCGCGTCGTGTGTGGGCGGAATCCCGGAAATCGTCGTGGAGGGTGAGACCGGCTACCTGGTGGACTACGACCCTGGAGACGCGGAGACATTCACGACCACGTTGGCCGCTCGAATTGACGCGCTGCTCAGCGACTCGGCGCTGGCCGCAAAGATGGGGAAGGCGGGGCGCGAGCGCGTGTTGCGCCACTTTGGCTGGCCTGCTATCGCGTCCCAGACTGTCGAGCTCTACGACTCGCTGTTGTCGGGTCATCGAGGTGCTGTAGCTGCGCGAACTTGATTGCTGTTCTCGTCCTCTATGGCATTCGCACGGGTCGTGGCCCCCGGGCTATTTGATTATCCGTCGGAGCCTACACGCCGATGTCTTTGCGTACGAACCGCAGGGCGCCAAGGCCTAACGCCAGGACGGTGACTGCGAGGACTCCCAACACTGATGTCATTTGTAGCCCGTGTAGCAGCGGAGTGCCGTAGTAGTAGAAGGCCGACAGGCGAAGCGTGGCGTCCGGCAACTTCAGCTCCGGTCCGATGAAGCTGATGAAGAACCAGGCCGCGAGCACGAAGCTCAGAAGCCCGGTGTCGGCCGCCGAGCGCAGCCAGCCGGAGACCAGGTAGCCGATCGCGGCGATCAGGAGACCCAGCGGGATCATGCCCAGGGTCGCCGCGGCCAGATTGCCGGGATCGAGCTTCAGCCCTGCGGCGGCTGCGGCCGCGACCGACGCAGCAAGGTGACCACGGCGATCACCACTGTGGCTGTTCCGAGCGCTGCGAAGCGACCGAGGAGAACCTGGAGGCGCGGCTGTGGCGACGCGAGCACAAGCTCGAGGCGCCCGTCCTGCTCGTCGGCGGACCAGCGGTTGACCTGGGTGACCGCGAAGGCCATCAGGAACAGTGGCAGGAAGAAAAACATCGCGCTCAAGAAGCCGGCGTTCACGCTGACGTCACCACCGCCGAGACTCTTGATCAAGCTGATCAATGCGGGCGATCCGGATAACAAGCTGGACAGCCTGGCCTCAATCAGCTGGACCACGAAGACCACCCATGCCGCCCAGCCGGCGATGAGCAGGGTCCACCAGAAGGCCGGCAATACCGACGGTCGGTTTGTTTATCGGCTCGCATGGTTGCTCGGGGCGGACGTATGGTGAGCGGGGTGCGGAAGGTCTATCGCGGTCGAGACATCGAGGTCAGCTTTGACCTGGACATCTGCATCCACATCGGCGAGTGCCTGCGCGGACACCGGCAGGTCTTCGACCTAAATCGGCGACCGTGGATCCTGCCGGAAATGGCCGGCGTAGACGAGGTGGCCGAGGTCGTGCGGCGATGCCCGACCGGCGCACTGCTTTATCACCGGCTGGATGGCAGGCCGCAGGAGGCTCCCGATGGACCAACCACAGTCACGCCGATCCGAGACGGGCCCCTACTTGTGACCGGCAAGATCCAGGTCCGGCGTGAGGACGGCACCGTTGAGACCCTGCCTCGCGCCACCCTTTGCCGCTGCCGCGAGTCGCAGCACAAGCCGTTCTGCGACAACCAGCACCTCGCTACCGGTTTTCGTGCACCAGGGGTTGCTTTTCGAATCCATCTCAGCCCGGTTCGACCTCGACTGGACCAGCCCATGACCAAAGCCGAAGATCCGCGCGGTCGGACATGATCAGCGTCGGCTGCTCGGTCTAGAATCCGAGCCGATGGCGCCAGCTGCTGACGTCTCACTTTCCGAACAACTCGGGAGGATTCCGCCGGCGGTCCGCCCGACGGTGAAGGCTGCAATCAGGACAGTTAAGGCGGTCGCCCCGAAAGCGGAGGAGATCACTTATCGCAGCCGGCCACCGCGCTCGAGAAGTGCGATGTGGAAGATCGTCCGCTACGCAGTCGACGGCGCGAACGTTGTCGGTGTCGGCACATTCCCGAGCCATTCGACCCTGTTCTTCTACCGCGGCCGCGAGCTCGACGACGGGAGCGGTCTGCTTCAAGGCAGCGGAAAGGACTCGCGGTTCATAACCCTGCGGACTCCGGCCGACGCCGAGGCGCCGACTGTCAAACGGCTGGTACGAAAGGCGTTCAAGCTCGGTGGCATCGGTACGGGAGGCGCCGAGAGCTAGCTAGCGCTTTCTCAGGCCTGCTCGCGCTACGGCTTTGAGGTTGAGCGGGATCGCCAGCGCTGGACCAGATCCGCTGCGGCGCTGCCCCAATCCGGAAACTGAAACGCAAAGCCTGCTTCAAGCAGCCGCCTGGGGACGACCCGCCTGCTCTTGAGAATGAGCTCCGTTTCGGTGCGCAAGAAAATGGTGCCGATCTCCAACACGCATCGATCCCGGGTGAGGTTAGCTCCTGACCACCACGACTTGACAGCTGCAGCTTAAGTCGCTGTCGGCACGCTCCGTGATCGCAGGTAGCGACGTTCAGCGGACGACCGCAGGAAAAGTGGTACGAGGCCGCTCAGAAGTAGTCGGCGCTCGCGAACGAGCACGGCCGTTCCGGCGAGGTCGGGAAGCGTCATGTCCGGCCGGCCTCGCCGGAGAACCGGCTTTGGAGCATCGCCACCAAGCGCATCGATCACGTTCCGGGCAACCCCACCGGCCGTGGCTTGAATCGACCGCAGCGCAGGGGGGAGGCGGTAGCCCTCCGGCACCGAGACCACATCGCCGATGCCAAACACACCCGTTGTCGAAGCCATGGCGCTGTCCACGCGCAGCATGCCGCGCTCGTCGACAAGAGCCGGGGGCAGCCAGTCGGTGGTACCGCGAAGGGGCGCGGCAATGGCAATTACGTCCGCGACGACCACGCGCCCTCCGACTTCTACAGCTCCTTCGCCGATCCTCTCCACCGCGCCTTCGGTGATGAGCTGCGCTCCGCGCCGCTCGAAAAGCCTTCTGACATGAGCTGTGGCCCGGCCGCCGAAGCGGCGCGCCATCGTGCCGTCACCATCGATCGCGGTCACTTGCACGCCAGGACGGCGAGCCGCGATCCACGCCGCATATTCGAGCCCTGGTCCGGGCCGCTCCCAGCCGAAGATGACCACAACGTGGATGTTCGGGGAGGCGATACGCTTGGCGAATTCAGTCGCGTCGGCGAGGTCGCAAGGAAAGAGCGCATGTTCACGCGCCCCGGAAATGCGCCCACGATCAGCAACCGCCCCCGTTGCTACCACCAGCTGGCCATAGTCGATCCGGATGCCTGAGTCGAGGACCACAAGGCGGGCCTCGACGTCGACGGACCTTGCCGTGCCTTCTACCAGGTCGACGCCGGCCGCAGCGAGCAGTCGGGCGAAGGGGATCACGGGCGGAGGAGCACCGCCGGCCGGCACGCGGATCAGCCATGGTCGGTAGATCACCTCGGTCTCGGTGCTGATCACAGTGACCGGAATTGCGGGGCGCTGGCTTCTCAGCGCGAGAGCGACCTCGAGGGCGGCGAATCCGCCCCCGACCACAACTGCTCTGCCTATCATCCGCCCAACCCGGTGACGGCCGGACTTGAAGGGAGGCGACGGGCCGGGTCGACGAGCTCGATTCCGCGCCGCTTCAGCACATCGGAAACAAGCACCTGGCGTCGTTCGTGCAGGTGTGCCGTCCCGTCCTCAACGAGAGACAGGTGGTACGCGATTGCCGCCACCGGATCCAGACAGATCAGCCCGGGTAGAAGCCTATTCCACAGCCGGCTCAATTTGCTCACCCCAAAACCTCCTGACCGGTGGATCCCTCTATTCACTAGAGGTGATCTAATTTGGATAGTCTGTTACTCTAGTCATAATGATCAAGCCTGTCAAGACCAGCCGGACGTACAGCGGGGCGCTGCGCCGCGAGCAGGCGCAGATGACCCGAAATCGCATCCTTGACGCGGCCCGACGGCTGCTGGTGAGTGGTACCTACAGCAGCGTGACGATGCACGACATCGCCGAGGAAGCCGGCGTCGCCTACCAGACCGTGTATGCGATTTTCGGTACCAAGCTGCGCTTGGCGCAGAAGATCATGGAGGACGGGTTCCCGCATGTCGAAGAGGCTCTGAAGCTGTTCGATCCTCTACAGCAATCCTCCGACCCCGAGGTCTGGTTTCGCACGGGCGCCCGGGTCAACAGCCTGATCTATGAACCTTGTGCGGACCTGCTCCGTTTCATGCGGGAGTCCGGCGATCCAGCCTTGCTCGAGCACTATCGCGAGAGAGAAGAGCAACGATTCATGGCGATGACCGAACGTAGCGGTCTGGCGGCCATGTTGGAGAAGAGCGGCCGGCTGCGCGCGGGCCAATCGCCGTCGGAGGCGGTTGCCGTGATCTGGGCGCTGAGTGGCCCCGACCAGTACACCCAGCTGGTGTTCCAGCGAGGTTGGACGCCATCCCACTACGAGGAATGGCTGGGGGACGCAACCATAAACATGCTTCTCCAACCAGCGAGTTAATAGAGCTGTCGCTGAGGTTGACATCGCACCTTAGCCGCGCGGTATCAGGAGACGCACGTCATGGATTGGGTGCCCGAGCTCAAGACCCGCTAAGGGCTGATGCTCCCGGGCGAACCCTAGACGGGTTGATTCCCGGCCGCGGCCGCGCCGGCGGCCATGCACCGCGCATCATCGAGGGGGCGTCCGGATTCAGCGAAGAGTTTCGCGGCCTCCCGCAGCAAAGCGGCGGCCTGGGTGGGATCCCCCTCGGCGAGGCGTAAAGCCGCCCGAGCCTCCCAAACGGCTGCCTGCCACGGACCTCCCTGCCACATTCCGGCGATTCGCTCCGCATGAGCGAGCTCCTGGCGCGACCGAGCCAGCTCACCCGATCGGGCGCAAGCGATTGCGACCGCCACTCGGAAGCCGATCGAGCACGGACCGCAAAACTCATTCGGCCGAAGTACCTCGTCTGCCTCGCCGAGGATGCGGTGTCGAACCTCTGGCTGGTCCGCTGCGTCGACCATGCCGGCGAACACCCGCACAAGGAGATGCGAGACGAGCTCCGAGCGCTCCGCCAGCGGGCGGGCTGTTGCGAGGTACCGGGAGGCCTCCTCGCTGCGATTGCGAGCGCGCGCAGCCTCCGCCAACCGGACAAGCGCAGCGGCGCGCCCCGAGTCCCAGTTCATGTCCTGATAGAGACCGGCCGCGCGGGACAACCATTCATTCGACTCGTCGAGCCGTCCTGAAAACAGTTCGGATTCGCCGATGACCAGGCTCATCAGCGCCTCGCCGGGTTGTGAGCCGGCGTCGAGCGCGAGCGGAAGGAGCTCACGGGCGAGCCTGGTGGTGGGCTCGCTCTCAGCCGCCGTCAGGGAGGCTTCGACCAGGCAGAGCTGAGCGTCCATCACGAATGACGCCTGGTCGAACCCAAGTCGTAGCGCCTCTACGAATTCTTGGCGGAAGCGCTCCGCCCAGTGACCGCGAGCGAATGCCACCATGCCCAGCAGGGCACTGGCTTCGCCGAGCTCTCTGCCGAGGTGATGTTTGGTCGACAGCTCACGCGCCTGATCAGCCAGTTGCTCCGCCGAATCGAGGTCGCGTTGATTCCAATGCAGAAGCCCCCGCGCGAGGAGAGCCTGTGCCCGTTCAGCCGGACTCGCCGGCTGCGGTCCTTCTACGGCGACCGCTTGCTCGAACAGCGCCACCGTCTCCGGCTCGGGTGCGACCCCAAGGTCGACTCGGAGAATTTCCCGCAAACGCTGGAACTGCCGAATTGCCGCCTGCCGATCGCCCCCCGCGAGGTGTGACTGCATCAGGGCGCGGTGGGCTCTTTCATCGGCGCGGTCGAGCTCCAGGACCTCTTCCCACCGACTGGCCGCCTTCAGCACATCCAGTCGACGACTCCGCAGCCGCTCGCGATGCGACTCGATCCACTCGACGTAACGGTCCTCGGGCAAGAGATCCCCGGTGAAGAGGTCAGCTGCGGCATCCAGGCCGTTGCCAGTTGCAAGTGCTTGCGTCGCCTGCTCCTCGACGCGCTCGGAGTCGATGCTTAGCCGGCCGCCGGGCCAGAGCGCCAGCAAATCGCCGTCCGACCCGATCGCTTCCTTTCCACCCAGGCTCTGGCGCGCGTAGTAGATGGCCTTCCGCAAGTTGGCGGCGGCCGCCTCTGCCCCGAGGTCTGGCCAGAGTCCCTCCATCAGCTGTTCGCGATGGAGACGGTGCTGCGGCGCGAGTGCAAGGCGCTTCACCAGGTCGGCCCCCCGCCGGTGGCGCCATGCCTCAGAGGGGACAGGGCGGCCGTCGACCTCGACCTGGAAGCCACCCAGCAGCCGTACCGTGCAGGTTCGGGGCATCGGCACTTGGACCATACCGCGGAACCTGCAGCGAGGAACGTTCCGGGAACGCGACCTTCTCAAACTGCCGCCAAAACGCGTGAGGAGGAGCAAAGCGATGGCTATCTCGACCAGTCAGCAGGTGCTCGTCGAAACGGAGTGGGTGGAGGCCAACCTCGATCGTCCGGACATACGGCTGCTGGATGTCGACGAGGACACCGAAGCCTTTGGGCGCGGCCACATAGCCGGTGCGGTGGGCATCCACTGGAAGAACGATCTCCAGGACCCGGTCAGGCGCGATTTCATCGGACCGGAATCATTTGCCGCGCTGATGGACAGGTTGGGCGTGGGCAACGAGACGTTGGTTGTCCTCTACGGAGGCAACAACAACTGGTTTGCCGCGTATGCCTACTGGTACTTCAAGTACTACGGCCACGGTTCCGTCCGGCTCATGGATGGCGGACGCAAGAAGTGGGAACTGGAAAAGCGCAAGCTGACTGCCGAGCCTGCGCACGTGAAATCGAGCGCGGGTTACAGGGTCGGTAGCCCGGCGCACGAGATTCGGGCACTGCGTAAGCTGGTCGAGGACGAGGTCGTGGGCCATCCCGAGTTCGGCCTGGTGGACGTGCGGTCGCCCGAGGAATATCGAGGCGAGCTCCTGGCGCCGCCGCACCTGCCTCAAGAGCAAGCACAGAGGCCGGGACACGTCCCTGGTGCGAAGAACATCCCGTGGGCGAAGGCGGTCAACCCCGAGACCGGAGCCTTCCTGCCCATCGATCAGCTCCGGGCGCTCTACGAGGGCCACGGCATCACGCCGGACCGCGAGATCGTTGCGTACTGCAGGATCGGCGAGCGAAGTGCACACAGCTGGTTCGTCCTCCACGAGCTGCTTTCGTACCCGAGTGTGCGCAACTACGATGGCTCCTGGACCGAGTGGGGCTCACTGGTGGGCGCCCCCATCGAGCGCGGTGCGGCGAAATGAGCGACCAATACGCGTCTGGCAACTGGGTGGTAAACCGAGGCCGGGAGAACGAGTTCATCGAGCGCTGGACCGAATTTCTGGAGTGGACTCGAGCGTCGACGCGCGGGCTCCGCTCCGCACAGCTGATACAGGACGCCGATGACCGCCGGCACTTCATCTCATTTGCCAGCTGGGAAAGTTTCGAGGCGATGACGATCTGGCGATCGCTGCCCGACTTCACGACCAGGTTGGGCGCCTGCCGCGCGCTGTGCGAGGATTTCCGTGGGTCCAGCTACACAGTGGCGGCAACGGTTTGAATACATCACAGATGGTCAGCTCCGACGCGGCCGCGCCCGGGCCGGGCCTCGTTGTGCACAGCGCCGAGCCACTGAACTGCGAGACGCCGATCTCAGCGCTGATGGGCGGGACGGTGATGCCGAACGCGCATTTCTACGTGCGAAACCACTTCGCCGTCCCTGCTATCGACAAGGCGCGGTGGCGCCTCCGTGTTGGAGGTCTTGTGAGGCGGCCGCTGCGTTTTGGCCTGCGGGATCTCGTCAACCTGCCCGCGCGGATAGAGACCGTCACTCTGGAATGTGCCGGCAACGGCCGCTCTCTCTTGAAGCCGACCGTCGGAGGGGAGCAGTGGGGCCTGGGAGCGGTGAGCACGGCGGAATGGACCGGGGTGCCGCTGGCTGAGCTGCTGGATCGCGCCGGCGTCAACCCAGGCGCCCGTGAAGTGGTGTTCAGGGGTGCCGACGGCGCGTCCGCGGCGAAGTCAGGCTCGGCAGGTCGCTTCGAGCGCAGCCTGACCCTCGACGAAGTCCGGCAACGCGAGGTCTTGCTTGCCTATGCGATGAACGGAGAACCGTTGCCGGCCCAGCATGGCTATCCGGTGCGCGTCATTGTTCCGGGCTGGTACGGGGTCGCCGCCGTGAAGTGGCTGGCTGAGATCGAGGTCATCGACCACCCATTCAGCGGCCACTTCCAGACGGAGAAGTATGTCTACGAATGGGAGCGGGACGGAAAGGTTGAAAAGGAGCCGGTCAGCCTTCAGAGAGTGCGCGCTTTGATCACGCAGCCGAGCGCTCACGAGGTGGTCCAGATTGGCCCCACAGCCGTTCGGGGGCTCGCCTGGTCAGGAGTGGCGCCAATTGCTCGAGTAGAGGTCAGCGTCAATGGTGACGCGTGGCAGCCGGCTCAACTTCTGGACGCGAGCTCCATGCACAGCTGGCAGCGGTGGGAGCTGATTGTGCGAGTCGACCGGCGTGGACGCAATTCAGTCCGGGCGCGCGCAATCGACCAGGCAGGTCGGACGCAGCCGGAACAACCTGACTGGAACCGCCAGGGTTACGGCAACAACACCATCCACGAGGTATCAATTCGCGCGTAGCAACCGCTCGCCCCTGGGCCGAGCCTCAGCGGTTGGCCACCAGCTGCTCGAGTGAGTCCACCAGCCGCGGTCCCGGCCTGTTGAAGTAGGCGGAGCCATCCAGGACCACGACGCGGGCCGCGCCGACCGCGTCGATGTCGGCCCGAACGATGGCCGCCTCTGCCTCGGCGCGATCCCGAGTGAACCCGCATGGCGCCAGGATCAGCAGCTCGGGGCGCGCCTCGGCTACATCCGCCCAGGACATAGCGACTGACGGTATGCCCGGCCGCGCAAGCGGGTCCTCGATACCAGCCAAGGCCAGTAGGTCGGGGGTCCAGTGGCCGGCGCGATATGGCGGGTCGATCCATTCGAGAAAGACCCCACGGACCGGAGCCTGTCGGCGGGCGTCCTGCGAAGCGGCGTCGATGCGGGCGCGAAGCCTGGTCATGAGCGGGGCGGAGTCCCCGCCGCACGCCGCAGCCAGCTCCTCGATGTCGGCGAGCACATCGGCAAGCGAGTGAGGGTGCTGGCGGAGCATCCGAATCCCGGGCAGGTCCTCCGCCACCTGGTCTGCGGACACGGCGCAGACGCGGCAGACGTCCTGCGCCACGACGAGGTCGGGACTCAACGCGCGGATGGCTCCGGTGTCGACGAAATAAAGAGACCGGCCTTCGGCCGCGGCCAGCGATACCTCTGCCTCGATGCCGCCGCTGTCCATGTCCTCGAGCCTAAGCGTGGAGCGCGTCACGATCGGCCGTGCCGCGGCCTCAGGTGGAAAGTCGCACTCGTGCGTCACGGCCACGATCTGGTCGCCGAGCCCGAGCGCGAAGAGGGCCTCGGTTGCGCTCGGCAGCAGAGAGACGATCCTCACCGGCTTAGCAGACCACAACCGAGCCGGCGCAGACGTCATGGTTACCCGGACGTGGGCGGTCGATTCGCGCTGATGTGGTCGGGAGGGAAGGACAGCGCGCTTGCCCTGCAGCGATCACGCGCCGCCGGCATCGAGGTGGCGCGCCTCATCAACTTTCACGATGCCGCCACGGGCCGGGTCCGGTTCCACGCCACTCGTGTCGACATGCTCCAGGCCCAGGCGATTGCCACGGGAATCGAGCTGCGAAGCATCGGCACCCTGTGGCCCGAGATGGAGGGTCGGCTTGCACATGAGCTGGCCACACTCCACTCGCAGGGATTTGAGGGCGTGGTGCTTGGCGACATCCACCTTGCCGACGTTCGTGCCTGGTACGAGGAGCGGGTGGTCGCCGCTGGACTGCGGCATATCGAGCCGCTCTGGGCTGAGGAGCCTGCTCAGCTCATCAGGGAGTTCGTCCAGACGGGCGGCCGCGCGGTGATCACGTACGTAGACTGCGCACGCCTCGATGATTCATGGCTCGGGCGCATCGTCGACAACCACTTCATCGAGGAGATCGGCGCCACCGGGGTCGACGCTTGCGGCGAGAACGGCGAATACCACTCCTTCGCGTTTCAGGGCCCGATGTTCGCTCAACCGGTTCCATGGCGACCGGGCGAGAAGCGATCTGAATCCGGTTTCAGCCAGCTGGACCTGCTGCCGGCCTAAGGCGCCGGCGGAAGCTGTCTTGTCGTCGCCGCGCGGGTGCGCAGCATGCGGCGCGCCCTGATCAGCTCCGCCACCGACCAGGCTTGCATCGGGCAGCCTGTCGCGCGGTGCGGAGGATCGCCTTCGGCGGTCTCGGATACCGATCCAAGACCCCATTCCCAGAGGTGGTGCTCGAGCCCTGCGAGCACGCCGGGTATCGCGACCCCTGTCCTCAGTGCCGCCTCGACGTAGGGGCCGATCATCCACGGCCAAACGGTGCCCTGGTGGTAAGCCGTGTCGCGCTCACGAGGCCCGCCTCGGTGCAGGCCCACGTAAGCCGGGTCCGTCGGGGCCAGCGATCGCAGCCCGATGGACGTAAGAAGCTCGGCGCCGGCCACTCGCACGATGCTTGATTCGAGCAGCGGGGCGTGGGGGAGAGAGACTGCGAGCAGGCAGTTGGGGCGAACCTGGAAGCTGTCTGGGTCGACGACATCGGCACAGCCCGAGGGACCGAGAAAGTGGTGCTTGAAGGATTCGCGCGCCAGCTGCGCGAGCCTGCGCAGAGCCGAAGCGTCGTGTTTCAGCCGCTCCTCCAGAGTCGCGACAGTCGCCAGCCCATTGATCCAAAGGGCGTTGATCTCCACCGCCTTGCCCGCTCTTTGAGTGATCGGCCTGCCCTCAACGCGCGCGTCCATCCAGGTCAACGCAACACCGTCAGAGCCCTGGCGGAGGAGCGAGTCTGAGGCGTCGACCTTGATACCGAAGCGGGTGCCGGCACGGTGACGCTCGATGACCTCGAGCAGCGGTGCCGAGAGCTCAGCGGCAAGGTCGTGATCGCCAGTCCTCTGGACGTGGCGCCCGACTGCGTGCAGGAACCATAAGGTCGCGTCGGCTGTGTTGTACTCGAGCTCACCCACGTCACTGGTGTTGGCGAGCATCCCCTCCGACAGCGTCTGCGCCGCTCTGAGCAACAGCTTTCGCCCCTCCTCCATGCGACCCGTTTCGAGAAAGAGGCCTTCATAAGAGATCATCGTGTCCCGGGACCAGTCCCCGAACCAGGGGTACCCCGCGACCACCGTCGGTCCCTCAACGATGAATTGGTCTGCCGCTACCGCCAGGAGGCGATCGACTTCGTCGACTGCCTGCGCTGTCGCGATGAGCGCGCCCGCGCGGTGCCTCGCCTTGTGAAAGATCGCGTCGGGGCGGCGCGGGGGATTGCCTGGATGTCCCGCCCAGGCGACCAGCTCGTGAGCCTGTCCGGGCTCAAGCTGCGTCGCGAAATAGCCGGCGTGCCACAGATCCTCGAGGTCGCTCAAGCCTCGCTCGGTCTCGACGCGGTAGTGGACGCCGTGGTACCACTCGCCACCCGGCACGTACCCGGTGCCTGCGACTCGGTATGCGTCCTCGAAGACGAAGCCGTCGGTACCAATGTCGACAGTTGGGGGACCGTCGGCGAACCGCACACCGTGCACGTCGCGCCAGGTGCACAGCGGATGCAGCTCGAGCCCAACCGGTCCCGGTGCACGGACGACGCGGTGAACCACCGCGACCGACGCGCGCCCGTGATCCATCGCGACCTCGCGCTCGATCATCA
Source organism: Candidatus Dormiibacterota bacterium (assembly GCA_030946685.1). Classification (GTDB taxonomy): domain Bacteria; phylum Chloroflexota; class Dormibacteria; order Dormibacterales; family Dormibacteraceae; genus Palsa-872. Next base: position 25,502 of record JALYYG010000079.1, on the reverse strand, counting down.
CGTCGCCGATGGTCCACCGCCATCGCGGGAGCCCGTCCTCGATCTCAAAGCTTTCGAGGTGGATGTGGCCGCTTGGGACAATCGCCCCGGATCCCCACTCGTGGACGGCCAGGGAGATCCGGCGCTCACCGATGATCAGGATTGGGTCGATTGCGGCAAGTCCCAGCATCCGGCCCCCAGGCGGCCGCGTTGCGACCACCAGCAGGCCGTGGTACCGCCGGGTTCGCAGTCCCCCGACAGTACCCATGGCATAGCCGCCAAGCCCATCCGCCACCAACCACTCGCGCTCAGACGCAGCGTCGAGGTTGCCGCAAACCTCCCGCCCAAACCTCACGGGACAAGTGTGAGGTTCGGCGCGGACCCTGGCGCGCGAAGACCCCTGCCCGCTCGAGGGGAGGGGTGGGGGAGGGGACCTGAGCGCGTCCGCTACGAGCGCGGGCATACCCTTGTGAATATGCCCTCCGCCGAGTCCGCCCGCGTCAACGAGGTACCCAAAGGACGAGCGCCGTGGAAGCGGTGGGGTCCTTACCTCAGCGAACGGGCCTGGGGCACGGTTCGTGAGGACTACAGCGCCGACGGCACGGCCTGGGACTTCTTCCCCCACGACCACGCTCGCTCACGCATCTACCGCTGGAACGAGGACGGCCTCGCCGGGATCTGCGATGACCGGCAGACGCTCTGTTTCGCTCTTGCCCTGTGGAACGGCCGCGATCCGATTCTGAAGGAGCGGATCTTCGGCCTCACGGGAACCCAGGGCAACCATGGTGAGGACGCCAAGGAGTACTGGTTCTACCTCGACTCGACGCCGACGCATTCGTGGATGCGCTGGCGCTACATGTACCCGCAGGCGGAGTTCCCCTACGCGCAGCTCGTCGCCGAGAACGCACGGCGGAGTCGCGGCGAGCCTGAGTACGAGCTCCTCGACACGGGCATCTTCGAAGGCGATCGCTTCTGGGAGATAACCGCCGACTACGCCAAGGGCGACCCGGAAGACATCCTGATCAAGCTCTCGGTGCGCAACGCAGGCCCGGAAGCGGCCGAGCTCGACCTCGTCCCGACCCTGTGGTTTCGCAACACCTGGTCATGGGGCCTGGACGACCGAGTGCCGACCATACACGCGGAGGACGGCGGGCTGGTGGCCGAGCACTTCGACCTGGGCCGGCGGACGCTGAACTGCGACGGCACTCCGGACCTGCTTTTCTGTGACAACGAAACCAACACCGAACTGCTCTGGGGATTGGGCGGGCGCAGCCAGTATCCGAAGGATGGGATCAACGACCACATCGTGCGTGGCGCCGCGACGGTCAATCCTGCGCAGCAGGGCACGAAGGCTGCATTTCGCCATCACCTTTCCGTCGGCGCGGGCCAGACGGTTGCCATCCGGCTGAGGCTCAGCCAGGACGGACAGACTGGGACGGGGTTCGACCAGATCATGGCCGCGCGCGAAAAGGAGGCGAACGAGTTCTATGCGGAGCTCACGCCGGTGGCAGCATCGCCCGACGAGGCGATGGTGCTTCGCGAAGCGCTTGGCGGAATGCTCTGGTCGAAGCAGTTCTACCACTACGACGTTCACCGATGGCTGATAGGCGACCCGGCGGGTCCGAAGCCGCCGGATTCCAGGCTGACCGGCCGGAACGCGGGTTGGGAGCACCTGAACGGCCGCGACGTCATTTCCATGCCCGACAAGTGGGAATACCCCTGGTTCGCGGCCTGGGACCTGGCCTTTCACTGCGTGGCGCTGGCCCGGGTCGACCCCGAGTTCGCAAAAGCGCAGCTGATCCTTCTGTGCCGCGAATGGTTCATGCATCCCAACGGCCAGCTGCCGGCGTACGAGTGGGCGTTTGGCGACGTGAACCCTCCAGTGCATGCGTGGGCCGCGTTGAGGGTCTTCGAGATCGATGGCGCCAAAGATCACGCATTTCTGGAACGCATCTTCCACAAGCTGCTGCTGAACTTCACGTGGTGGGTGAACCGCAAGGACAGCGAGGGCAACAACGTCTTCCAGGGCGGCTTCTTGGGACTCGACAACATAGGTCCGTTCGATCGCTCCCATCTGCCGGCAGAGGGACACATGGAGCAGTCTGACGGCACGGCATGGATGGCCATGTATTGCCAGAACCTTCTCGATGTCGCGCTCGCGCTGGCTGAGCACGACAACACCTACGAGGACATGGCGACCAAGTTCTTCGAGCACTTCGCCCTGATCGCATCCGCGCTGAACGACAAAGGCTTATGGAACGAAGAAGACGGTTTCTACTACGACGTCTTTCATTTCGCCGACGGACGCATGGAGCCATTTCGCGCACATTCGCTCGTCGGACTGGTGCCGCTTTTCGCCGTCTCGACCATCGGCCCCGAGACCATGGGTCGCCTCAAGGAGTTCACCGAGAGAACCGAGTGGTTCGTTCACCACCGCCCGGATATGAACGAAGTCATCCAGCACATACACGATCCCGGGCACGCGGGGTGGAGGATGCTCTCGATAGTTTCGCCGGACCGCTTGCGACGCATCCTGGCGCGCATGCTCGATCCTTCGGAGTTCCTGTCCGATCACGGCGTCCGAGCGCTGTCCCGTTACCACCTCGAGCATCCACTCCGGGTGGACCTGGGCGGCACGATGGCGACGCTGGATTACGAGTCGGCGGAGTCTGCGAGCGCGGTCTTCGGCGGCAACTCGAACTGGCGCGGGCCGATCTGGATGCCGGTCAACTACATGCTGGTGGAGGTCCTTCGCGTGTACCACCGCTACTTGGGCTCGGAGTTTAAGGTCGAGTCTCCGACCGGGTCGGGACAGATGCGCGACCTCTCAGAGGTTGCGGATGAGCTGGCTGCCCGACTGGTCGCGATCTTCCTCGACCACGACGGACACCGGCCGGTGTTCGGCGGCGAGGCCAAGTTTCAGGACGACCATGCGTGGCACGACCTGATTCCGTTCCACGAATACTTCAATGGCGATTCAGGCGCGGGGCTCGGCGCCTCTCATCAGACGGGATGGACCGGCCTGGTCGCCGACCTGATCATCCGACGGCACGAGGGGAAGTGAGATGGATCTGAACGGAAAGGTTGCGATAGTCACCGGGGCGGGGAGCGGAATCGGAAGCGCGATCGCCGAACGCTTCGCAGCCGCGGGCGCGAGCGTTTGTGTGAACTACCTTGGATACGAGGAGGACGCCAAGGCGCTGGCTCAGCGGCTCCAGAAGGCGATCGCGGTCAAGGCCGACGTGTCAAAGGCGACCGAGGTCCAGGCCATGGTCGAGGCGACTGTCAAGCAGCTGGGTTCGATCGATGTGCTCGTCAACAACGCTGGCCTCGAGAGGTCGATGCCGTTCCTGGACATCGACGAGGCCACGTGGAACCTCATCGTCGATGTGGACCTGAAGGGTGCGTTCCTCTGCGCGCAGGCGTGCGGGCGCGTGATGCGAGACTCCGGCAGGGGCGGCTCGATTGTCAACATCTCTTCAATCCACGAGGACGTCGCCTTTCCAGGCTTCACGCCTTACTGCGCCGCGAAAGGAGGGCTGCGCATGATGATGCGCAACGCGGCGCTTGAGCTCGCGGCGTACCGAATACGCGTCAACAACGTCGCGCCAGGCGCGATTGCGACGCCGATCAACACCAAGACGCTCAACGACCCCAATAAGGTCGCGACCCTCCAGCGGATCATCCCGCTGATGCGCATGGGCCGGCCCGAGGAGGTCGCTGAGGTGGTGCTGTTCCTTGCCTCCGATGCGTCGTCTTACGTCACCGGATCGACGTACTACGTTGACGGCGGGATGGTGCGCTACTCGCAACCCTTGTAGGTCCCGCACAAAGGGCGGGGGCTATCTCGCGCGTATCTTGGGCGCGTGCACAGTGGCGTAACGCCAGCCCTATGGCTTGCGTTTCAATCTCTGGTGAGGCTCGGGGTGGTGGCGCTGACTGTGCTGTTGGCGCTCACCGGTTGCGGTTCAGCAGGCACGGTCGCGAATACAAGCCCGACGCCATCCGAGCTTGCCAGCCCAACTCCGAGCGCGTCGCCGAGCCCCTCAGCATCGCCAAGCCCCTCGGCGTCACCAAGCCCGCCGGCCAGCCCTGTGCCGGTCCCGGCCTGGGCGGCGATGCATGCGGCCTGCACAGGTGCGCCAGGCGTTCGCGAAGCCGTGCTTGTGGTGCAGCGATCGCTCATCAAGATCCTCGCGGACGTGACCGACCCGGTGCACCCCCGCACGATCTGCACTTTGACAGGAGGGTGGAATCCGCTGCTGGTGACGCAGAGCGAGCTCTCATGGTCGGCAAGCCAGCACGCTCCAGGCACCCCGGGGCAAAGCGTGATCGTCATCCTTGACGTGTTCTCCGGGACTACGGCGGTGGTCGCGAGCTGGCAGGGCGGCGGCTACCTGGACGGCCTGCACGCGTGGAGCCCGGGCCGGGACCTTCTCGCCTACCTGACCTCTGACACGACAGCGGTCAGCCTTCACCTCCTGAGTGGCGGGGGCGATCGCGTGGTCGCCACACTGGGGGCGGTCCCCCCGCGTGGCGTCAACCCAAGCGACGACGATGCGTATCTCGACTTCTCGCCGGACGGTGCCTATTTCGCGTTGGTGCAGAGCTTCACGCCTACCGGCGCCCAGCTGCAGGTCAGGAAGTCCACCGACGGTTCGCTCGCCTACTCCCAGCCGGCGGCCACCATGGCCACATGGGGCAGCACGGTCAGTACCCTTTATTTCCGGCACATTCAAGCGGCCGTGGTCTATGCGTGGGTCCCGGCCACCGGCGCTTCGCAGGCCTTCGGCTCACAGCTGGCCTGGATCAAGCCGCGCGCGGACGCCGGCGACGACTACCTGGGGTTCACAGTGCGGGACGCTGCGGGGACTCCACATGTATACCTGTACGGCCATGGCGGGCGTGCCGGAGGCCAGCTGCCTAACGTGCGGTCCTCTCCCGTGTTCCTCACTGCAACCTCGATCTTCTATGTCGAGGAGGCGCCCTGCGCCCCCAACTGCGGTCCTGGACCTTCCACCCAGCCGACCGGGCGAACGTTCATCTACGACCTCGGCCGCCAGGTGGAGGTCGCTTCGACGATCCTGACCGTATACGGAACCTGGCCCCGGCCCGGCCAGATTTAGTCAGGGCCGGGCAGTAGCCCGAACCGGAGTCCTGCCCGCTTGCCGGGGAGGTGGCGCGCAGCGCCAGAGGGGGCACCCAACAAGGATCAACCGGCCCTTACAAGGGTCTCTGCGGGGGCTGGGTGGGCCGGAATGCGATCATTGACGGGATCGTGATTGACGACCCGGCGGAGATGGTCGACCCATCAGCCGGCCTTCAAGATTCGCCGCCGGTCGTGGCTCCCGCACCGCCGGCCGAGGAGTTCGCCCGCCCGCTCGGAGCCCCAAACTCCAATCGGCGCCGCTGGTGGACGGCTTTGCTGGCCGTCGCCGTCGTGGTGACGGGCAGCGCCTTCGCGCTCCTGTACAACGACGACCTTAGCTTCCAGAGGGCGGACCGAGCGCTGACGACTCAAAACGAGTCTCTCCAGGGGCAAATCCTGGGACTCCAGGGCCAGCTTTCAGCCCTCCAGGCAAACCTGGCCAAAACGCAATCGGACCTGGCCGCCGCGAACGCGCTTGCGGCGCATCCCCTTCTAGGGATATGGAACGTACCCCAAACGGTGCAGGGCCCTTCGTACTACCTTGCGGCTGGCGTCCCCGACACGTTCACTTACCATGTGGTCCTCTCGTCGAAAGCACCCATGAACGTGAGCATCGTTACGTTCGAGCAATTCTCTGCGGCGGTCAGGTGCATCGACAACGGTGCGGGCTCCACCGACTTCTGCATGCACCATTCCGGCGCCGCGATCAGCTGGCTCGGAGTGAAGGGCGACAAGGCGGTGGACTACAACTTCCACCTGGCGGAGGGGTGCGCCGCGTACATGCTCGTCATCACGGCGCCGAGCAGAGTGACGGTCGTGCCAGACGTCAAGGTCACATATAGCCCGGCCCCGAACGCAACAGGCACTTGCGCTTAGCCAGTATCCCGCGGGAAGGGTGAAGAGCTAGCTTGGCAGGGTTGGCCGGGGTTTCCCCGGCCATGACTTTGTCCTTATGACTGCAGAATGTCGCGGGGAGCAACTAATCCTGAATTAATCCCATCGATATGCCGGAAAGAGAGCAGGCGCGCTCGAAGCGCGCCGATGCGATCAGTAGGTCCCATCCTGCTCGCGCCCGGCGCGCAGAGGGAACCATCCGGGTTCCCTCTCATATTGTTTAGGGTATCCTACCTCGCGTGATAGGCATACCGGTCATCGAGATTAGGGGAACCTAGCTGGCATGGTCGAGCTTGTACGCCGCAGCTCGTTCACGCGCGCACAGGAGGATTACCTAAAAGCCCTCTACCACCTCCACGGTGACCACCGACCGGTGCCGACACGCGACCTGGCGCAGCGCCTTGGCATCTCGTCACCCTCCGTTAGCGAGATGGTCACCCGTCTCACCGCTCAGGGCCTCGTCGAGCACGACCGCTACCGCGGCCAGCAGCTCACTCGCGAGGGCCGGAAGGTCGCCCTCGAGCTTGTCCGGCACCACCGGTTGCTCGAGATGTTCCTGGTCCGGGTGCTCGGTTACAGCTGGGACGAGGTACACGACGAGGCCGAACGGCTCGAGCACGTGATGTCCGAGCGGATGGAGCAGCGAATCTTCGAGCTGCTCGGACGTCCCGAGCTCGATCCCCACGGCCACGCCATCCCCAGCGCGAGCGGCAAGGTGCGTTCCCACAGCGAGCGCCCCTTGAGCGAATGCAAGGCCGGCGAGAAGGTGGTCGTCCAGGACGTGTCCGACGCGGACGCGGGTCGCCTGCGTGAGCTGCAGCGCCGAGGCCTCATGCCTGGAACGCGGATCGAGGTCCTGGCAGCGAGCGAGTACGAAGGCCCCATCGAAGTCAGGATCAAAGGCCGGCGCGTCAGCGTCCCGCTCGGGCTCGCTCGCGGCATGTTCGTCGAGGTAGCACGCCAAATTGGCCGTTGAGGCCCTACCACCAAAATCAACCGATCCCGCCAGGGCCACGAAGCCTCCGGTCACAGCCCCCGACCCGGTAGCGGTAGCGCTCCCCGGCGAGGAGCGCGTTCTTCGAGCCGCTGAGAAAGCCCTCAACGGCCAGACGCGAGGCTTGAGGGCGCTGCTTCCGTTCATGGGCCCTGCTTTTGTCGCCTCTGTCGCCTATGTCGATCCTGGCAACTTCGCGACCAACATCGCCGGCGGCGCGCAGTACGGCTACATGCTGCTGTGGGTCGTCCTGGCGGCAAACCTCATGGCGATGCTGGTTCAATCGATGAGCGCCAAGCTCGGCATCGCGACAGGGCTCAACCTGGCCGAGGTCTGCCGTCAGAAGTTTCCATTTTCTGCGGTGGTGGGCTTGTGGATCCAGGCTGAGGTCATCGCAATGGCCACCGACCTGGCCGAGTTCATCGGGGCCGCGATCGGCATCCACCTGCTCTTTCCAGCCGTGCCGCTGTTCGCCGCCGGCATCATCACGGCCATCGCGGCATTCGGAATCCTCGCGATCCAATCACGCGGCTTCCGCGGCTTTGAGGCAGTGATCACAGGGCTCGTGGGCGTGATCGTCGCCGCCTTTGCGTTCGAGGTGATCCTCGCCAGGCCTTCGGTGTCCGGAGTGGCTGCGGGCCTCTTCACGCCCAGATTCGATGGCACGGAGAGCGTCCTACTTGGGGCGGGCATCCTCGGCGCGACAGTCATGCCCCACGTCATCTATCTGCATTCAGCCCTGACCCAGAGGCGAGTTGTGGGCGCCACCGATGCCGAGCAGAAGAAGATATTCAGCTTCGAACGTTGGGACGTGATCATCGCGATGAGCCTCGCGGGGATCATCAACATTGCGATGCTGACCATCGCCGCGGCCGTTTTCCATGGACGAGGCATAAGCTCAATTCACAATCTGGACCAAGCCTTCGCAGGTTTTGGTGTCCAGCTGGGCAACGGCGCCGACATATTCTTCGGCCTCGGACTGCTGGCCTCGGGCCTGTCCTCTTCATCGGTGGGGACGCTGGCCGGCCAGGTGGTGATGCAGGGATTCATCAGGCGCCAGATCCCGCTATTCCTGCGCCGCGCGATCACGATGGCGCCGGCGCTGGTAGTGATTGCGATCGGGCTCGATCCCACTCGTGCCCTGGTTCTCAGCCAGGTCGTGCTCTCGTTCGGAATCCCGTTTGCCTTGATTCCCCTGCTCATGTTCTGCCGCGATCGTGGGCTCATGGGATCGCTCGTCAACCATCGGGCGACGACGTTGTTCGCGACCGGCGTGGTGGCTGTGATCGTGAGCCTGAACGTTTTCCTGATCGGCCTGCTGGTCAGCGGCCACTAGGCTCGACTTAGGTTGGCGTGCCGCCTCCGCCGAGGAGGTCGCGCGACCGCTTGTATTCGTCGGCGTCGATCTCGCCTGCCGCAAAGCGGCGGGCGAGGATCTCGATGGGCGTCTCACGCACTGGCGGACGGGGGGTGGCGGAGAGCGGCTGGGAGCGCACAAACCAGATGACGAGCAGCGCCACCCCGGCCAGCACCATCAGCCAGAAGATCGCACCGATGAACATGAACCCCATGTGCATTGCCACCTCAGACTAACCTCCAGGATCGGTTGGCAGCCGCCATCGTCAAGAATAGATAAGTGAAGCTCGGTGTAAACGTCGGTTACTGGGGCTTCGGGCTCACGGCCGCCGACCAGCTGGACATCGCACGCACGGCCGAGGACCTCGGATATGACTCGATCTGGACCGCCGAGGCGTACGGGTCAGATGCTGCCACCGTCCTGGCCTGGCTGGCGGCGGGCACCAGCCGCATCAAGCTCGGCTCGGGAATCTTCCAGATCCCCGCACGCAGCGCGGCCATGACGGCGATGACTGCGGCGACGATCGATCAGTTGTCAGGCGGCCGTTTCCTGCTCGGTCTGGGCACTTCGGGGCCACAGGTGTCCGAGGGCTGGCACGGAGTCCGATTCGCGAAACAGCTCCAACGGACGCGAGAGTACGTGGCTGTTGTGCGGATGGCGTTGGCACACCAGAAGGTCGAGTTCCATGGCGAGACTCTGGAGCTGCCGCTGCCAGGTGGTCCAGGAAAGGTGCTCAAGCTGACCATTCGGCCGGTGCAGGAGCGCATCCCGATCTACCTGGCCGTGCTCGGCCCGAAAAACCTTGCGCTGGCAGGCGAGATCGCCGACGGCTGGCTCCCGGTGTTCTTCTCACCCGAGCACGCCGCGACGCTGCGAGGACCGCTCGAGGAGGGCGCCGCGCGCGCCGGGCGCTCCCTCGATGGCTTCAAGATCTGTCCAAGCGTCAACGTGATGATCAGCGACGACGAGCAGTCCGCGCGCGACGCCATGCGCCCAATGTTGTCTCTATACGTCGGGGGCATGGGCTCACGCGAGCAGAACTTCTACAACCGGCTCGTGTCGTCATACGGGTTCGAGTCGGCGGCGCACGAAGTGCAGGATCTCTACCTGGCCGGCAGGAAGAGCGAGGCGGCGATGGCCCTGCCGAACGAGCTCATCGACGCGGTCAGCATCGTGGGCCAGCGGGATAAGGCGCGCGAGCGAATACGGGCTTTTAGGGATGCGGGCGTAGAAACGCTGATCGTTTCTCCGATGGCCCTGGACAACGAATCGCGACAACAACAACTTCGCCTCGTAGCGGAATTGACCGAGGAGATTACATGAATAAGGCGGTCTTCCCAGTTCGCCGGGGAAGGTGGCGCGCTCAGCGCCGGATGGGGCCGCCCGCTAGAGCGAAGCCTGCTTCGACGGGCGTGGTGATGACAAATGGCTGAGGTTCTCAACCAACCACCACCCCTGATCAACTACAACCTCTTCGACGCCGACGCTCCACTCCGCGAGGCGCTCGAGCGCGAGGGTGGCGCGTGGGCGCTGGACATGGTTAGCGAGCTCGGCCGCCTTGCCGGCACCGAGGAGGCGATCGCCTGGGGTTTCCAGGCCAACGCCAACCCACCTCAGCTGCGAACGCACGACCGGTTCGGCAATCGGATCGATGAGGTCGAGTTCCATCCGGCCTGGCACCGACTGATGGAGGTTGCGATCGGCCACGGGCTCCATGCTCTGCCGTGGCGCAAGCCACGCCCAGGCGCCCATGCCGCACGAGCGGCGGGCTTCTACGTGTGGTCGCAGGTGGAGGGAGGCCACGGCTGTCCTGTCTCGATGACCTACGCCGCCATCCCGGCGCTGCGCAAGCAGCCCGACCTGGCTGCCGAATGGGAGCCGCTCATCACTACCCTCGATTACGATCCCGGCCTGCGCCCGCACGCCAGCAAGCGCGGCGTCCTGTTCGGGATGGCCATGACCGAGAAGCAGGGTGGGTCCGACGTCCGGGCCAACACGACCCGCGCCACCCCGATCGGCACAGGCGGACCGGGTGGCGAGTTCCAGCTGACAGGGCACAAATGGTTTTGCTCCGCGCCGATGTGCGATGCGTTCCTGGTCCTGGCCCAGGCGCCGGGCGGCCTGTCGTGCTTTCTGCTCCCACGTGTTCTTCCCGACGGAAGCCACAACGGCTTCCTTATCCAGCGATTGAAGGACAAGCTCGGCAACCGCTCCAACGCCTCCGCCGAGATAGAGCTGGATGGCGCCCTTGCGTGGATGGTCGGCGACGAGGGAAGGGGCGTCCGGACGATCATCGAGATGGTCAATCACACGCGGCTCGACTGCATAGTCGGGTCTGCCTCGCTGATGCGACAGGCGGTCGCGCAAGCCACTCACCACGCAGCGCACCGGAGCGCATTCGGCCGCCTGCTGACCGAGCAGCCGCTCATGGTCAACGTGCTGGCGGACCTCTCTGTGGAGTCCGAGGCAACGACGGTCCTGATGATGCGTCTCGCCGGCGCGCTCGACCGCACCGCTGACTCCGCTGAGGCTCACTTCAGGCGCCTCGCTCTCGCGGTGAGCAAGTACTGGACCTGCAAGCGGGCGATTGCGCTGGTGGCCGAGGCACTCGAATGTCACGGCGGCAACGGTTACGTCGAGGAATCGATAATGCCTCGCCTGTATCGCGAGGCGCCGCTCAACTCCATCTGGGAGGGTTCGGGCAACGTCAACGCTCTGGATGTTCTCCGCGCGATGGATCGGGAACCGGAGTCGATTACGGCGTTCGTCAAGGAGGTCGAAGAGGCGCGCGGCTCGGACGCGCGGTTGGATCGGTCGATAGTCGAGTTGAAGAAACAGCTTTCGAACGGGGCCGGAGCCGAGGCGGGTGCCCGGCGCCTGGTGGAGCGAATGGCAGTCCTCCTTGAGGGTTCGCTTTTGGTGCGCCACGGCGACCCCGCAGTGGCCGACGCGTTCTGCGCGTCGCGCCTCGGTGGGGAGTGGGGTCACTCGTTCGGAACGCTGCCGCCAGGTCTCCAGTTGGCTTCGATCGTGCAGCGACACCGCCCGTCTTCGTAGTCTGTTTGGGTGAGCGTCCAATCCGAAGATATCGCCGCGGTCTGGCGTGACTCGGCGCTGTCGGCGATCGGGCCGCATGAGCTCCTACTCGTATCTGACTTCGACGGTACGCTGGCGGAGATCGTTCCCGAGCCTACATTGGCCAGGCCGCTGCCAGATTCGCTGTCTGCCCTGAGGCGGCTCGCGCCGGTACTGAGGAAGGTCGTCATTCTCAGCAGCCGCACAAATCCGGAGCTGGCCGGCCTCTTGTCTGTGCCCGGCGCTCTCCTTGTCGGCGACAGCGGTCTTCCGCCACCGACCGCAGAAGAGCTGCAGGCGCTGAGGGTGTTCAACGCCGAGGCGGCGAAGCTGCTCGGCACGGTCCCCGGAGCGTGGATAGAAATCAAGCCCGCCAGCAGCGCGGTTCACTTCCGAAACGCCCCGATCAGCGGCCAGGAGCTCCTGGATCTGTTGCGGCCGTTGTTAAAGCAGACCGGCCTCTACGGCGGGCTCGGCCGGAAGGTGATCGAGGTCCATTCGCCCAAGGCCGGTAAGGGCACCACGCTCGAGGCCCTACTGCGTCGCTACACGCCGGCCGGCGTCGTCTCCATGGGCGATGACGAAAACGACCGCTCGGTATTCGATGTGGCAAGCAAAACGTCGATCCCGCACCTCTGCGTCGGTGTCGGTTCCGCCGAGGTGCCCCGCGACCTCTTCGATCACTGCGACCTGATCGTCGAGGGCCCCGCGGAGGCCTCGGCCTTCCTCCGCAGCATCGCGGACTGGGCGGTCGCGCAGCAGCCCGGAGCGTTGGCCTAGGCGCGCACCGGCGGCGTCACGACCAGGTCGCGCAGGTCCTGCACCTGCCTGCTGATCCATCGGTTGATGTCGTTGCCGCGCACGACCTCGCGCGCTCCCTCGTTCAGTCGCCGCCGCTCCGCCGGACCCATAGTGAGGGCGACATACAAGGCGGCTGCGGTGGCTTCGACGTCGAACGGGTTGATCGACAGCACGTACGCGTGGAGCTCCTCATGGGCGCCGGCGTTCTCTGAGAGCACGATCACCCCGTTGGCCGCATTGACAAGGGCGCCCTCCTTGACGACGAGGTTCAGCCCGTCGTAGACGGGATTGACCAACAGCACGTCGAAGTTCTTGAGCGAGGCGACGGCCTTGCGCTCGCTCTCCCCAATCTCCAGCCGGACGGGCTGCCAGGTCTCGGTGCCGAACTCGCTGTTGATGCGACCCACCGATTGCCGGATCTGCCGGAGGTATCGGCTGTAGACGGCGACGTCTTGTCGTGATGGCTGGAGGAAGGCCCAGAACTGGACCTCGCCGCGAAGCTCTGGGTGATAGCGGAGGAGCTTGTCGTAGGCGATGAACCCCCGCACTATGTTCTTGGACGGGTCAGTCCGGTCGATGCGCGCGATCAGGCGCTGCGGCCGCCACGACGCAAGGTCGCGCTCCTGACGCTTGACCCCACGAGATGAGGCAAGGCGCGAGGTCGTGGCGACGTCGATCGATATCGGGTAATGGCGCGCATAGACGACGCGGCCCGCGTAGAAAACCGCACGCTCCTTTTCATCCACCTGTAGACCTGCGTTCTCCTCACACGTAAGGAGGAAGTTGCGCACGTCGAGGCTCGATTGGAAGCCGACGATGTCGCATCCGAGCAGGCCTTCGAGGATCGCATCGCGCATCTGTTTGGGAAGCACCTTCCAGTACTGCGGCGTCGGCCACGGGACATGCACGAAATGCTGGATCATCGACTTGGGCAGCGCCTTTCGCACCAGGCGTGGGACCAGGTAGAGCTGGTAGTCGTGGACCATGACCAGGGGACGGCTCGGCGCCTTCCGGGCGACCGCGATCACCTTCTCGGCGATCTGGCGGTTGACCTCGACGTAGCCCTCCTCCCACGCCTGATGGATTCGGTCGTCGATGACAGGCTCGTTGCCGAGGTCCCAGAGGTAGTGCTGGATGAACCAGAGCACGGGGTTGGCGAACACCCCGTAATACATGTCGTACTGATCCTTGGTCGGGATCGCGTAGTGCAGGCGACCGGTGGAGTTGAGCAGCGGGATGGTGACGGCCGCGCCTTCGCTCGTGGCCAGCTGCCGTTCGTCGTCGTTTCGCGCGCATGCGACCCAATCCGCTTCAGTCGCCTCGGCAAGTGTGAGCAGCGCGGTGATAACGCCACCGGCTCCCCGTTTGAAGCCTCCCTCCGGCTTGGGCTCGCTTGGAGCACGGTTGCAGACAAGGATCGGTGAGCATGCGGGCAGGGTGCGGGCCACGTAGGCGCGCATCGATGAACCGGGACTTCCCCTCTCGACGGATACGGGCGGGTTGGCGGTGATGATCAATGTGCCCTCCTGGGAGAGCTCCGGAAGTGATGGTGGAGTCAGCTAGCAGGTGGAGGGGCGGCTGCTCAGCCGCGAGGCGCCGTATAAGGATAGTCGCTTGTGAAGCTTTGCCTACCGGACAAATGCAAAGCGGTCGATTGGGATGTCCCGAACCCTGGTTCCCGTGGCTCGCGCGAGCGCGTTGATGATGGCTGCCGGCCCGGGTATCGCCGGCGGCTCGCCGACTCCTTTGGCGCCGAGCGGACCAACCGGCGACGGAACCTCGATCAGCTGCACGTCGATTTCGGGCAGCTGGTCCGCGGTGGGGAGCTCGTAGTCGAGGAAGCTGGCAGTGCGGAGCTGGCCGTCGCCGTCGTACGCGAGCTGCTCGCCAAGCGCACGGCCGAGGCCCTGGGCGGCGCCGCCGTGGATCTGGCCCGCGATCTCGGGTGGATTGATCGCGCGCCCGACGTCCTGGATTGCGGCGTAGCCAGTGAGCTCAAACGCCCCAGTCTCCGTGTCGGTGCGGACCCTCGCGATGTGGACGGTGAACTGCGGCGACGCCTCCAGCACGGCCGAGCGGCCGGTGGCCTGTATCGGTTTGTACCGACCCATGAACTCGGTACTCAGCCCCACCAGCTTCGTGATCTCAACGAACCGATCGGGCACGCCGCGCACTGTCACGCGCCCGTCAACGATCTCGAGGTCCTCGGGCGCCGCTTCAAGCTCGCTGGTGGCGATGTCGAGCAGCTGCCGCCTCGCCTCGAGCGCGGCCTCCTGGATGGCTCCGCCCATGCTGTACGTGACCTGGCTGCCCGCCGCCACCGGGCCGTGCGGCGCCACACCGGTGTCTCCGCCTTCGATCCGAACCTTGTCGATCGAAATGCCGAACGACTCCGCGGCGATCATCGCCAGCCCGGTGAACGACCCGCTGACGTCGACGGTTCCGACATGCACGGTCAGGGTCCCGTCGGGTTCGACCCGGCAGCCGGCGGCGGATGGCGTCCGCGCCCCACCCCATGACCCAAGGGCGACCCCGACGCCTTCGCCTTTCGCGCAAGGGGCCGTGTACAGCGGGTGCTGCCGAGCCTCCTCCAGGCATTCGACCATCGCGATGCGCGGCCATGGCTTTCCGTCACCGCCCAGGTCGCCCTCGCGAGACGCGTTGCGGAGCCGGAGCTCGATCGGGTCCATCTTCAGCTCAAGGGCGAGCTCATCCATAGCCGACTCCAGGGCGAAGTAGGACTGCGGGGCGCCAGGTGCGCGGTATGCCTCGACCGGCGTCTTGTTCGTCGAGACCTCGAAGCCGGTGATCTCGAAGTTGGGACATTGATAGGTCCCGGTAAGGAATGAAGCGGTGATCCCGCCGTGCCATCCGCTGCTGGCCCCGTTGTCGTAGTGATAGCGCGCCCGGAGCGCGACCAGGGTCCCATCGCGCTTAGCACCAAGCTCGATGTCGAAGCTGGCCGCGGGCGCGGATCGGGCGACGGCAAAATCCTGCTGCCGCGTCAGGTTCAGGCGCAGCGCGCGGCCTGTCCGTCTGGCCAGGAGGACGAGCAGTGGCTCGAGGAGCCAGACCTTGCCTCCGAATCCGCCGCCTACAGGCATCGGTATGACCCGGACCTTGTGAGGCGGTATCCCGAGCAGCTTGGCGACCCCGTTCCGCGTTTCGAAGGGTCCTTGCGTCGGCGCCCACACAGTCATGCCGCCATCAGGCTCGGGCCGGACCATGGAAACGTGCGGCTCCATAGGCGCGTGATGCACGCCGGCGAGGCGATAGGTGGCCTTGATGACGACCTCTGCCGACTCGAGTGCGGCGTTCGCATCTCCGCGCTTGACGCTGACGACCGCGCTGACATTGGGCGGCCGGCGCGCGGGCGCAGCCT
This sequence comes from Candidatus Dormiibacterota bacterium, assembly GCA_030946685.1. Lineage (GTDB taxonomy): Bacteria > Chloroflexota > Dormibacteria > Dormibacterales > Dormibacteraceae > Palsa-872. The sequence continues at coordinate 9,871 of JALYYG010000079.1, read as the reverse complement.
CGGCATCGGAGTCCGTACCCGCGCCGTGCATAGAGGCGTCCGCGCTGTCCGCGGCCTCCTCGGCGTCCAGCACCACCGCCGCCCCTTCACGCATGGCCGCTTCGGGATCGACGGTCGCCGGCAGCGGTTCGTAGTCCACCTCGACGAGCGCAGCCGCGTCCCAGGCTGCGGTCTCGCTCTCAGCGATCACCGCCGCAACCGGCTGTCCGACATAGAAGACGCGCCCCAGAGCGAGGGGCTTTTCGGGGCTTGGATCGCTCACGGTGGGGAGGTCGGCGCCCGTGACGACATCGATCACCCCAGGCGCGGATCGGGCAGTTGCCGTGTCGATGCCACGGATCCTCGCGCTGGGCAGATGGCTGAGCACGAGCTGGACGTAGAGCAAACCAGGCAGCTCGAGATCGGCGGTGAACCGGATGGAGCCTGCCACTTTCTCGCGGCCTTCGAGGCGCCGATTTCCCTGGCCGATCACGCTCACCGTTCGATCATTGCATGTGCGGGGAGGACGAGGCAGGCCGCCGAATACAAGGAGATACTGCGGGTCGAACGCAGGTTCGCCGGCCGAGAGAAGCTTGACACGGGCCGATCAAAGCCCAAAGATGATCGTGGAGTAGCGGCGGCCATCGCTGGATGGCTGGGTTCCGTCGCCGGCGCACTCTCGCCCCGGTCGGCCGGGAAGAGGGCGATGGGACGTAAAGGTGGGCGGCAAATCTCGGGCGCCTTCCTTGCAGTTTGTATCCAGAGGAGGATGTATGACGCGAGGCTCCAAGTTTCGCTCCCTGAGTGCGGTGCTTTTGGGAGCACTTTCGATCGCGGCTGCCTGTGGCGGCGGCGGTAGCGGTACGTCTGAGAATCTGGCCTCCGACCAGACGCTCAGCTTCCCGCTCGTCGACGACGTGGGCATCCTCGACCCGGGCAAGATGTCTGCCGGGGTCGACATCGACATCTTCCGCAATGTCTTCTCGGGCCTCTACAAGTTCACAGACGATTTGAAGCAGGTTCCCGACATCGCGTCAGGGCCGCCGACCATCTCGTCCGACGGACTGACCTACACGTTCCCGATGAGGCACGACGTCAAGTTCTCCAATGGCGACCCGGTCAAGGCTGACGACTTCATCTACAGCTGGAACCGCGCGGCGCGCCTGCAGGGTGACTACGCATCGGTCTTCGCTCCCGTCGTTGGCTACACCGATGTATCGAAAGGCAGGGCCACGACCATGAGTGGGCTCAAGAAGATCGACGACTACAACTTCTCGGCAACGCTCAGCGCCCCCGCCGGTTACTGGTACACGGAAGTAGCCTTGTGGACGGCGTACGTCGTCGACCAGAGGGTTATCTCGGTCGCCGGCGACGACAAGTGGTTCACCGACCCCGCGACTTATATCGGCACGGGTCCGTTCAAGATGACGGCACGGGTCGCGAAGCAGTCGATCGACTTCGCACCGGTAGCCAACTGGTACGGCGGATCCACCGGCGTCATCAAGCATGTGCACATCGAGGTCATCGCCGACCAGAAGGCCGAGCTCACCAAGTACGAATCCGGGAACTTCAGCATGATCGGCTACGCTCAGGGAAGCCTCACCCCTGAGGATCTGATTCGGTACAGCAACGATCCCTCGCTTAAGGCTCAGCTCACCCTGAAGCCACTGGCTCGCACTGACTGGATCGGCTTCAACCTCAAAGTGGGGCCATTCGCCGGCATCGACGCCGGCATGCACGGCCGCCACGCGTTCAGCACAGCGATCGACCGCGCGCAGCTGGTCGACATCGCCTGCTCGAAGGGAACCGCCTGCAGCGCCGCCACCGGCGGCGTCATCACGAAGGGCCTGCAGGGATTCCTGGGCGACAACACCGACCCGAACGCGGTGTTCAACGCCGCCGCCGCGAAGGCGGAGTACCAGGCCTGGGACCCCACTGGATCGAAGGTCAAGGGTCTCGTCTACACGTACAACGCCACCGCCTTCAACAAGGCAGTGTGCGAGAACCTGGCCTCGCAGTGGCAGAAGAACCTGGGAGTCACCGTGCAGTGCGCCTCACAGGACCGCGCGTCTTTCTTCGCCGCCCGCACCAAGTGCACCTATCCGATCTTCCGGCACAGCTGGGGCGCTGACTACGACAACCCCCAGGACTGGTTCGACTTCCTTTTCGTGACCGGCGGCGGCTCGAGCGGTTCCTGCTATTCGAACCCGGCGCTGGACAGCCTCGTCACGTCGGCCAACCAGAAGTCCCTGACTGACGGACTGGCTGATTACAAGAAAGCCAACCAGATCCTGGTCGACCAGAGCATCCCAGGCCCGCTCGTGTACTACATTCACGCCAACGTCGTACACCCTTGGGTCAAGGGCGTTGACGGCAACGCGCTTTACGACTTCTACTGGAGCGACGCCCGCATACTGCAGCACTCCTAAACAGCGTCAGAACGCACAAAATAGGGGGGTCCGCCAGAGTGGCGGCCCCCCTTTTCCACTCGTCGATGAGCAGAGGTAGGGAAGTCAGGTGACGCGAGGGACTGTCAGCTACATCGGGCAGCGCCTAATGCTCATCGCTGTGACCACCGTGCTGGTGTCATCGATCGTCTTCCTCCTCCTGCATCAGATACCGGGCAACGCTTTCCTCAATGAGGCCCGAACGAGCCCGGAGTCGGTGGCGGCGAGTCTCCATCATTACGGCCTCGACCTGCCTCTGCCCCAGCAGTACGCGAACTGGTTCACGAGCGTCCTCCACGGCGACCTGGGAGAGTCGCTGATCAACCGCGGCGTCCAGATAACGCCTCTTCTGGTACGCGAAGCATCTGTGAGCGCCACCGTCGGCTTCTGGGCGCTGCTGGTCACGATCGGCCTGGGGCTCTTCCTTGGCATCATCGCCGCGCTCAGACAGAACACATGGGTGGACTACATCGCCTCCAGCGCTTCGGTGGCCGGCTACAGCATTCCGAGCTTTGTGCTCGCGATCTTCGGCCTCCTCATCTTCGGTCACTACTTCTTTGTCTGGACCGGCGGCACCTTCTACTACATCCCCGGCTGGGGCAAGCTTGAGCAGATTCCGGTGCCGGCGCTGGCCCTCGGCCTGCCCTATGCGAGCTACGTCGCCAGGCTCACGCGGGCCAGCATGCTCGAGACCATCCGCACCGATTACGTGCGGACCGCTTGGGCCAAGGGCCTCAAGGCGCGGGTGGTTGTGCTCCGGCACGCCCTCCGTAATGCGCTCATCCCCGTGGTAACGATCCTTGGGCCGCTGATCACAGGCATCATCACCGGCTCGGTGGTGATCGAGAACATCTTTGGCATTCCGGGCTTGGGCAAGGAGTTCATCACCAGCATCCTTGCGCGGGACTACAACATCGTCATCGGTGTGTTCACGTTCTACGCCGCGCTGGTCGGCCTCGCCAACCTCCTGGTCGACGTGATCTACCCAATCCTGGATCCGAGGATTCGTTACTGATGGCTGTGGCAGCGCTTCCACAGCCGGATATGACCCCGACCTATGAGATGCCGACGCAGGTCTCGCTCCTGCAGGACGCCTGGAACAGGATTCGGCGAAATCGCCTCGCGCTGGTGGGAACGGGCATCATCGTCCTGCTGCTCCTGACCGCGCTCGTCGCCACCTTCTGGACGCCTTACCCGGTGTGGCTGCAGGCGGTGGGTCCGACCTACCAGCCCCCCAGCCTCGCCCATCCGCTGGGCCTCGACCAGGCCGGCCGCGACATCCTCAGCCGGATCATGGGCGGCGCCTCGATCACAGTGCAGGTGGGCGTGGGAAGCGCCATCATCGTCAGCCTCATCGGCATCCCGCTCGGATTGCTGGCCGGGTTTTATCGCGGCTGGGTCGACACGGTCATCTCGTTCGTCATCAACATCTGGTACGGAATCCCCGATCTGCTTGTGGCGCTGATCCTGGTCTTCGTACTTTCTGACGCGCTCCATCTGATCCCGCGTGGAGTTTTCGTGATCATCCTGGCGTTCTCGTTCACGCGCTGGATGGACGTGGCCAGGCTCGTTCGAGGGCAGGCGCTGGCCCTTCGCGAACGCGAGTTCGTCGAGGCGGCGCGCATGAGCGGTGCGCGCGACTTTGGGATCGTCGTCCGCCACATATTCCCCAACGCTCTGGGCCCGATCATCGTGCAGTCGACGTTCGCGATCCCGGCCGCCGTCCTGTTCGAAGCCTTCCTGAGCTTCCTCGGGCTGGGCCTTCCGTCACCGGCGCCGTCGTGGGGTGCCATGGCCAACGACGGCTACCACGGCCTCGACTTCGCGCCCCACATCGCGCTCGCGCCGACCATCGCTCTGTCAATCACACTGATGGCCTTCAACTGGCTCGGCGACGGCCTTCGCGACGCCTTCGACCCGCGGATGAGGCGGTAAGCCCTGGCCCCGCTCCTGCGCGTCCAAGACCTGAGGGTCCAGTTCTTCGGCTCGGGCCCCACGGTGACCGCCGTCGACGGCATCAGCTTCGACGTCGATCGCGGCGAGACCGTCGGCATCGTCGGCGAGTCCGGGTCAGGGAAGACGATGACGGCGCTCTCTCTCCTGCGCCTGATTCCTGACCCGGGCAAGATCACGAGCGGGCGGATCCTGTTCGGCGATCGCGACGTGATCCACATGTCGGACGAGGAGATTCGAGAGTTCCGCGGCGCCGACGTCGCCATGATCTTTCAGGACCCGATGACGTCCCTGAACCCTGTGCTCAAGGTCGGGTTCCAGGTCGAAGAGGCGATGGCGGCCCATCGACGCTTCACGAGCAAGCAGTCCCGCGAGCGGGTCGTGCCGATGATGCAGCGCGTCCGCATACCGGCTGCCGCTCAGCGGGTGAAGGACTATCCGCACCAGTTTTCGGGCGGTATGCGTCAGCGGGTCATGATCGCAATGGGCCTTTCCAACGAACCCTCGCTTCTCATCGCCGATGAGCCGACGACCGCTCTCGACGTTACGGTCCAGGCCTCGATCATTGAGCTGCTGCGTGACCTCAACCGTGAGTTCGGCGCCGCGGTGATTCTGATCACGCATAACCTCTCGGTGGTCGCCAGCCTCTGCCAGCGGGTGATCGTCATGTACGCCGGCCGCATCGTCGAGGAAGGTCCGACGCGCGCCATCTTCAAGAACCCGCAGCACCCGTACACGTGGTCGCTGCTGCGCTCGATCCCGCGCGCGGACGAGCGGGGTCATCAAAAGCTGCTGTCAATCGCCGGCCTCCCACCAGACCTTTCCAATCCGCCGCCCGGCTGCAAGTTCCACCCGCGCTGCAAGTTCCGCATCGACAAGTGCTTCACCGAGGAGCCGACCCTCGACGACGTCGGCGGCGGCCAGCAGGCTCGCTGCTGGGTCCTTATGAGCAACGTGCCGGCCGCGGACAAAGGCGAGCGGTGACGGCTCAGGCGACGCAGGCGACGGCGGCCGGCGCTGTCACCGCCCCGTTGCTCCGGGTCGAGAACGTCGTCAAGCACTTCGCGGTCGGTGCGGGGCTTCTCGGCCACGCCACAGTGCACGCGGTCGATGGGGTGGACCTTGCGGTCAACACAGGTGAGACGCTGGGGCTCGTCGGGGAATCAGGCTGCGGCAAGTCCACTCTCGGCAGGGTGATCGTGCAGCTGCAGCCGGCCACTTCAGGCCACGTGTACTTCAACGAGGTCGACCTGACAAAGCTTCGTGGCGAGAAGCTGCGCCGCGTCCGCCAGCAGATGCAGATGATCTTCCAGGACCCGTACGCGTCCCTCAATCCGCGCATGGCGGTCGGCGACATCATCGCCGAGCCGCTGCGTAACTTCCGCATCGCTCGCGGTCGTGCCGCTGAGACGCGCGTCCAGGAAGTTATGCGCGTGTGCGGCCTGAACCCCAACTTCATCAACCGATATCCGCACGAGTTCTCCGGCGGGCAGCGCCAGCGCATCGGCATCGCGCGAGCACTCGTCCTGAACCCGAGCTTCATCGTCGCCGACGAGCCGGTCTCCGCCCTGGACGTGTCGATCCAGGCCCAGATCGTCAACCTGATGGAGGAGCTGCAGGACACGTTCCATCTCACGTTCCTCTTCATCGCCCACGATCTCTCTGTCGTCCACCACATGAGCGACCGGATCGCGGTGATGTACCTGGGAAAGATCGTCGAGTTTGGTTCGACCGCCGCAGTGCGCGATCAGCCGCTCCACCCGTACACCAAGGTCCTGCAGAGCTCGGTCCCGATCCCCGACCCGGACCTGGAAGCGGCGCGGCGGCCGATCCTGCTGAGCGGCGAGATCCCGTCGCCGGTGAACCCGCCGAGCGGCTGCCGGTTCCACACGCGCTGCCCGATCGCTCAGCAGATCTGCTCGGAGGTGGAGCCGCCACTGGAGAAGAAGCAGGACGGGCATCTGGCCGCCTGCCATTTCCCCGGTAAGCTCTGACCAGGATCTAGATGAAGAGACTCGCCGTATTCCTGACGACGGGCGTCGTGGGCGTGGCGGCGCTTCTGCTCGGGCTCGCCCTGGACTCCTACATTCACGCGCACGACCCGACACTCGCCCATCGCGAGGGGCTCTTCACCCTGGGCAACCCTGGGCACGTCCTGTTGGGGCTTGGCATCGCGCTCGTCGTCGTGGGTCTGGTAGGAGCCTCGTACGTGTCGATGCCGTTCGGGGTCTGGACGCGGCGAGCGTTCCTGGTCGGTTCGCTAGCGCTGATCGTGATGTCGAGCGACGCGGCGGGATGGGCAGCCTCGGTGGAATGGGCGACGCCCAAAGGGACCGCTGCCGTCGCCACTGGGCACAACCATGTTGCGGTGCCCCCGACAGCCGTGACGGGCCCCCAGCTTGAAGCCGCCTTACAGCTGATCGACGCGACCAGGGCTGCCGTCGCGAAATACAAGGACGAGCGCGTGGCGATCCAAGCCGGCTACAAGCCCATGGAGGCGGAGGGGCTGCAAATCATGCACTACGTCAACAAGGCCTACTTCAGCGCCGCCGACGTTCTGCGGCCTGACCACGTGCAGTCGCTGATCTACTTCAACAGCAAGCACGGGCCGGTCCTGATCGGCGCGATGTACATCATGCCCAACCTCGCGATGTCCGGGCCTGAGATCGGCGGCTCGCTGACCGTGTGGCACCACCACGACAACCTGTGCTTCGACACAACGACAGGCGAGATCGTCGCCTTCGCTCACGATGCATCCGCCAGCAGCAACGACAAGAGCGGGACCTGTCCGCGCGGGAGCAGCAACGGCAGCACGCCCGACATGCTCCACGTCTGGCTCGTCGCCATCCCCGACGGCCCATTTGCCAGCGACATGTCGCCAGAGGTCTTGGCCACGCTCAACTAGCTCGGGTCGGAGGTGCTTAGTGTTTCACGATCCGCGCGTTGATCCAGTAGAAGTCGTACAGCGCGTTCCCGCCGACGCCCTCGACGTACGGGTGGGAGAGGTACTGCTGCTCACCGTATACGAGCCCGCCGAAGACCGTGTCGTGGGTGAGCACCTCACCGGCGGCCTTGTAATCAGCCAGCGCGCCTGGCAGCGGTTTCGCGTCCGCGCTGTTGACTGACTTGTCCAGCGTCGGGTTCGAGTAGCACGAACCGCCGGAGCTCGCGCCCGTCACCAACAGGTAGTCGAACCAATCCTGAGGGTGGTCGTAATCCGCCCGCCAGCTCTGCCTGAATAGAGGGTAGGCGCACCGTCCGTTGCGGTTGTCGAAGAACGTCTTCCGATCCACCTCGACGCACGTGACGACGACGCCGAGGTTCTTCTGCCACTGCGCGATGAGGTTGGTACATACCGCCTTGTTGAAGGGGTCGGTGTCATATGTATAGGTGAGGCCCTTGACCTTGGTCCCTTTCGGGTCCCAGGCCAGGTACTCGGCCTTCGCTGCGGCGGCGTCGAACTTCGTGTTCGAATCCGCGCCATCGCCGAGATAGCCGAGGAGACCCTTGCTGATCAGCCCACCTGTTGCCGGAACGCAGGCCGTCTTCTGGTTGCAGACCGCGACGGCGAGCGCGCTTCTGTCGATCGCCGTGCTGAACGCGTGGCGCCCGGCCTTCCCGGGTCCGATGCCCGCGAATGGCCCGGTCTGCAGGTTGAAACCGGCCCAGAAAGTTAGGCCGGCTGGGATCAATTGGAGTTGGCTCTTCAATTTCGCATCCGACGTGTAGCGCACGGCCGCCGCCGGCGACAGGCCCTGGCGCGCGTAGCCGATGAGGGTGTAGACGCCTGTTTCATATTTAGCGAGCTGCGCGTCCTGGTCGGCCAGGACCTCGATGTGCACGTGGCTGATGGCGCCGGTCGATCCGCCGAACCATGCGGGCACCGGTTCGAAATCAAGGGATTGGCCGGAAGAGCGAGCCGTCATCCGATACGGGCCGCTGCCGATCAGTGTCTGCGGGTTGGTGAACCATGCGTTGTCGCCGGCGGCCGCGATCACCTTGCTGTCCACGACCCAGAACGGCCAGAGCCCGACAACTGTGTACCAGTAGCCCGCGGGCTCGGTCAGCGTGGATGTGAATGTGTACGCGTCGACCTTGACGAGTCCGCTGAGCTTGGTCGACCTGCCGTCGGCGACGGCCTGGTAGCCGGCGATGGGTTGAAACAGTCCGGCATACTCGCCCTGCTTGGCGGCGGCTCGGTTCCAGCTGTACAGGAAGTCGTCGGCTGTGATCGGGTCTCCGTTGGAAAAACTGGCGTCCTTGCGCAGCTTGAAGGTGTACGTGATGCCGTTCGGGGAGAGGGTCGGAGGTCCTATCGCCAGGTCAGGCACCTCACGCAGGCCCTGGTCGAACTTGTACAGCCCTGAGAACACGTTGCGTAAGACGTCGACGTCTGCCGGCGATGACATCTGGGCAGGGTCGAGGTCGGCGACGTCCCGCGCGATTGGAAAGCTCAGCGTCTGATCTTTGGCCAGCACCTCGGGCGCCTTCCCACCTCCAAACGGTCCCAGGACGGCGAGCGCGACAAGGACGGTGACGACCACGAGCACCACGAGTGCTGCGGCCAGCGCGATGCGAAGGCCTCTCACGTGGTCAGGATGAGTTTGCCTGTGCTCTTGCCCTCGGCGACCATGGCGAGCGCCGTCGGAGCCTCAGCCAGTGGAAGCGTTGCCGAGATGTATGGCTTGATCTTTCCGGCCTCGTACAGCTCCAGCAAGGCGCGCGAGGCCGGCGGTATGAGCTCCGGCGAGCGCGTCTTGTACAGGCCCCAGTGAAGACCGACGACCGAGTAGTTTTTGACCAGCACGTGGTTGGTGGCGGATTGCGGGATGCGCCCCGACGTGAAGCCGACAATGACTATGCGACCCTCGAATGCGATGCACTTGGTCGAGCGGTCGTATACGTCGCCGCCGACCGGGTCGTAAATCACGTCGGCGCCGCGCCCGCCCGTCAGCCTCTTGACCTCTTCGACGAAGTCCTGGGTCTTGTAGTTGATGGCGTGGTCCGCGCCGAGGCGCCGGCACACCTCGACCTTCTCGTCGGTGCCCGCGGTCGCGATGACCGCGGCTCCGGCGGCCGTGCCCAGCTGAATCGCAGCGCTCCCGACTCCGCCGGCTCCGGCATGCACGAGCAAGATCTCCAGGGGCTTCAGATGGGCGCGGCGATGGAGGCCGAACCAACCGGTCTGGTATGTGAGCGTGAAACCCGCGGCTTCTTCGAAGGACATGTTGTCGGGCATGCGGAATACGGACGTCGGTGCCGCATCCGCGATCTCTGCGTATCCGCCGCAGGTGAGTCCGCCGCTGTCCAGCAGCGCCATCACACGGTCACCAGGCTTGAAGCCGGAGCCCGCCTGCGCGGATACGACCTCGCCGCTGACCTCCACGCCCGGCACGAAGGGGAGCGCGGGCCTGACCTGGTAGTTCCCGGCGACCATCAGGGCGTCGGGGAAGTTGATGGCGGCGGCGCGAACCGCGATGCGCACCATGCCA
>JALYYG010000197.1 GCA_030946685.1 Candidatus Dormiibacterota bacterium | reverse complement strand
GCAGCGGGTTCGTTAGGCCGGTTGACGTCTCGTTGTGCGTGAGGAGCACAACCTTGGCCTTGGGGTGCCTTTCGAGCACCGCGGCTAAGTCGTCCGCGTCCACGGGCTGTCCCCATTCGAACTCGAGGCGGACCACGTCGGCGGCGTACGCCGCCGCGAGCGCGGCGAACCGCTCGCCGAAGTTGCCGCACAGAGCCGCGACGACCTCGTCGCCCGGCGAGACAAGGTTGGCGACTGCAGACTCGAGCCCACCGGTCCCTGAGCTGGTGAGGAGCAGGAGATCGTTGGTGGTCTTGAACACCCGCTTCGCCCCGGCGCTGATCTCTGCCAGGATCGCCGCGAACTCAGGCCCGCGGTGGTCGATCATCGGCCGGTTCATGCTGCGCACGACGCGCTCAGGCAGAGGCGTCGGACCGGGGATGCGAAGCTGGGTTTGGAAGGTCATGGGCGCGCTCCAGTAAAGGATTGCGGCGGCATCCTGATTCTAAAGGTAGAGGCGGTCCGGCCTGGACCGACCCAGGGGCGCCTAAGCCGTCGCGGCCAGGAGCGCAGTCGCGCGGCGGACGTACTCGTGGGCGCCGACAGCGACGTAGAAGTCCAGCACGAGCTCGAGCTGCGCGTCTGCCTCGGCGCGGCGGCCGCCGGTGACGAATTGCTCGGCAGCGGACAGGCGGCAATACGCTGCACTCGGAAGGTCGCCGGCGCGCTCGAAAGCATCTGCGGCCCCCACGAAGTCGCCGGCGAGCCAGCGGCGAGCAGACTCAACCCGGACGGATACATGCGCGATGCTCGCGAGGGCGCGACTCACCTCATCCCGACGGCCGAGCTCATCGGCCGCGAGCAGGAGGTCGAGGATGGCATCGACGGCGCTCCTTTCTCCTTTTCGGCGCAACACCTCGTCGGCCACCGCGGCGGCGTCTTCGCGCCGCCCGAGGTGGGCGAGCAGGCGCGCATGGAGTCCTAACGTCGGAATCACTGTCTGCGGATCCCGCATCGCGCTGGCAGCGACCGCCGCACGCTCGGAGTCGGAGAGTGCGCCATCGTCATCTCCGCGCGCGAAGCGAATCCGGGCACGGATGCACCGTACCTGCGCTTCAAGGTTGTGCGGCCTTCCGGCCTCGACCTCGGCGATCAACTCGTCCGCCATTCGCACGGCTTCGTCCCACTCGCCCGCGTAGTAAAGGCCCTTGACGAGCTCGGCAGTGATGAAGCGGATGGAGGCGCCCATTCCGAAAGTTCGGGCCAGGGCGAGGCCCTTCTCTTGGAGCTCGCGGGCGCGCCGCAAGTCGCCAAGCTCGCCTACGACCGAGGCAAGGTTGACGTAGCCACGCACGATATCCCAAGGAGACCGCATCGACTCGGCAATGGCGATGCTCTCCTCCAGATTGCCGATCCCGGCTGGGTCCCCTGTGCTCGCACGCGCCGTTCCAATGGTGTTGAGGGCTGTCGCGCGCAGAGCGGGCCGTTCGAACCGCTCGTCGAGCGCGATTCCCTCCTGAGCGAGGGCTATAGCCTCCGCATATCGATCAGCAATCATCAGTAGGCGTGCCGCCTGCACGAGCACCGCGGCCTTGCTCGCCGAAGGGCCGGCGTTATGGACGAGCGCCAGGGCGTGCTCCAGGTGGGCACGCTCGAGGTCTCCGTCGCCGGCCCTCCAGGCGATATCGGCTAGAAGAATCTCGGCCTCGGCGGCGACCTCGGTGTGCCCGCCGGCGAGCAACCCATCCCGCGCCTCGGTAAGTACTTCCGCTGCCGTTCTGTCCTGGAACCATAGGGCTCGCCCGTAGTCGAAGAGAACCCGTGGGCGGTCCGCGTCGTCGGCAGGCCAAAGTTCCAGCGCCTGCGAGTAGAAGCGGCAGGCTGCCTCGAACGAGTTGAGGGCGAGCGCCCGCTGCGCTGCGGCCCGAAGAGCCAGGCGTGCCGGATCGACGATTCGCGACGTCTCCTCGCCGGCCGCCCTAGCGAGTTCCAGCGCCGCGGTGTAGTGGTATGCGAGCAGCTCGGCGCGATCCTCCAGACGGTCTCCCGCCAGCGCTGCAATCCACTCCCCCGCGCGCCAGTGCTTCTCGGCGCGCCGAGCGCGCGGCACCTGCCCATAGGCGACATCGCGGACCAGCTGATGGGAGAACGCGTACTGCGTCTCGCCCCCCACCGTCGAACGATGCTCGCGCCGAACGAGCTTGCCCTTCTCCAGCTTGTGCAGGCGATTCCCGATCAGGTCCTGCTCGCCTTCAGCCAGCGCGGAAACGGCGCCGAGCCAAAACACCTTGCCGAACACCGAAGCGTCCTGTAGGAGCGCCTTCTCGTCTCGGTCCAGTCCGTCGAGACGCGCGGCAATGATTCCGTGAACGGACTCCGGCAGCCGCAGACCGGATACGTCGGACCCGTTCTCACGCTCCGCGGCAAGGCGCGCGAACTCCTCCGCGTAGAGTGGATTGCCGCCGGCGCGCACGAGCAGAGCGGACTGGAGATCAATCGAGACCGCTGATCGGCCCAGGACTCCCGCGAGCAGATGTGCCGTCTCCTCGTCTGATAGCGGCGAGAGCGACACTGTGACCGCGTCCGGCTTGCCGCCACCCCAACCAGGCCTGCGTGTCAGGAGCTCCGGCCGCGCGGTGCAGACGACGAGCAAGGGAACGTCTGTAACCCAGTCGACGAGCTCATCGATAAAATCGAGGAGCCCGTCATCGGCCCAGTGGAGATCCTCGAAGACGAGCACCGTCGGCCCCCGCTCGGCAAGGGATTCGAAGAAGCAGCGCCAGGCGACGAACGATTCCGCTCGGCGGTCGCCCTGGGTCTCGGAGTGACGGGCGAGCCCCGCCAGCGGGCGAAGGTGCTCCTCAACCCACGACGGGTTGTCTTCGGGTGAGACAACTTCGGCGACGGCCCTCCGTAGCATGTCCCCGGCCCGCTCCTCGGAGTCACTCTCCAGGATGCCGGCTTGCGCTTTGACCATCTCCCCCAGCGCCCAGAACGAAACTGCCTCGCCGTAGGGGAGCGATCGGCCTTGGCGCCAGACGATCAGCTCGTGGTCTTCCTCGACCACGCTCAGGAGCTCGGCGACGAGCCTCGACTTGCCGATACCGGGGACTCCGACGAACGTGACCAGCTGGGTCGCCCGCCGGCTGCGCGCCCGGGCGAGAGCGGACCCCAGGAGCTCAAGCTCGCTGGCTCGGCCGATGAGCGGCGTCCGGCTGCCCCGCTGGATGTCGACCCCGAGGCGCGAGTACGCCTCCACGACCTCCCACGCCGCGACCGGGGCCGATTTGCCCTTAGCGTCCACCGGCTCCAGGACGCGGTATTCGATTCCGGACACGGTCGCGCGGAAGGTGCTCTCACCGACAAGAATCCCGTCGACGGGGGCTGCGGCCTGGAGGCGCGCAGAAGTATTGACGACGTCGCCGACGACCATGCCCTCGCCCCTGGCCGGACGGGCGCCAACTGTCACAAGCGCCTCGCCAGTGTTGATCCCGATGCGCACATGCAGGTCGAGATCGGGCTCCGCGTGGTTGAGCTCCGCCACAGCGTCGCGGATGGCAAGCGCGGCGCGGACGGCTCGCTCCGCATCGTCCTCATGGACGACGGGTGCGCCGAAGACGGCCATGACGGCGTCACCGATGAACTTCTCGACCGTACCGCCGAAGCGCCCAAGCTCCGAGCGCAATCGAGCGTAGTAGGGGCGTAGCATGGCGCGAACATCCTCCGGGTCGAGGTGCTCCGCGCGGCTCGTGAATCCGACGAGGTCGGCAAACAGGATCGTAACCACCTTGCGCTCCTCGCGCTCGGGAACCTCTTTTGCGAGCGGGGTCGCGCAGGCAAGGCAGAAACGCGCCCGCTCGGGGTTTTCTTCACCGCAGCTCGGACAGACCGGCACGGGCCGATTCTAGGCCGCTACCAGCCGCCCGAACTATCGGGCGGGATCGTGCTTAGTGCTGTTCGGTCGTGTACGGGAGCAGGGCGATCGCTCGCGCGCGCTCCAGGGCAGTCGTGAGCGGACGCTGGTGGCGGGCGCAGGTGCCTGTAACCCGTCGCGGCAGGATCTTGCCGCGGTCGCTCACGAAGCGGCGGAGGCGCGAGATCTCCTTGTAGTCGATATAGCTGATCTTCTCGACGCAGAAGCTGCAGACCTTGCGGTGCTGGCGCTTCGGCCCCCCTCTCGAGCTGTCACGTGGTGGGCGGTTTACTGCCATGGGTCTCTCCTAGAACGGGATCTCGTCCGGGTCGACATCGCGCGGCGCGTCGTCCGGGGCTGGTGTGTCCTCGTGGACTGCGGCGGCGCTGTGAGCAACGCCGGCTCCGGTTGCGGTTCCGGCCGAGCCGGCCGAGCCGCGGGGCTCGAGGAATTGAACGTCGTTGGCGATGATCTCGGTCACACGTCGCTTCTGGCCGTCCTGGCCCTCCCAGGAGCGCGTCTGGATGCGGCCCTCGACGTAAACCAGCGCGCCCTTGCGCGTGTACTGCGCGACAGTCTCGGCGAGATTCCGCTTTCCGATCGGGTAGGCGACGATGTTGTGGTAGTCGGTGAACTCCTTCCGCTCGCCGTCCGGTCCGGTCGACCAGCGGTTGGTGGCGATGCTGAAGTTGGTCACCGCGGTTCCGCTGGGCGTGTAGCGCATCTCCGGATCCTTGGTCAGCCGGCCGATAAGCAGGGCCTTGTTGAGATTGGACATCTAAGCCTCCTCCCGATCCGCACCATCCAACCGTTCCGCCGCACCACTCGCCTCAACTGCAACGGGCTCGAGGACGACCTCCGCCGGCGGCGGTGCAACGGGGGTCGGTGTCGGCTTCTCAGGCTTGCGCACGATCAGGTGCCGCAACACTTCCTCGGTGATCTTCAGCGCCGCCTCGAGCTCGGGGATGCGGCCGGGTCCGATCTGAAAGTCCTGGAGGACGTACGAGCCCTCCTTCTGGTGCTTCACCTCGTATGCGAGCTTCCGCTTGCCCCAGATGTTGGTTCGCTCAACAGACCCGCCAGCCTTCTCGATCAGCGTGTTGACCCGCTTGACGATCTCCTGGACCTTGTCGTCGTCCAGGTCGGCGCGAACGATGTATAGAATTTCGTACTCCCGCAACCGGGACCTCCTTCCTATGGGTTCAGGCCCCGATCGATCGGAGGCGATTGCCACCGGCCGAGGCCAGAAAGGGTAGGTCGGTATTCTATCAGTCGAGTGAGCCAGACCCGAACCAAGGCGGCCGTGCGCGGGGCCAAGGTCAAATCCAAGCCAGGGCGCCGTCCGCCGGTCAAGGTGAAGACCGGGCCGGAGCTCCCACTCCTTCCAATCGCGGTCGCAGGCGTCCTGGCGGTATTGGCCATCGTCCTGATCATCTACGGCGTGGTCAGCAGCCGGACGACCAAGACCCCTGCTCCCCCGGTCGTAGCCGGGATCCCTTGCGACGCACTCCAGCAGACCCAGGTTCACTACCACGCCGCCCTCCAGATCGTCTACAACGGCGTCGTCCACCCCCTCCCGGGCAACATCGGGATCGTGAACCCCACCGCGCCGACTTGTTACTACTGGCTGCACGTGCACCCTTCTGACACCAACGTCATCCACATCGAATCGCCAAAGAGCCGGGTATTCACGCTTGGCGACTTTTTTTCCGTCTGGACCAAGTGGGGCGGAACCAAGCAGTTGCTCGATGCAACTCACGTGTCGACGCTGACGCTCACGCCGGACCAGAAGCTGGTCATCTACATCGACAAGCTGAACGAGAAGACGGGCCCGCAGCTCTATACGGGCGACCCGAACAAGATCGTGCTCGTCGCCCACGAGGTGATCACGCTGGAGATCACGCCGCCGACTGTCGCTCCTCCGCCGGTCTTTACATTCCCGGCCGGGCAATAACCTCCAATAAGACCCTGGCCGCGCGGTAATGCTCAAGCGCGTCGTGGCTGTTGGCCGCTCGCTGCGCCCTGTCGGCCAGTCGGAGGTGGGATTGAGCCGCGGCTTCGAGGTCGCCGTCTCCGATTGAGAATGCCTCTCCTCGCTGAAGCGCCCGCAGGCGCCGAAGGCGGTGGGTGTCGCCATGCGCAGAGATCACCTCTTTCTCCGCCGACAGGAGCGCCTCGGCCTCCTCGACGCGACCGAGCATCCTTAAGG
Source organism: Candidatus Dormiibacterota bacterium (assembly GCA_030946685.1). Lineage (GTDB taxonomy): Bacteria > Chloroflexota > Dormibacteria > Dormibacterales > Dormibacteraceae > Palsa-872. The sequence continues at coordinate 21,118 of JALYYG010000197.1, read as the reverse complement.
CGGCCGCCTTGCACAGCCGTGCATCGGTGCCGAGCGGCCACTCGAGAGAGTCGAACGCAGCGCCGAGGGCGGCCAGAGCGCGGCGGGCGTGCCCGCGGGCGACCAGCACGCGTGCCTTTTCCAGGGCAAGCTCTCGCTCCACGGCGGGCAGACGTCCCTCGAGAAGGTAGTCAACCTCGGTCCCAAGCCTTCCCGCGATCACCCGGAGCACTCGCGTTGACGGCTGGCTGCGACCGAGCTCGACCTGGTTCAGAAACGCCCGGCTGAAATCGCCGCCGCTGACCTTCGCCAGGCTCATGCCTCGGTCCTGCCGGAGACGCCGGATGCGCTCGCCGAGCGTCTCCAACCGGGGCATCCGGACATCATACCCGATTGTAAAGTCAGGGTTTACGCGAGCGGCGGTGCGGGCGGCCTGGGAGCCAGCGTCTTTCGCAGACGCCGATCACTGCGTGCGACGTGGTCGGCCAGGCGCAGGAAGGCGTCCTTGAGCGGGCTCGCCTCGGCTTCTTTGCTGGACAGCTGCCAGCTCACGACTTCCAGGTCCTGCCAGGGTGAGCCAGCCCGGTCGCTGAACGCCAGCCGAACTCGCGCGCCGTCAGCCCAGGCTTCGATCGCGGCAGAACAACGGTCAGTGCGATCGGTGCCATCCTGCCAGTCGCCGACCGCGATCGAAAGGACGACCCTGGGCTCCGGATCGCGATGGAAGTGGTCGAAGATATCGGCACGATAGATGGCGATGGCGTCGTCATCCTCGTAAATGACGCCGATCACGCTTTCATAGGGCGCTCCGCATTTGCCGCAGGTGCCACCGGTCACCTAGTCGTCGTGCTCCAGGCGCAATCCCTCCACCAATGCACCCAACGCTAGAGGTAGTCCCTGGGATCGAGGCTGCGGGTGATGCTCGTGAAATTCGCGAAGCCGGTACTCGTCACCATGCCCGTGTCCTCGACCCGGACGCCGCCCAACCCAGCCAGGTACAGCCCGGGCTCCATAGTCACCACGTCGCCATCGAGAAGCGGTTCCTCATTCGGTCCACGCAATGCAGGTTCCTCATGCACGTCCAGGCCGACGCCGTGGCCGGTGCCGTGGTTCATCTTCGCGCCGCCGTCAGGACCCTCGAAGCCCTTGGTCGTCGTCCCGTATCCGCGGTCGACCAGGACTCGGCACACGGTGTGATGGACGTCGCGGCCGGGGACCCCGGCTCGGATGGATTCGATGCCGGCGTTGAGTGCCTGGATGACCGCGTCATGCATGCGCCGGATCTCGTCCGGGACTGCGCCAACGACCAGGGTGCGGGTGATATCGCCGTAGTAGTGACTGCCGCGACTGGTCGGAAAGATGTCGATCACCACCGGCGCGCGGGCCCGTATCGGCCCCCCACCGCGAAAGTGCGGCATGGCGCATTCGGGCGAGCCGGCGACGATCATCTCGGGGCAGCTGAAGCCCATCTCCCCGAGCAGCAGCTGGGCGCGCGCGTAGAGCCGCTCCGAGGTGAGCGGCCTGTCCTCCAGCCACAGCACTCCGTCCTTGATCTCGGCCTGGGCCAGCTGTCGAGCAACCCCGGTCACTGCTGCCTCGGCTGCCCGCTGGGCGACCTGTATGAAGCCGGCCTCCTCCGCGGACTTGTGCCTGCGCTCAGCCCTGAACAGTGCGCGGTCGATCTCGATCTGGATGCCGGCAGAGCGAAGCTCTTCGAGGTACACGGCTAGCAGGCGGGGCGAAACCCGTGCCTCTTCGATGCCCTGTTCGCGCAGCAGCCGGGCGGCCAGTCGAGGCCACGACGCGTATTCGCCGTGGTCGACGTAGCCCGCCTCGGTGAAACCCAACTTGCGGACGGCCTTGCTCTGCGACCTGGCACGGTCGATCTCCAACGGACTGGCGACCAGGACATCGTCCCCTTCGCCGAACCGGATGTAGAGACCGGTTTCGACCGGAAAGCCCGATGCGTACGTGAAATCGGCGTCTGCCTCGCCGCTGGGGATGAGAACCAAGGGCTTCATCCGTTGCTGTTCGCATGGCGTTCGATCGCAGTGGCAAACAGCGATGCCAGCGCCGCGGGCGCCAGCGAATCGACCTCTTCTATAACCTGCGCCGCCAGTCGCTTGGGAAGCTGCTTCCGCAGCAGCTCCAACTGCTGCTCGTAGACACGGCCCAGTGAGCGCGGGGCAGACCGACCTTCCAAGTTCAGCTTCTCCTGGACCTCGTAGCCGCCTGTGTAGGAGACCTCGTACCCAAGCTCTCGCAGCTGGATCAGGTCACGGCGCAGTGTACGTTCCGACACGCCGGCCCGTTCTGCGAGCTCGAGGGGATTGAGTCCAGGTTCGGCGATTACGGCGGCAAGGATCCGAAGCAGGCGGGCGAGCCGGCGGGCGCGGTTCACCCCTCAACTACTTCAACAATGCAGAGTGGAGCTCTAGGCCGGATTCACTCCGGCCGCCACCCAGCAGACCACCCGCCAAGCGCCTCCGGACACCGTGTGACTCGGAGGGGACACCTCTGGGGTCCCCGCGACACAGTCGCGGGAGGGCCTCCTCACCCGCGCCTTTTATCCGATTTCTTCCCAAGAGGTTGCATTGCCCTCAAATGGATCGGGTTCAGCCTCCTCCTGGTTTCCCACCTTCTGGTGGAACCTACTGGCGATCATCTGGTAGGCCATCGCCTTAGGGATGCCAAGCTTGGTAAGCGACTTGACCTCGTCGGCCATGACCTTATCGCGGGCGGCCTCGACAGCGGCAAGCACCTCTTCGATTGATGCGGTCCTCTTGACCATAGGTACAGATGATACCCAAGCCAACCGTCCCTTAATCGCGCCTTAGACTTACAAATCGACCTACCGTTTCGTGCCCGCCGCGGCTGGAGGTGCTGGGGGAGTGAATGGCTGCTGAGTTCGCGCCCGACAAGATCAGAAATGTAGTCCTGCTCGGCCATTCGCACGACGGCAAGACCTCGCTCGCCGAGGCGATGCTGTTCGCCTCCGGCTCGATCGCTCGCATGGGCGCGCCGGACCAGGCGACCGCGACCCTGGACTTCGAGCCCGAGGAACACAAGCGAAAAATCTCGATCAACCTGGGCGTGGCCTTCGCGGAGCACAACGGCTACAAGATCAACATTCTCGACGCCCCTGGCTTCTTCGATTTCGCGGGCCAGGTCCTGAGCGGTCTGCGAGCAGCCGAGGGCGCCGTGGTGGTTGTTGGCCCCGGTGCACAGCTGCCTGTCGGCACCGAGATCGCCTGGGAACACTGCAACCGCACCAGCAAGCCGCGAATCGTCGTCGTCAACAAGCTGGACAAAGAAAATTCGGATTTCTACGGCGCGGTGGCCGCTATGCGCGAGCACCTCGTTCCGCGGCCATTTCCGCTCCACCTTCCCATCGGCACCGAGCAGGAGTTCCGCGGCATCGTCGACCTCCTGCACCTGAAAGCTTTCGTGACGACGCCGGATGGAAAGGGAGGCGAAGCTCCGATTCCAGACGACATGCAGAAGCTCGTCGATGAGTACCGCGGCCAGCTGATCGAAGCGGCCGCGGAGAGCGACGACTCGCTGCTCGAGAAGTACCTCGATGCCGGTACGCTCAGCGAGGAAGAGATCCAGCGGGGACTACGTGAAGGGATCCTTGCTGGCAAGGTGGCGCCTGTGGTGTGCTGCTCAGCCACGAGATTGCTGGGAGTGCGAACACTGATGTCGACGGTTTGTGAGCTCCTACCGCCGGCAGAAGCTGACCCTGACAAACCGCCCAAGGCGTTCGTGTTCAGCACCGGCGGTGACCAGTTCGGTCGGGTCAGCTACTTCAAGGTCGTGGGCGGCACTATCAAGGCCGACATGCACCTGGCCAACCTGAGCCGCGGCGGAGAAGAGCGGCTCGCACAGATCTTCTTCCCGCGGGGTAAGGAGCACGTTGCGACGACCGAGGTCCGTGCAGGGGACATCGGTGCTGTGACCAAGTTGGCACACACGCTCACCGGGGACACCCTCGGCGCGAAGGACGGCGGCCCCCTTCCCCAGCTAGAGCTCCCGGGCCCGGCCTACAGCGTTGCGATCACCCCCAAGGCTCGTGGCGATGAAGAGAAAATCTCAAGCGGCCTGGCGCGGTTGAGCGAAGAGGATCCGACGCTGCATGTCGAGCGATTGGAGGAGACCAAGCAGCTCGTCATCGCCGGGCTCGGGGACGTCCACCTCGACGTGACGCTGGAGAAGCTCAAGCGCAAGTACGGTGTCGAGGCGACAACGCAGACGCCCCGTGTCGCCTACCGCGAGACAGTCTCCGGCCACAGCCGGGCTGAGGGACGGCACGTCAAACAGTCAGGCGGGCACGGTCAGTACGGGATCTGTGTCATCGAGGTCTCGCCCACGAAGCGGGGCGAGGGCTTCGTATGGGAGGACAAGATCTTCGGTGGCGCTATCCCTCAGAACTTCCGTGTGTCGGTTCAGAAAGGGATCGTCGACAACATGAGCAAGGGCGTGGTCGCCGGCTATCCGATGGTCGACGTCAAGGTGACACTCGTCGACGGCAAGTTCCACCAGGTCGACTCGAACGACATGGCCTTCCAGATCGCGGGCTCCATGGCCATTCGCAAGGGCGCCCTGGATGCCGGCCCGGTGCTCTTGGAGCCGATCGTCGAAGCGGACATACGCGTGCCCGAGAAGAACCTCGGCGACATCATGTCGGACATCAACGGCCGGCGCGGCAAGATCCTCGGCACCGAGCCCGACGACGGGTATCAGAAGGTCCGAGCCACGGTGCCCGAGCACGAGATGCTCCGATTTGCGCTCGACCTTCGTTCGATAACGCAAGGCCGTGGCAGCTTCCAAAAGAAGTTCTCGCACTACGACGAGATGCCCGCGCACCTTGCCAAGGCCATCATCGAAGAGTTTCAGAAGCAACACGAGGCAGCAGGCTGATCGCGCCAATAATGTGCACGAGGTGAGTGCTCCGAGCGCTCACGACGTCTGCGTCATCGGGGGAGGTGTGACGGGCGCCGGCATCGCCCGCGACCTCTCACTCCGCGGGCTCTCGGTCCTGCTCCTCGAGAAGGGTGACTGGGGCGCGGGCACAAGCGGCGCGTCAACCTGGATGATCCACGGCGGCCCGCGCTATCTCGAGTTCGACTGGGACACGACGCGCAAGTCGAGCGAGGACGCAGGCCACATCGTGACCATCGCCCGCCACATGGTGTACCGCATTGCTTTCATAGTCCCGATTCTCCCCCATGACAGGAACAACATCGAGCGAATGGAGACGGCGATGGAGGTGTACGACCGCTTCCAACCGCTGAAGAAGTCCAACCCGCACGTCAGGCTCAACGCGGCGGAGGCCCGGCACGCCGAGCCGAGGCTCACCACCGAGCTGGTCGGCGCGGTGACGCTGGAGGAGTGGGGTATCGATCCCCACCGACTCGTGTACGCCAACGTCCAGGACGCAGTAGCTCATGGCGCTCGCGCCCTGAACCACACGCGTGTGACCGAGCTGGTTCGCGATGGCGGCAGGGTGATCGGGGTGATCTACCGATCATCTGACGGCGCCCAGTCGGAGGCCCGCGCCAAGGTGGTCGTCAACGCGGCGGGGCCGTGGGTCCCGGAGATATGCCGGATGGTCGGCAGCGACGTGCGACTCCGCCCTGCCAAGGGAATTCACATCGTGTACCCACACCGCATCTCGAACTTTGGACTGAGCGCCGAGACCGTCGATGGTCGCGACGTGCTGATGGTGTCGCACGGCGGGTTCACGCTCCTCGGCACCACCGACGACGATTTCTACGGCGACCTCGACTCGGTCGACGTCTATGAAGACGAGGTCGAGTATCTGCTGCAGGCCTTCGAACGCGTCTTCCCCTCCATCAGGGACTACCGCCCGGTTCGAACGACGACAGGCGTGCGCCCCACGCTTTTCAAATGGCGGCGTTACGAGGATGAGCTGTCGCGCCGCTATCAAGTGATTGATCACGCGTCTGACGGCGCCGAGGGATTCGTCACCATCGCCGGCGGCAAGCTGTCCATGTACCGGCTGATGGCGGAGGAGACCAGCGATGCCGTGTGTCGCAAGCTGGGCCACCAGGCACCATGCGCCACGGCGACTCGCCCTCTGCCCGGCAGCGAGTCGGAGCTCGAGCCGGTCGATGAGCTCGCGGGTCGCTTCGGAATCCCGGCCCTTGCCGCGATCAAGGTTCAGAGCCGGCACGGGTCGCACGCGGGCGAGGTGCTGGACAAAGCCGATGCGGGCCGCATCGTGTGCCGATGCGAGCCGCTCACCGAATCGGAGCTCGCGTACGCCGCGCGCCACGAACAGGTGCGCTCGCTGGCCGACGCTTTTCGTCGAGTCGGACTTGCGGGTGGACCGTGCGCAGGAGCGGCGTGTGTGCTGCGAGCGGCCGAAGTGATCGGTCAGCAGCTGGGGTGGAACGCTTCGCAGCGGTTTGACGCGGTGCGAGAGTTCGTGCGAGGCGCTTGGTTGGGGCGGGCTCCCGTGCTGGGACACTCGGGGTGGGCGCAAGAGGAACTGGCCCAGGGCGCTCTAAGGGGGCTTCGCTAATGGGTCGAACCGACTCGCTCGCGAAACTCGCGTGGGCTTACGGGGTGCACCTCGCGCGGCGCCGGTTGGCTCGGCCTCGCCCGCAGCTGACAACGCTTATCGATACGTATGCACGGTATGGGATTCGCCCATTGGAACCCGGGGAAAGCGATCAACATCCGCGACTGGTCGGCTGCATCAACTGCGGACTCTGCGCGCTCGCCGCCGGACGGCTCGGAAAAACGCGCCTTCCCGACCTTGCCTCGTCCTACATGAGGCTATACGCGCGGCTGGGGGAGGCGTCGTCCGATATTGAGGGAGAAGAGCCGGACCTCGAGGCGGCCTCCGCCGCCTGCCCGGTCGGGCTGCCGCTGGCCGAGGTGGCCACTGTTGTGCGCCGGCTTGCAGCCGGCTGAGGCCGAGGACCGACCCGCCAGGCGGACACGCCGATTCGGATCACAAGCTGATCAGTCGCGGACCCGTACCGCGATCAGCAATTTTCTCCACGAGGTGAGGAAGTCCCCACTTTGCGGGAAGGAGCCCACTTCGCAATTGGCAGCAGCTTCGCGAGCGTTCAGGGTTGCGAGTTGTCCACATTCTGTATACAGTCTGGGGATATCACACAACATATAGCGCCAATGGTCAAGAGGCTTCTTCGTCCGCTGCGCCGGTGGCGGGCACTCGAATCGTTGGTCACTCGCATTGCAGGGCAGCTCACGACGGAGCTCGCCGACGACTTCGGGCGCTTCTTCCCTGCCAGCGCCGGCAGCGCTCCTCCAGGCGGCGCCTTGGCGTTCCGATCCCAGGTCGAGCCGCTGCGGCCGCCGGCGCCGGTATCGATCGCGCCGGCCACCTTCGAGAGGCGGTTTATGACGCTGCACGCCGAGGGTCGGTTCGATGAGATGTGGGAAATGCTCGCCGAGGATGCGCAGCGCGAGTGGGGCGGCCGCGATGCATTCATTCGAGACATGCCCCGGTTGAACGATGAGATCGAGCTCATCGATCTGCAGGTCGTCAGCGTGGCAGTCGTCGAAGACTGGACCGACCCGGTGCACCAGCGGACGTACAGCAACGTTGCGCAGATGGTCATGCGGTATCGCGTTCGCCAGCAATGGCGGGAGAGGACTTTCGATCGCCAGGTCCACCTCATTCCGGCCGCTGGAGGCTGGTGCACGCTGTGCTATCCGTCGAGAGCCAGAGCCTCGGTAACCCGCTGATATAGTGAGTTGCCAGCCATGCTTCAGCAGACGGTCGAAGAGCAAGAACGCGATCTACATTGGCATCGCAGGAGACGGCGCGCGATGACGCCGCGTCGCATGCTGCAGGAGTCGGATGAGCTGCTGTTCTGGGTGGAGGAATGCCTGGTCCAGGAGATTCGGATCGTGCCGGGATGGCTGGTCGCACGGTTGATGGTGGTGCTGCGAAACGCGCATCCCGAGCTCCCTGCCCGGCTCGGTCGCGAACGCCGCCCCGAACAGGTGATGGAGATCATCTATGACGCCCAGGCGGCGCTGATGGATCAGGCGTGCCGGAGTCGCGGCCCTGGAGAGGTGATTCCCCTTTTCGCCCGGGCGCGCGAGCGCATGCTCAGAGAAGCGGCCGCGACGCTGTAGCAAGCGTTGGAGGGCAAGCGCGGGCACTGATTGGCGCGCAAAGCGGCGAGTGGGGGTGCCTTACTGAATGCTACGGGTCGACCTTCACCTTCACTCGGTCTTTTCGCACGACGGCCGGAGCTCGCTCGCGGCGCTTGTCGAACGCTGCCGGGAGCTCGGCCTCGACCGGATTGCGCTGACCGACCACAACACGGTCGAAGGCGCGCTCGAGTTGGCGCGAATGGCTCCTGAGCTGGCGATCATCGGTGAGGAGGCGAAAACGCGCGAGGGCGAGGTGATCGGCTTGTTCATCACGGGCCGCCTGGCCCCTTACCTCATGCCCGAGGAAGTGATGGACGTCATCCACGAGATGGGTGGCCTGACCTATGTCCCGCACCCGATGGACCGTCACAGGGCACACTTCAGGCCCGAGCGTGTGGTGGAACTCGCAGACCGCATCGACATCATCGAGACGTATAACCCGTGGTGCGACGCGGCCGCCAACGCGGCCGCTGCCGGGCTTGCGACCGATCTCGGCAAGGTTGCCGCGACAGGATCGGATGCGCACGCGGTTGAGGAGCTCGGTCGGAGCTGGATGGAGATCGGCGATTACACCGACGCGGCGGACTTCTTGAAGAAGTTGCGTGATGCACGCCACGTCGTCAAGTCCAGCAGCGGTTCGGGCCGCCGTGCCTGAGAAGCAACCACAACTTCTCGTCGCGGGTTCGGTGGCGCTGGATACGCGCGATGGTCCGTTTGGCAAGGTTGAGGAGACGCTCGGGGGCTCGGCCGTGTACTTTGCGCTTGCGGCGAGCTTGATCGTTCCTGTCCAGGTTGTCGCTCCGGTCGGTGTCGACGGAGCCAAACGCGTTGCGCAGGCCTTCAGCGGCCGTCCTATCGACGTCGGGCTGCTTCAGATCCTCGAGGCGCCCACGTATCGCTGGCGTGCACACCAGGAGCACGGGCGCAACGTGGATCTCGGCAACAGCGACAGCATCTACAACAGCTGGGCGCCGTCCTTGCCCGCTGGCTTCGAGGGTTGGGCGTTTGTGGGCTCCATGCGGCCGGACCGCCAGGCGCAGCTCATGGGAATGCTGGGCGGCGCCAAGCTTCTCGCAGCCGACGCCATGCTTTCGTACGTGCGTGCACGGCCTCCTGAAGCCAGGGACGTGCTGCGGAGGGCGGGTTGGTTCTTCTGCAACCAGGAGGAATTCACCGCGCTTGGGGGCAAAGACCCGGAGGAATTTCGCCGACAGTGGTGGCTGCACGGCCTGGTTGTCAAGGCGGGCGCGCTCGGTCTCGCCTCGTACATCGACGACGGGGTTGTGCGGATCCCTGCGGTCACCAATCGTCCCGTTGTCGATACGACCGGTGCGGGTGATGCACTGGCGGGGGGAATGCTTGCGCGGTGGTTGAGCACGGGCGGCCTGCGCAGCGGTCTGCAGGATGCACTGGTTTGGGGAGTGGCCTGCGCGTCGATCACCATCTCATCGGTCGGCGTGAAAGGGATCGCACGGGCCACGCGCGAGCAGCTGGACGAGCGTGTGGCCGAGGTCGAGGAATGCCTGCGCCGCGAATCCTGATCATTGCAGGCGATCTTGTCGAGCAACGCGTCGATGCCATCGTCAATGCCGCGAACAATGAACTGGTGCTGGGAGGCGGCGTAGCGGGCGCTATCAGGAGCCGCGGAGGTCCGTCCATTCAAGAGGAATGCGACGCGCAAGGTCCAGTGAAAATCGGAGAAGCCGCGTTGACCGGTGCCGGCGAGCTGCATGCGCGCCATGTCATTCATGCGGCCAGCATGGCTTTGGGTGGACGCACAACTGCGACATCACTGCGGTCTTCAATGGACAATGCATTTCGGATTGCGCATGAGAATGGTGTGCATACGATTGCCATCCCGGCGGTCGGCACAGGCATCGCGGGCTTCCCGATGGAAGACTGCGCGATGGTGATGGCAAAATCTTTGAGTGCAGCGCTTGCGAGTGGATGGAAGCCCGAAGAGGTGCGCTTTGTGCTGTTCGGTGAAGGCGCGCGGCGCACCTTTGAAGGGTCTTTTCGGAAGGATTTCGGGGATTGAGACGATGCCAGAAGCAGCGGCGGAATTACAAGTTCCCTAGCCTCTCCGTCGCTCTTTTCAGGCCCCGCCAAGCAAGATCGGCTGAATTCAGGTTGAATTGGGGTTGATCTAGGTCTGGAACCGCCTCTAGAATGGGCGAGTCCAGCCCCAGAAACAGATTTCAACTAAGGATGGTGAACATTGGAAGGATACTGCTTGAAGGACAAAAGGAAGGTCGAGATGAAAGACCCTCAGGCGATAACGATGAAGAACGGTAAGCCCGCGACTGTTGGGACTTGCCCGAACTGCGGGACCAAGATTTACAAAATCGGAAAGGCGGTGGCATAACGTGGAAGGCTATTGTTTGAAGGACAAGAAGAAGGTCGAGATGCAGGACCCTAAACCCATCACGATGAAGAACGGCAAGCCGGCGACAGTTGGAACCTGCCCGTTTTGCGGGACCAAGATTTATAGGATCGGCAAATCGACCTGACCAACTTTCGATAGGGACCGCTCCCATTTTGGGCGGTCCTTTCTTTTTGTTCTCAGGTCGTGATCGGAGGCTCAAGGGCACCGAGCAGCACTTCGGTAGCGGATACCGCGTCGTCCACCCCAAGCGCCTTGAAGATCTCGACGTTGGACGGGTTGTTGACGCGTGCGATCGTCTTCTTCACATTGAAGTGCCGCTTGGCCATCTGCAGCGCGATGAGGTTGTCTTCGTCATCCGCTGTGACCGCGACGATTGCATCAGCACGCTCGATGCCGGTTTGAGACAGGAACTTGACTTCACAGCCATCGCCCCTCATCACGATGCTGCCAAGCTGAGTCTCCAGCCAGTCGGCCCTCCGCGCATCCCTTTCGATCAGGGTCACTTCGTGACCGCGCTCGAGTAGATCGCGGGACATGTAGTAGCCGACGGTCCCGCCTCCGACCACAATCACGTACATCAGCGAGCCACCACTACTTTTCCAACAATGTTTTCTCGATCGCCTTGGCGCCCTCGATGGTTGGACAGATCGTGTGCAGGCCTAACTTCTCGTAGGCCTCAGCACGTTCGGGGTCGTAAATGCGAGCCACGACGCGCGGCACCTTGAAGATGACCTTGGCGACCTGGGAGGCCATGATGTTGCGGTTGTCGCCCTCGGTGACTGCGACGAAGCCATCGGCGTCTTCGATGCCGGCCCTTCGCAGTACCTCGGAGTCGGTGCCGTTGCCGACGACCTGGTTGCCCTTGAAGTCGTTGGTCAGGACACCCCGCGAAGCTGCGCGGGAGAACTGGTTGGGGTCTCGGTCGATGATCACGACTTCGTGACCGGCCTTGTCCATTTCGGCCGCCAGCTGCGAGCCCACCCGACCGCAGCCGACGATGAGGAGCTTCAAGGCGCGTTGATTATAGGGAGGCCCTCGCGGCGGCTCAGGCCGCTCTTGCTAGGATTTGGGCGCTTGCGCTTCCCATTCACGTTCATGGGCGTTATGGCGCTTGGCATAGGCGCTTGGGTCCTGGCATACCTGGCCGGCCATAGGGACCTGGATCCGATGTCCCAGGCGATCGCTGCCATGACAGTACTGATCGCATGGAGCCTTGGCGCATATGTCCTGATCAGGAGACTGCGCCGGGGACCGCAGCACTGATGGCCGACCACTCGCATCCGCCGATGTCGAAGAAGGTGCTCGTGGCGGTGGGTGGGCAGGGAATCGACGCGGAGACTGTTCGCCTCGCGTGCCGCATGACCGACCCTCAGGGTGGCAGGCTTTACGGGGTCCACATCATCGAGGTCAACCGGTCGCTGCCCCTGGGTGCCGTTCTGGACGAGGTGGTTGAGCGGGGGGAGAAGATCCTGGACGAGGTCGAGCAGCTCGCGGCGGAGACCCTTCTACCGGTGGAGACTGAGCTGGTGCAGGCCAGGGACACGGGGCCGGCGCTGGTGGATGAGGCTGTCGAATGGGGGGCGGACCTGATCGTGATGGGCCTGCCGTACAAGCGAAGGTTCGGGGAGTTCAACCTGGGGAAGACAGTTCCGTACGTGCTGAAGAACGCCACCTGCCGAGTGATGCTGTTCCGCGAACACCGCGAACACCCGATCTAACGCAAGCGACCCTACAAGAGCCAAGCGCCCCGCCGGGGCCCTCCCTCCTCCCAGGCTCCCTCCCCCAGCCTGCACACCAAGCTCCACGCTACGCGTCTCGAGCGCCCGTTCCAACCCTGCTTGTTAAGGTCACACCAAGTGAGAGAGGTCACCTCAAAGCGTCCGCACTACGGAAAGCGACTATGGGCTGAGCTTGGCCGCATTGGTGGCGAGCATGACGCGTTTATCAAGGTCATCATCGTCGAGCGGATCATCAAGGCGATCGTGCTCATCGCATTGGCGATTGGCTTGCTCGTGGCCGGCCGGACCGGCCTGCTGACCCAGTGGGCAGACTATGCAAAAGACCAGCTAAACCTCGAGGCGGGCAACAGCCTGATCATCCAGCTGCTGCTGAAGCTGGTCGTCTACATCGGCACGTTCAGCCACACCACCCTGCTTGCGATCGGCGCTATCGTCTATGCGCTGCTCGAAGGAACCGAAGGTGTCGGGCTGGCCATGCGGCGCCGCTGGGCCGAGTACCTGACTGTGATCGCCACCGGGATCCTGATCCCATACGAGGCATATGAGGTCATCCACAAGGTCACGCTCTTCAAGGTCGGAGCCCTGCTACTGAACGTTGCCGTGGTGGGCTACCTTGCTTACCGCAAGAGGCTGTTTATCGGCATTTGATACCGGCGTGAGCCAGGCGCTCGAGAAACCCGCGCGGTGGACAACGTACCTGACGAGCGCAGCCAGCGTCTTCAGACCGTAGACGGTCGAGGTCTGGAAGCTCACAGAGCTCGCGTCTTCGTGGTACTTGCCGATCGCAGGGACCTCACCGATCTTGAACCCGAACGTTGCGGCCTGGATCAGGACCTGCGTGTCGAATACAAAGTCATTGCTGTTCTCCAGGAATGGGATCGCCTCCAGGAACCGGCGCGAGTAGGCACGGTAGCCAGTGTGGTACTCGGACAGATGCAGCCCCAGCACCCGGTTCTCGACCCCGGTCAGGAAGCGGTTGCCGAGCCGCTTCCACCACGGCATGCCCGCTTTCGCCGGGTCGAGCCCAAGCCAACGCGACCCCAACACGATGTCGGCTTCGCCATCCTCGATGACCCTGCACAGGTTCGGGATGATGGCGGGGTCGTATTGCCCATCGGGGTGCAGCATGACGACCACGTCGGCGCCCATCTCAAGCGCTTGCCGATAGCACGTCTTCTGGTTGCCTCCGTAACCAAGGTTCTCCTTGTGACGGATGACGTCGAGGCTCAGCGCGGTAGCAACGCTGACGGTAGCGTCCGCGCTCGCGTCGTCCACCAAGAGGATCCGGTCGGCGTGCCCTGCCGGAATGTCGCCAACAACCTCCACCAAAGTCTTGGCTGCCCTGTACGCCGGCAGCACAATCACGCGATGAGGGCGCGGGCCACCCGATTTGAACTCGCCAACCGGGATCGGATCGGGCCGAACTGCCAGACGTTCCAGGGTGAGATAGGCGGCAACGGCAAGAGCTCCGGCGGCTGCGGACCAGAGGCTCTTGGCGAGAGTTAGGTTCACCGCGCCGTACGAGATGCACAGAGTGGCCGCCGCCGCGCGCGGCCAGCGCAGGCTGCCTTCCAGCGCGAGATCGGCCAGGGCAAACCCAGGTATGACCAGCAGGGCGAGGTCGTGCACGTTCTGGTGAGGACTCAACACGAGCGAGGCCGCGATGGCGAGCGCAAAGTCCAGTCGCGGTTTGTCTGGGCGCCAGCTCAAGGACAGGGCAACGAGCGCAAGCAGCAAAAGCAGGATAACCAGTGCAGCCGTCCCGCCCCCAGGCAACGCCTGGAGGAGGTTTCTGAGCGAGTACACCGCCGGATCCGTGTAGGCAAGCTGGCCGCTGGTCGGCAGGGAGCCACGGATCGCCCAGGTGCCCAAATCGTGGAGGTAGCCGATCACGGGTGCAACGCCGAAACCGGCCAGCGATACAGCTCCCAGGGCAGCCAGAACACCTGCGAAACCGGCCAGCGCACGCCAGGTGCGGCGGGCCACAAAGAGCACGGGGATGAGCAGCAGGAGCTGCGGCTTCGCCAGAGCCAGCGCGCTGAATATGCCGGCCCAGCCGTGCCGGCCCCGCGACCAGGCTACGTATGCGGCCGCAAGGGGAACCAGCACGACCAGGTCTGACTGGCCCTGCAGGACGGTCACGAACAACGGAAAGAAGCCGGCAATCAGTGCAGTCGCGACCACGGCGGCCCGCCCATGGATGCGCAGGCTGCTGTGCACCAGAAGAACCACCAGGGTCCCGGCCAGAATCGCATTGAAAACAGCCATGGCGATGTACGCCTGCCGGTAGCTGAGATAGCCCAGCGGCGCAATCAGCAGCGTGTAGTACGGCGGATGGAAGTACGGGAGCACGATGAACCGGTCGGGTGGCAACGACGCAACCTGGATCTGCATCTGCCGTTGAAGGAACAGGTCGTATACGGCTGACCCGCCCCTCAGCACATAGAGCCTCGCGGCCGAGTAAAACGAGAAGAAGTCCGGCCCCTGGAGATTGCCGCGGACGATTGTGAACCAATAGCCGGCCCAGAACAGGAACGAACCAAGGCCGGCGCCGGAGGCCGCCGCAAAGCCCAGGTTTCTCCACGTCGGAGCCGGCCGCCGTGTCATCGCCCCGTTTCGAGTCGAAGAGCGAATCGTTCTGGGAGTTGGGCCTTTGTGATCGCCCTCTGCGCACCCTTGATGTCGTAGCGGATGCGCCTGAACTCGAAAGTCTGGCCGTCCACGTCCCAGACGCCGTAGCTGGCCAACGGGCTGCCGTCGCGAGGCTGGCCCACACTGCCCGGATTGACCAGCGCGGGCCCGTTCAGCTGGAAAGTGCCCACGCGATAGTCGTGTGTCACCTGACCGCCGGCCACGCCGAAGATCCCGGGCACGTGAGTATGTCCATGGAAGCAAACGCCACCGTTGATCAGCTCCAGGTTGGCCGCCGCCACCGCCGTGTCTAGCACGTACTCGTAAATATGGTCGCGCGGGCTGGCATGTACCAGTAGCACATCGTTCTTCACTTTGCTGTCCGGCAGCTGGCGCAGCCAGTCAAGACGTTCATCGCCGATCACGTCGACTGTCCATCGCACAACTGCCGCTGCGTCGTCATTGAACCATTCGAGGATCTCGGGGTCAGTGCACGCGCGGTCGTGGTTGCCAACAAGGGTCAGCCAACCCTGCTTGGTCACCTCGTCGACGCACCGCTTGGGGTCGCCTCCATAGCCGACCACGTCCCCCAGGCAGAGCGTTTCGTCGACCCGCGGGCAATCGCGCAGGACCGCCTCCAACGCCTGCCAGTTGGCGTGGATGTCCGAAAGGATCGCTACCTTCAAGCTGGCTTCTCGTACAGGCGCGGATAGATATGGTCGAAGAGGATCCGTAGCGTGGCGGCGAGCGGCACCGCAACGAACATGCCCAGGATGCCTGCCCAGCTGAAGCCTGCGAGGAAGGCGACGATGACAAGGATCGGGGGCAAGCGGACCGCGTCGCCCACGACCTTGGGATACA
Organism: Candidatus Dormiibacterota bacterium; assembly: GCA_030946685.1. Lineage (GTDB taxonomy): Bacteria > Chloroflexota > Dormibacteria > Dormibacterales > Dormibacteraceae > Palsa-872. Next base: position 5,362 of record JALYYG010000197.1, on the reverse strand, counting down.
CGAAGTTAAGAATCACGTTCGAGATCAGGAAATAGACGGCCACGACGAGCAGGGCCTTGAGGGGGCTGGCAGCCAGGCCCACCAATATCGCGGGGATGGCTCCTATGAACGGCCCTAGATAAGGGATCAATGCCGTGATGCCGGCCACCAGTCCCAGCGCTATCGCGTCGGGCAGGCCCAATACCGCGCAGGCAATGCCGCTGAGCACCCCGATCATTGCGGCGATGATCAACTGGCCGCGGATGTACGCGTACAGCATTTTCCGTACCCGCCGCCAGATCTGATCGAAGTCGGTGCGATAGTCGTTTGGGACGAGGCGCCGTAATACTTTCCTGATCGCAGCGGCGTCGATGGCAAAGAGGAAGGCGACGATGAACGTAAGCAAGAGCTGCAGCAGGGTGGTGAGAGCGCCGAGGCCGATGCCTACTGCGTTGCCGAACTGACCCAAGAGGTACTCCCTCAAATGCGAGCTGATCGACGCTGTGGCGCCCTTGAGGTCGATCTTGAAGCCGAATACCTGGACGGCGCCCTCGAGGCTGTTGATTCGATCCTGCGCCGCGGCTGCGAGGCCCGGCGCTTGTACCTGCAGGGTGCCGACCTCATTGACCACCAGAGGTACGACCAGCAGGACCAGACCTGCCAAGGCCGCAATGATGGCGACGAGAATCAACGCGACAGCCACGACTCGGGGTACTCCAAGAGCGCCGAGCCGAGCTATCCCAGGTTGGATCACGAAGGCGATCGCGGCCCCAAGCACGATCGCACCGAGGAAGTCGCGAAGCAGGTACAGCACGACGACAACCACGACGAGCGCGCCTGTGCCAAAGCCGATTTGCAGGTAGCGCCGGCGGCGCTTGGGGTCCATCGGCAAGGTGGCGACCACTACGGGGGTGAGGTCTTCCGGCTCACTGTGGTGGGCGGCCTCTTTGGGCTGCGGGCTCGAACGCACGGTAATCAGGGCAGTATGACGAGGATCTGTACCGTCATTTCATTCGCGGCTGGGCGGCTGCCGCCTGCATGGTCGCCTCCTCATATTCCGATCCGTACAGTCGGTTGGACATAACACGACCCGCAGCGAGCGCAAATAGGCCCAATAAGATCAGCCCGACGGCCAAGACCCCATAAGCGAAGAGCGGACCATTCTTTGCATCGACTTGAGTAAGCAAGCCGCCTACGGCGGTGCCGGCAATGCTGGCTGTCTGCACGAACGTGAAGCGGGTCGCCATCACGCTGCCGCGGTTGGACGGGTCAGCTGCCTCGACAAGCGCCGTCTGATTTGCGACCGTATAGATCGGGTTACCGATCGAAGCTACAAAGAGGAACGCGGCAACCAGGAACGGGGATGCGCTGAACGTCATGGCGAGCGAGAAGACTCCGGTTACCAACAACCCCGCTCCAGCTGTTCGCATTGTCCCAATCGACACCACCCGCCCCACGACGAACGTCCCCATAAATACTCCCGCAGACAGGACGACCTCAAGTAACGAATAGGTTTGGGCACCGCTAGTGGAGATCTTGTACGCAAGAGCAAAAAGCGCGGGGAAGCTCATTGACAACAGAAAGGCGGCCAGCGCGCCAATCGCAAGATGCTGTCTGGCGGCGACGATAGACCACGCTCGCCGAAGCGCCCCGGTCAAGCGCATGGTGGCGGTTCCACCGCCGAGGCTTGGGATACCGAGCGTGATCGCCGCGGCGATCGCGAACGTCGCGGCGTCGATCAGAAAGAGGACGCTTGTACCTGCGGACTGGTATGTCAGGACCAGGATCAGGCCTGCCAGCCCAAACCCTGCCGCGCCTGCGAGAGTTCCAGCGGCGGCGACCATGGCATTGGCCCGACCGACCTGCCCACCCGGTACCAACCCCGGAACCGCCGCCTGTCGTGCCGGCTGTACGACAGCATTGATCATCGCCAACACGAAGAGGACTGGAACGATCAACCACACGGACGGGAATCGTCCAACCAAGGCGAGTGCCACAAGGAGGGCGGCGCGCAGAAGCTCCAGCGTCACCACGAGTCGTCGGCGCGCAAACCTGTCCGCAATCCCACCCAGGGCGCCGCTCATGACGATCGTCCCAAGCGCCTGCGCGATGAAGCCGAGCGCTACCGCACCCGCCTTTCCGGTCGCCGCATAGATGGCGACAAGAGTTGCCACCTGCGTCAATGGATCACCCAGCGAAGAGATACCAATGGCCGCGAAGAGCCTTGCGAAGGCCGGGCTGGATCGCAATACGCGGAGGTTGGTGACCCGCCTTGGCACTTCGGGCCGATCCGCCAGATCCAAACCACGCAAACCATGGAGCTCGCGCAGGGCATCCACGACGTTGGGGTCGTACCAATGCCCTGCCCTGCGACTGATGTCCTCCACGCCTTCGATCGGTGTCATCAGTGATCGCCGATACAGACGCGGTCCGGTGATGGTGTCGAAGGAGTCGGCGACCGACAAGATTCGCGCGCCGAATGGAATCATTTCACCCTTCAGGCCTGATGGATAGCCGGTGCCATCCCAACGTTCGTGGTGGTGGCGGACCAGTGGCGCCACGTCGCGCAAGGCGGAGTGCTGGGCGATCATGTCTGCACCGATGTCGGGATGGCGCCTCATGATCTCCCACTCCTCCTCGGTCAGCGGTCCGGGCTTATTGAGGATGTCGTCACGAACGCCGATCTTGCCAAGGTCGTGCAGCGACCCCGCCGTTCGCAAAAGCTCACCCTCACGGTCGCCGAGTTCGAGCTGATCACCTAACCTTCCTGCCAGGTCGGCGACTCGAATCGAATGTGATTCGGTGTACCGGTCGCGTGCGTCGAGCGCCTGCGCAGCCAGTTCGAGGGTTTGATCCTTGAGTTCTGTTTGACGCTGGGCGTCCGCCACATTGCCGCGTACCGCAAGTAGAAACCCGAACAGAACCGGGGCCATTAGATAGCCGACCGGACTTTGCAAAAGACCTGGCGCAACAAGGAGATAAAGAATTCCACCTGAGATGCCCAGAATTACTGTCGATATCAGGGTTGAGACACCCGCAACGTTTTGGGCAAGAGTCAGCCAAAACGAGGTCCGATTTGCGAATGAAACGGCGCGAGCAGCCATTAGATAGTTGATCGCGACTGATGTGATGACATATAGCGCCGTTCGGATCGGGAGGCTCCACAATTCTTTTGGCGCCACCGCGGCGACCAATAACGATGGTCCGATGTGCGCGATTGCATTCATCGCGCGGTTGAATGCCAGCGCCCACCACGTTGTCGTTCTGCCAGGAACTCGGCCGTCAAACGTGGCCAGCCACACCAGCAATCCCACCCCGAAACCGGGGGCGTAAAGGCCGGTGGCCACGAGGATTGGGTCCATGACGGTTTGGACCCCACTCCGCCAGCGGATTGGTAGCAACGCACCTATCTGGGTACCGATCGCCAGGTACAGAAGTACGGGAAGGGCGGCAGATGTTAAGGGGGCGAGCCCGGACCCAGTCCAAACCATGGGTCCTGCGTACCAAGCCGCCACGAGCATCACGATGCTGGAGGCGATGGCCACTGCAACGTATAGCTGTGCCGGCCGGGGAAGAGAGCGAAACTGCGGCAACGCTGGCATTCTAGACTGCGAAAGAGCGAGTCCGGATGCAGTAACGAGTCGACTATGAAATTAGGAAAGGCCCGCCAGTCTTGGCGGGCCTTTACGAATTAGTCATCGTCGTTAGAGGTTCCAGCCTCCAACCACGTGTGGCTTGTGGCCATTCCTCAGCAAGCGCCTAAACATGCGCACCATGTCAAATCCTCCTCTCCCCTTAGATTCCCTCGTTTCGACTGTACCTACCAAGTCACGTTGCTGTATTCAGCATTGGGGAACAGTTGCGGATTGGGAATCGTCAAATCACGTGGTTGGCAACTATGGAAAACCATGAGCCGGCACATGGCAATCAATTAGGCGCGCTCTAGAGATCGGCGAGAGTGATGAGACCCAATTTGAGCGCCGTACTGACCGCCTCTCCCCGGTTGGTCGCGTTGAGCTTTCGGAAAATGTTGTGCAGATGGGTCTCGACAGAGGGCGCCGCCAGTCCAAGCTCTTTGGCAAGTCGTTTGGTCGTAAATCCCTTGGCGATTCCCCGGAGGACCTGCATCTCGCGGGACGTCAGCGTCACCGTGGCCGCTTGAGATAGTGGCGTCCGTTCCGCCACTCGGCGCAGAACCTCTGGAATCATCTTTCGCGGCACCGGGCTCTCGCTTCGCACGGCCGCCCAGAGTGCGCGTTGCAACTCGCCCGGACCAGAGTCCTTGAGGACATAGCCTGAACAACCTGCTTGCATCATTCGCAGGAGGTCGTCGCTCGACTCAGATACAGTCCATGCGATGACTTTGGCTTCCGGGTACTGTGCAAGGAGTGCCCTGGTGGCAGCAGGCCCGTCCATCTCCGGCATGTGTACGTCCATCAGCACCAGGTCCGCCTTGAGGGTCGACATTGCCTGGAGTGCCTCCGGCCCCGATGATGCCTCGCCGCAGTGCCGCAGACCACCGGCGTTGGCAAGCATGGTTCGCGCCGCCACGCGCGGCAGCATGCTGTCGTCCACTACGAGGACTCGATATACCTTGCGGTCCGGCGGAGCCTTCGGGATGCCAGGCAGCTTATCAAGAAGGAAATGCGCCGCACAGTAGCTTTCTACGGCTATGTAGTTGCCATTGCGCTTTTGCTCATCGCCGCGAATATCGCAGCTTGGCCATACGACAAGCTCCATCCAGACGCAGTTGCAACCGTGGTCTTCCTGGGATTGGGTGCTGCGGCCATGAACCTGGCCGGCGTTCGAATGGATCGGGGCCGCATAACGTTGGCAGCCCTGCTGGTTGGGGCGGCAACGCTTATCACCAATCCGTTAAACGCGACATTGATCGGCATCGCATCTCAGGTCCCTCAGCCACGCGCCAAGGGATGGCGTATTGCAACCAACGCTGTTTTCTATTCCACTGAAGCATGTGCAGCTTCCCTGGTGGCAGCTGTGCTCCGCAACGGAGGAGCGGTGGGCCTTGGCCCTCGCCTGATTGTTCTTGCCGCCCTGACTGCTACTAACTGGATCACAGTCGCGGTCGCCCTCGCGCTTCGCACTGGCGAGCCGGTCTCCAGCATCATTCGCCACAACTTCACGACCTCTTTCTATGTCGCATTTGCCTACTTCGGTCTTTCTTCACTCTTACTGAGCTACGTGATTGACGGATCTCTGCAAGGCTTCCTGTTGGCAACCATCGTCTGCGTTCTCGCCCTCGCACTCACCGACACGATCGCCGGTCGGCGCGTGCGGCGTGTGTTGGAGTCGGAGCTATCGGATGCCGACCGCCATCTCTTTCACAGCCGCGCTGTCGAGGGTGTCGTCCACAACCTTCGTA
>JALYYG010000178.1 GCA_030946685.1 Candidatus Dormiibacterota bacterium | reverse complement strand
GCACCGCTGCCGAGTCAGCGGTCGTGGCTCTCGAGAAGGCCGGATTCACGCACGAGCACATCGGTTTCGCGGGGCACGGCGACCCTGTCTCCACTGAGAAAACCGACCACGCCGCCGGCGCGCTGGCGGGCGCGGCCAGCGGATCGCTCACAGGCGGTGTCGTTGGCGGCCTGCTGGGCGCTCTGGCGACCGTACTTATACCCGGCATCGGGCCGGTTATCGCTGGTGGCCTGCTGGCTGGCATTGTCGCCGGAGCCGTCGCCGGAGGTGCGGTCGGCGGCATCGGGGGCGCCCTCACCGGCATGGGCGTGACGAAGGAGGACGCCGAATACTATGACCAGGAGTTCCGGGGCGGCCGGACCCTGGTGACTGTCGACCCTGGCGAGCGGCGAGCCGAGGCCGAGAAGATCATGCGCGACCACGGCGCCTACGACGCCGCCAACCGCCGGGCCGTCGACGAGAGGACGCGCCGGTAGGCGAACCCATCACGAATTCCCGCAGATTCCTGCGACAAGGCCGGAGGTTGGACCCTCCGGCCTTTTGTCTTTCTGCTCGGTCTTCCTTCGTTCACTTCAGGTCGTGGTCGGTCAAACAGGCCGCCAACGGCCCGCTGCGCGGATTGAGACCTCCAGCGAGCTGCAATTTAAGCGGGTCGGCCAGTCGGGATGTTCATCCTTACGCGCCTCTGGCCGCAGAACTGTCCTTGAGCTGATCAACACAGTTCCCGGCTGCCAGAGTCTGACCCTGCGCTCTCGCCGCAACCGTCGAACTGTGGACCATTCGTGCGCAGCGAGCTTAGTGATCATCGATCCTTTTTTACCGATCAGCACTGCGTGAGACGTTACTCCCGTGGCCCGCTCGACGGACCTCACCTCACGTCCCACTCGATGAACGGTCGACCAGGCGTCACGGTCGAGCCCTCCCACGCGGCCGCCTCGCCGGGCTCCCCGATCCCACCACCGTCTGCTCACACTGGGCCTGAACTGTATCCGCCGCGCTATTAGCGACTCCGTGAGGCCGTATATCCAGTGGGGTATTGCTTGACGTGCTTCCGAAAGATATACAGCGCGCTTGAACTCGGACGGCCTCAAAGCCCAGTCCGTGAGGCGGGCTGACCGGGAGTGCGCCTCTATATCACTGGCGCTCAGCGCGGGTAGGTCCTGCCGGCCGACGTCCAAGATGACCCCCCGATGCGATGAAACCGCCGATTCTGCCCGATAACGTGCAGGGTGAGTAAACCCGGACAATAGGCCGGTTGGCACCCGAGCGCGGCATCGACGACCCCGCTCTCCAGCGGATGAAGCTCGGCCCGGATGTCGAGCCGCCGGAGAGCGAGCTCCTCAAAGCGCCACCCGAGACCAGTGAGGTGGCGGCCAGCGGCGGTCCGGCCGCCCCGGAGACCGGCGTTGGCGCCGCCCGGCGCATGGGCCCCAAGGCCTTCCTGCAGATCCTGGGGCCAGGCCTCATCACCGGGGCGAGTGACGACGACCCCAGCGGCATCGGCACCTACTCCCAGGCGGGCGCCCAGTTTGGCTTCGGCGTCCTCTGGACAGCGCTGTTCACCTTCCCGCTCATGTTGGCCATGCAGGAACTCTGCGCGCGAATTGCACTGCACACGGGCATCGGGCTCGGGCTCAGCCTTCGCCGCAAGTTCCCGACCTTGGCTGGTCGGCTTTTGCATTCTCGCCATGGTGCTCGCGAACACCATCAACATCGGCGCCGACCTCGGTGCGACCGCGGCAGGCGGCTCGCTGCTAACCCGGGGGAAGATAGCTCCGATCTGGCTGGTGGTGCCAGCGGCCGGCCTCATCGTGGGGCTGCAGCTCTTTGGTAGCTATCGGGTCATCTTCAACGCCTTCAAGTGGCTCACCCTCGCGCTCTTCGCATATGTGATCACCGCATTCCTGGTCCATGCGCCCGCGGAAAAGGTTCTTATCGCCTCCTATGTGCCCCACCTGGAACTCAACAAGGCCTTCATCACGACGCTGGTCGCGATTCTGGGCACGACCATCTCGCCATACCTCTTCTTTTGGCAGGCGTCGTCCGAGGTTGACGAGATGCGCGCGGCCGGACAGATGACCGAGCGCGAGCGCAAAGGGGTCACCCGGCGCGAGATGCGTGCGGCGCGAATCGACGTCTTCGTCGGGATGGCCTTCTCGCAGGTGGTGATGTACTCGATCATCATGGTCAGCGCTTCGACCTTCAATGCCCACGGCATAACGGGTATCGCGACCGCGGACCAAGCGGCAAAGGCCCTCGAGCCCCTGGCCGGCTCCCTCGCGTTCGTCCTTTTCGCGGCCGGCTTCATCGGCACCGGCCTCCTGGCGATCCCGGTCCTTTCGGGTTCGGCAGCCTATGCCCTGGCCGAGTTCACCGGCGTCAAAGGCACGCTCGCCGAAAAACCCAAGTACCGGCCCACCTTCTACGCGGTGATCGTTCTAGCGACCGTTGCAGGCGTGGCACTGAACCTGCTCCACGTCGATGTGATCAACGCCCTGTTCTACACCGCAGTCATCAACGGCGTCGTCGCGCCGCCGCTGATGATCCTGATCGCCCTGCTCGGCTCGGACAAGAAGGTTATGCAGAAGCGGGTTAGCGGTCGTGTCAGCTTCACGCTGGTCTGGATCGCGACCAGTAGCATGACGATCGCGGCTCTGCTTTTGATCGTGACCCTGGTCCCGCACGGCCCGCTGAGCTGAAGCCGCCACCATGACATAGGTGGCGGCTCAGAGCACGAAGTAAGAAAGACGCTCCTTCGTCGACAGCGCCTTCCGCAGATCCGGCCGCCGTGCCAGTTGATGATCCTCTGCACTGTTTCGAGCCCGATTCCCGCGCCCGGGAACTCGCTCTGGCTGTGCAGCCGCTGGAAGGCGCCCGTCATCTCCCTTGGGTGAATCCGACCCGGCGGACCGAAGTCCGCCGGGGTTTTGCTTGTCGAGATCTACCGTGCCGGCTTTTCTGGCGCCTGCTGTGGTGGTCGGGGTTCCTGCGACGGTCGAGGGTCCTGTGGCGGTCGAGGGTCCTGCGGCGGTCGGGGTTCCTGCGGCTTCTGCGGCTCCCGCGGCTTCTCGGGCTCCTGCGGCT
>JALYYG010000174.1 GCA_030946685.1 Candidatus Dormiibacterota bacterium | reverse complement strand
CATCTTTCGCGGTCAGCAGAAGGATTGGGACATCGCCCTCCGCCCGGAGGCGCCGGGTGACCTCGAGTCCGTCGATGCCGGGCATCATGATGTCCAGAATGGCCAGGTCCGGCATGCGTTCGCGGGCGCGGTTGAGCGCGATCTGGCCATCGGGCGCAACCTCGACCTGGTAGCCCTCGTAGATCAGGGCGCGTCGCAGCGCCGCGGCGATCTTCGCGTCATCGTCGACGACCAGGACGTGCGGTTGATCCGCCATGCCGCACTATCTAAGCACGCCCACATGAGAACTATCTAAGACGAAAGGAGGGGTGGCGTCAGCCGCCGGCGAACATCGTCACGAACATCGCGACCGCGGCGACCGCCATGAAGGCGGTGGCGATGCCGGTGAGCGTAAGGCTCAGCTTGCCGCTGACATGCCCCTTCATGATCGTCCGATCCCTTCCCAGGAGCACGATCAAGAGCAAGAGCGGAGGCGCCGCCACGCCGTTGATCACGGCCGAGATGAAGAGGGCGCGGATGGGGTCGAGGTGCAGGAAGTTCATGACAACTCCCGCCACGGTGGCCAGCGTCAGGATGAGATAAAAGGTCGGTCGGTGCTGGGGCTTGCTGGCCAGGCTCCCCGGCAACCTGAGGAACTCCTTTATGGCATAGGTGGCAGCCCCTGTCAGGATCGGAATGGCGAGCAGGCCGGCGCCGATGAGGCCTACCGAGAAGACGATGAAGGCAAACGGTCCGGCCAGGGGGGCGAGAGCGGCGGCCGCCTGGTCAGCGGTCTGGACATCCGTCTTGCCATGCGCGTGGAGCACCGCGGCGGAGGTCAGGATGATGAAGTACATCACCAGGTTGGAAAAGGCCATTCCCAGCAAGACGTCGACCCGGGCGGCATGGAGTTCGGCGCGCTTCAGCCCGTGCCGGCCGTGATGCGGGTCGGTGGCTCCGGCGGCCGCCAGCTCGTCCACCTCGGACGAGGCTTGCCAGAAAAACAGGTAAGGGGAGATGGTGGTGCCAAGCACGGCCACCAGCGCCATGACGAAGTCCTTCGAGAATTCGAGGTGCGGGACCAAGCTCGCCTTGACGACCTCCTGCAGCGGCGGATGGGCGAAGAAAGCGGTGATGACGTAGGCGAAAAGGGCGAGGGTCAGCCACTTGAAAATCTTGAAGATCGTGGCGTAGGTGGCAAACACCTGCAAACCGATGATGAGCAGCGCCACGGGGAGAACCAGCCAGAGTGCCTGGAGCGCGCCGCGTGACAGCAGGGAACCGGCCGCTGCCACCGCCCCCAGGTCGGCGCCCACGTTGAATGTATTGGCGGCGAGCAGCCCCAGGATGGCGGCGCCGACCAGCCAGCGGGGGAACTTCCGTTGGAGGCTGGCGCCCAAACCGACCCCGGTCTGCAGGGCGATGCGGGCGCATAGCTCCTGGACCGCGCTCATCAGGGGGAAGGTGAAGATCGCCGTCCAGAGGAGGCCGTAGCCGAACTGGCTCCCCACCTGGGAGTACGTTCCGATTCCGCTGGGGTCGTCGTCGCTGGCGCCGGTGACCAGCCCCGGGCCGAGCAGTTGCAGGAAGCCGATTGGCCCTTTGCGTTTCGCCTCATCGATGGTCGTTCGGCCGGCGGGTGGACCGCCGCCGGCGGCAAGCTCCGAGTGCTTCTCGCCGACCTCGAGCTCGCTGACCGGCTCGGCATCAGGGTTGACGACGGAGAGGATCGGATCCGGAAGGGGCGGGCCAGCTATCGGCGTCGTCATATTAAATGACAGCCATGATATCAATTAAACACCAGAATTTCAAGTCCTTGCATACTGGAACCGGGCATAACCAGCCGCGTGCCGGCTCCGTTGTAACAACCGGCCGCAGGGTCTGGTAAGCCGATACCGTCACTGATAGGATGAGACAGGAATGTCACAAGGAGTAATCAAAATTGCGCTGGCGATGGCATTTGCGGCACTTTTGCCGTCCTGTTTCGGCGCCCAGGTGAATACGCGGCCCGTTGGGCCGGTGGCGCTTGCCTATAACTTCGCCAAGCCAACACCGTCCCCGACCGAGACGCCTCTGCCGCAGCCGTCGCTGACCGTCGGCCAGGTCGCCCCCGGGCAGGGCGCGGTGGAGGTTCGGGGCTTTCACGAGCCGCCGGACTGGGCGCACCGGAACTACTGCGGCGCCGGCGCAACCCAGGTCCTCCTCTCCGCCTGGATGACCGACGTCCCGGATATCGAGACTGTCGCCAAGGCATCGAAGCTGAATCCGAACAGCGGCGAATTCGGCGGCAACGCCGCCACCGCCATCAACGGCTTCCTCAACCCGGTGGTGGTCCCCGCCCTCGGGCAACCGCGCTACAAGCCCGAGCACGTCACCACCC
>JALYYG010000167.1 GCA_030946685.1 Candidatus Dormiibacterota bacterium | reverse complement strand
CGCTGACGAACTGCCCTGATGAGAACGGATCAAACGTCGTTACGGTCATGGGGTGACTGATGTCTGTGAGGTCACGGACGGCAAAGCGATTGCTGCCGCGAAGCGTGACCAATGCCAGGCAGCGATTGGACGTCGAGCATGCAGTTCCTTGAGGCGGAGTTGAGGCGATCGTAGGGGTCGTGCGGGAGGCGGACGTCCCATGCCCCGTTGTTGGGGAGCCACATGCAGCTGTCGACAGAGCAGCCACCACCACCAGTCGGAACCAGCCGGCCGACCTTGCCTTCATACAGCGCAAACGCTACGGCGGGCGATTGGTTATGTGTGGCTAGCAGTGGCTCGGTTACGGGTTGCCGTTGGTGACGCCATTGCAACCGCCCGAGTGCCAGGTCAGTGTGCCGGCTACGAAATCAACCGAAGCCGTCATGTCGGGTGGGGCGTCGCCCAGGCCCCGAATGATCAACATATAGGCGATGGTGTCACCAAGCGCCAGCACTATCGATGTCCAGAGCAAGGCTGCGCCGGCGCAACCTTCCCGCGTGTCGCGACGGATGTCCATCAGAAGAACTCTATGCCGAGCACGGTCGCCGTTCGAGGCTCCTTACACTTAGGCCTCGTGCCTGACTTCAGCCCCGGGCTCGAAGGGGTCGTCGCCGCCGAGACCGAGGTCAGCGAGGTTGACGGCGCCAACGGCCGGCTCATCTACCGGGGCGGATACCTCATCGAAGACCTCGCGCCGGTCGTGACCTTCGAGGAGGTCGCATATCTGCTGTGGCACGGCGAGCTCCCCACGAAGGCAGAGCTCGATGCGCTGAAAATGCAGATGGCCGCGGGGCGTCACCTCTCCGGTGCTGCGCGAGGCGCACTCGAGTCCTCCGATCCAGCTGTGAATCCGATGGACGTCCTGCGAACAGTCGTCTCTGCGCAGGGGTCCACCAAGGGGCTGCCAAAACCCACCCTGGACACGGCTATCGCGCTGACTGCCGTCTTTCCGACCATCGTTGGGGCCGCCTGGCGCCGAAGCCAGGAACGCGAAATCGTCAAGCCGCGCGACGATCTCGGCCACGCCGCCAACCTGCTCTGGATGATGGACGGCAAGGAGCCTTCAGCGGATCGCGTCCGCTGGGTGGAGTCGTACCTGGTGCTCCTGGCGGACCACGGTCTCAACGCGTCGACCTTCGCTGCCCGAGTTGTTGCTTCGACCGGTAGCGACCTGACCTCGTGCGTGGTCGGCGCAATCGGGGCGCTCAAGGGACCGGCCCACGGCGGCGCGACTTTCGCCGCCCGCACCATGCTGGACAAGATCGGTTCGGCCGAGAACGCGGAGAAATGGCTGGCCGAGGCCCACGCGCGAGGCGAGCGATTCGCCGGCTTCGGGCACCGCGTGTACCGGACATACGACCCGCGCGCAAAGATCCTGCGCGACATCGCCAAGATCGAGGCTCCCGACCTCCATCGCACCGCGGCGCGTACCGAAGAGGTAGCCCTCAAGATCCTCCACAAGGCGCACCCCGAGCGGCCTAACGCCACCAACGTCGACTTCTGGGCATCCGTCGTCCTCACCGGCGTTGACATTCCCAAGGAGCTGTTCACCAGCCTCTTCGCCACCTCACGCGTGGCCGGCTGGACCGCCCACGTCCTCGAGGCGCTAAAGGACCTTCGCATCATCCGGCCCGCATCGGTGTGGACCGGACCCGAGGCGGGCAAGAAGCCGCTGCCCTTAGACAAACGGTGAGCAGCGAGTACGTTCCCGGTCTCGAGGGCATCATCGCCGCCCGCACCGAGATCAGCCTTGTCGACGGTGCCAACGGCCGCCTTGTCTACCGCGGCTACGTCATCGCCGACCTTGCCGAAGAGATGTCTTTCGAGGAGGTCGCGCACCTCTTGTGGCATGGCAGCTTGCCGAATCGATCGGAGCTGGACGCCCTCACCCGCGAGCTGGCGAGCTGGCGCACTCTGACGCCGGCCGCCACGTCGACCCTTGAGGCGCTGCCCCCCGACACGGATCCCATGGATGTGCTGCGCAGCGTCGTTTCGGTGCAGGGGGTTGAGCACAAGCTGGAAAAACCCACGATCCCGCTCGCGATCCACGCCACGGCGTCCTTTCCGACGATCCTCGCAAGCTTTCACCGGCGCGGACAGGGCCTGGAACCGGTCGAGCCTCGACCCGACCTCGGCCACGCCGCGAACTACCTCTACATGCTGAACGGCAAGGACGCGGCTCCCGAGCTGGTGCATGCCCTCAACACTTATCTCGTCCTGCTCGCCGACCACGGCATGAACGCGTCGACGTTCACGGCTCGGGTCATCGCGTCGACCGATTCGGACCTGGCCTCATGCCTGGTCGGAGCGATCGGCGCGCTCAAGGGACCGGCCCACGGAGGTGCGCCGTCGGCGGTGATGGACCAGCTCGAGCAGATCGGCACCGCTGACAACGCTGAGCACTGGATGCGTGAGGCCCGAAAGCAGAAGGTCAGGTTCATGGGCTTCGGACACCGCGTGTACAGAACGTACGACCCCCGGGCAAAGATCCTCAAGGCGATGTGCGAGCGGATCAATCCGAAGTTTTACGAGCTCGCATCCAAGGTCGAGGAGACCGCTCTTGCGATCCTGCACGAGGAGCACCCGGAGCGTCCCCAGGCGACGAACGTCGAGTTTTACTCGGCCGGCGTGCTGCAGGCCATCGGCTTGCCCACGGAGTACTTCCCCCCGACTTTCGCGGTGTCACGCGTCGCCGGCTGGTCCGCGCACGTCCTGGAGCAGGGCGCGCACAACCGCCTCATCCGGCCGCAGTCGGAGTACATCGGACCCGAACCTCGAAAGCCGGTCCCGCTAGCCGAGCGGTGAGAGGCGCGGCCGGCCGCAAACTGGGCGCGGTCGGCGTTGCCTGGCTCCTCGTGTTGATTGCGGCAGTCACCGGGTGGTGGGTTTTCCAGCCCACTCTGCACGATCCGACTGACAACGACCTGACGCTCGTCTACATAGGTGCGCGCATCGGCCTCGAGCACGGTTGGAGCCACGTCTATTCGCTGGCACTGCAGCACCAGCTCTTCGCACAGCTTCGACCGCAGATGCCGTTCGGCGACGGCGAGCGCTTCCTGTCGCCGCCACCCATGGCGTGGCTGATCGTTCCGCTGACCGCCCTCGGTGCGGCAGGAGCGTTCTATGCCTGGACGGCCGTATCGCTGGCGGCTCTGGTGGCGGCCTGGTGGCTGGCGGCCCCCAGCGAAGGCTTGGCGCGCGCGCTCTGGCTGCTCGGCGCCCTGGCCTGGTACCCGGTGCAGTACAGCCTGAGCCTGGGCCAGCCGGCCATGATCGTCCTTCTAGCCGTCGCCACCTGCTGGAAGCTGGCCGATGCGGGCAGGCCATACCTTGCCGGCGCCGCACTGGGTCTTTCGGTGGTGAAGCCTCAGCTCTCGCTCGTGCTGCCGGTAGTGCTCCTGGTGGCCGGTCATTGGAGGATCGCCGCCGGTTGGGGCATTGCCGTCGCGATCCTTGCAGGCTTGTCCGTGATCGTCATCGGGCCGCAAGGCATCGGGGACTACCGCAGCCTGATGACCGAGGCTCAGATGGTGACCAACAATCGCTACTTCACTCTGGCGTACGTCCTGGGGCCGGGCGTGCTCAGCTACGTGGCTGCGGCAGCCGTCGTCGCAGTTGGTCTGGTGGGCGCGTACCTCAACCGCGGAGCCGGATTGTCTCGACTGTTCGCGCTGGGGCTGATAACCACCACGCTGAGCGCCACCTACTGGCACCTGCAGGATTTCACGATCCTCGTGATGGCAGCCTGGCTTTTCTGGCGCGACACGCGGTCGAACTGGCAGCGCGCGTGGCTGTTGGTGGTCGCGTTCGCAGGCGAGCTGGCGTGGCCGGTGAGCCCGCTACCGATCCTCATCGCTGTCGCCGTCTGGTTGGCTTTCCTGGTCGTGCCTTCACAAACCAGGCTCGCGTCAGCTGCGGCGCTGTGAACGCCTCCGAAGTCCGGATTCCACACGCCCACGCCATTGTCTTGACCATGGCGCTGGTCGGTGCGGCAACGATCCTATGGGCCTCGCGCAGCTTCACCTTCTATTACGACGAGTGGACCTTCATCCTCACCTCGCCGGACTGGACCCTGGCCACCTACCTGCAGCCCCACAACGTGCACCCGGCGATGCTGCCGCGCCTCATCTACGCAGCGATGCTCGCCACCGTCGGACTCCGCACCTACCTGCCGTACATGGCAATCGTGCTTGTCCTCCATGCCACCAGCGTGGTGCTCCTCTTCGAGCTGATCCGCCGGCGCGCGGGCGACCTCATCGGCCTCGGCTGCGCCGCGATTCTGCTGGTGCTAGGCGCCGGCTGGGAGAACCTGCTGTGGGCTTTCCAGATGGGCTTCGTCGGGTCGGTGGCGTGCGGCTTGGCGATGCTGATCACGCTCGAAGGAGCACCCACAATGCGGCGGATGCCGATTGTCACGGCCCTACTCACCGGCTCACTCATGTTCTCTGCGGTTGGACTCTTCTTCGGGGTTGCCGCGTTTGTGAGGACGGCGGCGACGAGCGATCGGCGCAAGGATCTTGTCTGGCTCGTGCCGGTGGCAGTCCTGTTCGCCGCCTGGTTCCTTGTGTATGGCCGCTTCGGGACTCAGCCGACTCCCCCACCTTCTTCTGCCAACATCCTCGTACTGCCGCAGTACATGCTCTGGGGCCTGGGCGAGAGCGCCGCCGGACTCATCGGGGAGGGCGGCTTCTTTGGCCCTGCTGTCCTTCTGCTCGCTGCCGGCGCTGTCGGTTTTTCCTGGTGGAAGGGAGGCCTCGATCCGCTGGCTCTCGGCGTAGCGGCCGCCCTCATCACCTTCTATGCCGTCACGGGGCTGTCTCGCGATCAGCTCGGCTACGAGCAGTCGGCCGCCAGCCGCTACGTCTATGAGGGGGCGGTCTTCTGGCTGATACTCCTCGCCGGCGCTGCTCGGCGCCTGCCCTGGCGGGGGACCTGGCGACCGGCCATCGTCGCCTGCGTCTTCCTGGCCTGGTTCAGCAGCAGCGCGCTCCTCTATACGTTTGTGACCGCCAAGACGCTCCAGATGCAGCAGCAGGTCGCGGACCTGCAGGCATTGGCCGCTGTGCGAGGTAGTCCATGCCTGAATCCGGCCGGCGCCGTGGACCCGCTGGTGATGCCACCTGAGACCAGCCCGGCGATCTACTACCGCGCGATCGATCTCTACGGCGATCCGTCCGCATCGCTGCCGCTTGCCGACCGGGCCGACTTCGATCGAGCTCGAGCGAACCTGCTCACGGCGGGGTGTAAGTGAGAAGCCTGGCGGCGCCGACTTCTACACTTAGGTCAAATGCCGGCTGACGACTTCGACGTGCTGATCCTCGGGGGCGGAATGGGCGGGTACCCGGCGGCCATCCGAGCCTCCCAGCTGGGTTTGAAGGTCGCCCTGGTGGAGGCCGACAAGCTCGGCGGGACCTGCCTGCACGTCGGCTGCATCCCCACCAAGGCGCTCCTAGAGTCGTCGGAGCTCTTCCACCGCGTTTCCGCGCGCGGACCCGAGTTCGGGGTGGACGCCGACAAGGTCCGGTTCGACTACGCCCGCATCGCCGCGCGCCGCGACGCCGTCGTGAGCCAGCTCCACAAGGGCGTCCAGTTCTTGATGAAGAAGAACAAGATCGAGGTCGTCAGCGGCCGCGGACGGCTGCGTGACCGCAACACGCTCGAGATCGGAGCCAAGCAGCTCAAGGCCAAGCAGCTCATAGTGGCCACCGGGTCCGACGTCAAAGCCCTGCCCGGGCTCGACTTCGACGGCGAGTTCGTCATCTCCTCCGACCACGCCACCCTTTCCGACAAGGTCCCGGAGTCGATCTGCATCATCGGCGCCGGCGCCGTCGGCGTCGAGTTCGCAACCCTGTACAACCAGCTCGGGGTCAAGGTCACGCTCCTCGAGGGGCTCGATCGCCTCGTGCCGCTCGAGGATGAGGAGATCTCCAAGGAGATGCTCACTGCATTCAAGAAGGCCGGCATCGAATGTCGAGTGGGAGTCAAGGTGAAGGGCGCCAAGAAGGCTCGTGACGGCGTCGGCGTGGACACCGAGCAGGGCGAGGTGTGGGCGCGGCAGCTGCTCGTTGCGGTCGGTCGCTCGCCACGATCCAAGGACATCGGGCTGGAGAAAGTCGGCGTGGAGACCCACCCAAACGGCTTCATCAAGGTCGACGAGTGGATGCGCACGTCGGCGGAATCCATCCACGCCATCGGAGACGTGGTCGGCGGGTTCCTGCTCGCGCACGCCGCGTCACATGAAGGCATGACGGCGGCGGAGGACATCGCCGGCCAGCGGGTCGCCCCGATGGAGCAGGAGCTCGTGACCCGCTGCACTTACTCGCACCCGCAGATCGCATCCGTCGGCCTATCCGAGACGCAGGCCAAGGAGAAGGGCCACGAGGTCAAGACCGGAAAGTTTCCATTCACCGCGCTGGGCAGGGCGATCATCCACGGTGAGACTGGAGGCTTCGTCAAACTCGTCGCGGACTCCAAGACCGGCCAGCTGCTCGGCGCGCACATCGTCGGGCCCAACGCCACCGAGCTTATCGCGGAGCCGGCGCTGACCCAGCTGTTCCAGGGCGACGCCTGGGAGATGGGCCGCAACATCCACCCGCACCCCACCCTGAGCGAGGCCGTCATGGAAGCGTCGCTCGCAGTGGACGGTCGTGCGATCCACATCTAATTTCTGAATGGCGACCACTGTCAAAACCAAAGGCCCGACCTTCAGCCCCGAGTGGCGCTTCCAGGAACCTATTGCGTGGCGTGACACCGACCTGAACGAGAAGACGCTCAAGACGTGGTTCAACTACATGCTGCTCGGGCGTCAGGTCGACTACCGCTTTCAGGTGCTCAACCGGCAGGGGCGGGCGCCGTTCATCATCTCCTGCGCCGGCCACGAGGCGGCACAGATAGGTGTCAGCTGGCCGCTGAAGCCGAAATACGACTGGGTCTCGCCTTACTACCGCGATGTCGTGCTGTGCATGCGCATGGGCGTGACGCCGCTTGACCTGATGCTGGCCGTGCTGGCCAAGCCCGCGGACCCCGCATCCGGCGGCAAGCAGACGCCTGGCCACTTCTCGGACACGCGGCTGAACATCACGTCGGGCGGCTCACCTGTGGCGACGCAGCTGGTGCGAGGCGCGGGCGTCGCATACACGTTGAAGATGGACGGCACCGACAAGGTCCTGATGACGTGCTATGGCGAAGGCGCCGGGTCCGAGGGCGATACGCACGAGGCCTTCAACTTCGCGGCCATCTATAAGGTGCCTGAGATCTTCGTCTGCGAGAACAACGGCTTTGCCATCTCGACCCCGTTCCGGAAGGAGTACGCCATCGAGTACGCCGCCCAGCGCGCCGCGGGCTATGGATTCCCCGGCGTGACGCTGGATGGTCGCGATCCCGTGACCTGCTACGTCGTCGCCAAGGAGGCGATCGCTCGCGCGCGAGCAGGTGAGGGGCCGACGTTGATCGAATGCCTTGTCGACAGGTTGGGCGCGCACTCGTCCGAGGACGATCAGCGCAGGTACCGGACCCAGGAGGAGATCGAGGTCCTCGCACAGAAGGACTGCCTCGGGCAGTTCAAGAGGCGCCTGCAGGAAGAGGGCGTGCTGAGCGCCAAAGAGATCAGCGAGTACGAGGAGCGCGTCAAGGAGGAGGTCGCCAAGGCCACGAGCGAGGGCATGGAATCCCCGGACGCGCCGGCCGAGAATGCACTGACGAACGTGTACGGGCTCGACGTGCCAAAGGCCATCGAGCCGGCAGCCGGCGGCGAGACGGAAGAGATGAACATGGTGTCGGCCCTGCGTTCGTGCCTGACCGAGGAGATGGAGCGCGACGAGCGCGTGATGGTCCTTGGAGAGGACGTCGGGAAGAAAGGCGGTGTGTTCCTGGTCACGGACGGGCTCCACAAACGGTTCGGGGAGGCGCGCGTCATCGACACGCCGCTTGCGGAGTCGTCAATCGCAGGCGTCGCCCTCGGCCTAGCCATCGCCGGAAAGCGACCGGTCGCGGAAATGCAGTTCACCGACTTCGCGCATATGGCGTTCAACCAGGTCACGAACGAGATCGCCAAGTTCAGGTACCGCAGCGACGGCGATTGGGCCGTGCCGATGGTCGTCCGCGCGCCCATGGGCGGCCACGCGCACGGCGCCCTTTATCATTCGCAGTCCATCGAGGCGCGCTTTGCGACGCCGGGGTTGAAGATCGTCATCCCTTCGAGCCCGTACGAGGCCAAGGGGCTGTTGCTGGCGGCGATCCGCGACCCAGACCCGGTCCTGTTCTTCGAGCACAAGCGGCTGTACCGCATGTTCAAGGAGCCGGTGCCCAAGGGCGAGTACCTCATCCCGCTCCAGGTCGCTCGCACGGTGCGCGAGGGGACCGACATCTCGGTGTTTTGCTACGGGCTGATGGTCCATTACGCGCTCGAGGCGGCAAAGACACTCGAGGCGGACGGTGTCAACGTGGAGATCGTCGACCTGCGCACCGTCTACCCGATCGACAAAGAGGCGATCCTCGCCTCGGCTCGCAAGACAGGCAAGAGCCTGGTGCTCTACGAGGACAACTTCAGCGTGTCGATCGGGTCCGAGATCGCGGCGCTCATCGCGGATGAGGCGTGGCGATGGCTCGACGCGCCGGTGAAGCGATTGGGCGGGCTTGACGTGCCCTCGATGCCATACGCACCGGCGATGGAGGACTTCTTCATGCCGAACCCGGAAAAGATCACCAACGCTTTGCGCGAGCTGGCTGCTTTCTAGTGGCCACCAAGCGCGTCGTCATGCCGCAGCTTGGAGAGTCGGTCCACGAGGGGACGATCTCCAAGTGGCTCGTCAAGCCTGGCGACAAGGTCGTGGAGTTCGAGCCGATGCTCGAGGTCGATACCGACAAGGTGAGCGCCGAGGTGCCGGCGCCAGTCACCGGAATCCTGCGGGAGATCCTGGCCAAGGAAGGCCAGACCGTCCAGGCCGGCGCAGAGATCGCGGTCGTGGAGGTCGGGGGCGATGGCGAGGCTGTCTCGAAGGCCGAAACAGCGCCAGCGGGGTCCTCCCCACCTGCTGGGGAGGTGGCGCGAAGCGCCGGAGGGGCCACTGAGCCCGGCCAGACCGATTCCAGGAAGGCACCTCCCGCTGAAGCGACACCGGAGGCACCCACTGCAGCCGCGAAAGAGGCACCGACGCCGCGGACCTCCCCTTCCTCTGGGGCCCCCGCGCCAGAGGCGCGGGAGGTCTCCCCAGGCTCGCGCAGCGATCCTCGCGGGGGAGGGGGCGCGGAGACCGGAACGACCGAGTCCGGTCCCGCCAATGCCGAAACTCCTTCGGTCGCGCCCGAGCCGGCTGCGGCGTCAGCACCACCGCTCGAAACCGGCGAGCATCGCTACTCCCCCGCCGTGCAGATGGTCGCCTCCGAGCTGAAGGTCGACCTTTCCAGGGTCACCGGGACGGGAATCGGCGGCAGAGTCACCAAGAAGGACGTGCAGGACTTCGCCGTCGCGCCGAAGACCACGCCCGCCGCGCCAGGCGCCGCTCCCGGTGCGCCCGCCGCGCCAGCAGTGCCCAGCGATGGAGACCATGTGGTGCAGCTGACTCGCGTGCGGCGCCTCATCGCCGAGAACATGACCCGCTCCAAGACCACGATCCCGCACGCCTGGCAGACGCAAGAGGTGGACATGTCGAGCGTGGTTGCCAACCGCGCGGCGAACAAGGCCGCCTTCCAAAAGCAGGAGGGCTTTTCGCTCACCTACCTCCCTTACGTCATGGCCGCGACGGTGTCAGCGCTTCGCGAGCATCCCGAGGTGAACTCGACCTTCAACGAGACCGAGCTCATCGTGCACAGGGATATCAACCTCGGCGTCTCGGTCGGCCTGGAGGACACCCTGGTGGTCCCTGTCGTGCGCCGCGCCGACGGATTGTCGATCGCCGGGCTGGCGCGTGAAGTCAACGACGTCGCCACGCGCGCCCGCAGCAAGCAGTTGAAGGCGGACGACCTCGCAGGCGGCACATTCACCGTCAATAACTCGGGTACGTTCGGGACGCTGTTCAGCTACTCGGTGATCAACCCGGGGCAGGCCGGGATCCTGACCATGGAAGCGATTGTCGAAAGGCCAGTGGCTGTGGACGGGATGATCGGGATCAAACCGATGATGTACCTCTGCTTCTCATTCGACCATCGGGTGCTCGACGGCCTGATGGCGGCCCGGTTCCTGGTGTCGTGCAGGAAGTGGCTGGAAGCGGTGACTGCAGAGTCGCCAATTTACTAATAGAGCTAGTGTCGCAGGGTTGGTCGGGGTCCCCCCGACCATGACCTTGTTCCCCTCACGCCGACACGCGGCGTAGAGAGACTAATTCGTAATGAATCCCATCCCGGGAAGGAGAGCAGAGCCTGCGGCGCAGCCGCACGCTCGATGAGAGGAAACCGACTGGTTTCCTCTCATACGTCTATGTCAATCGATAGGATGCTGATGAAGAAGCTGGCGAAGACGGTCTGAGTCCCGATCGCGAGCAAGACGACGGCTGGGATCACCTCACGCATCGTTAGTGAGGGGTTGAGGCTGCCGAAGCCGACCGCCTGCCAGCTGACCACCGCCAGCACGAGCCCGACGATCCCCGCCAGCACCATGAGCGCGCCGGCGAGCAGGCCCACTTCCAGCGTGACGTAGCGGAACAGGCCTTGCAAGACAGGGTGTGGAGGATGGAAACCCATGCGGATGGCGAAGATCTTCGTGAAGACGGCGAACAGCACGAGCTGGTAGCCCACCAGGGACAGGAACCCGGCCACGAGCAGCGTATGGATGTCGAGCCGCACGCCGGCTATGTACAGGGGGCCGGCGACGAGCAGTGCGGAGAGGACCGCGCCCACAGCGAACAGCGCGAGGCCTGGATAAAGGAAGAGCCAGCGCGGGCTGAACAGGAGCATGAATCGCAGGTGGCGCCAGCCATCGCGCCACGTGCGAAGGTGAGGTGGTCGCGATCGGCCGTCGGGACGTAGGACGACCGCCACCTCCGTGATGCGCATGCCCTTCAGCGCCGCTTTGATCACCATCTCGCTGGCGAACTCCATGCCGGTGGAGCGCAGCCGCATCTTTTCGTAGGCGTCCTTCCTGAAGGCGCGCAGGCCGCAGTGGGTGTCGCCTACCGGCGCGTGGAAGAACAGGCGGCTGATGAGCGTCAATGCGGGGTTCCCCACCCATCGGTGCGACCACGGCATGGCGCCGGGCTGGATGCCGCCAAGGAAGCGATTCCCAACCACCAGGTCGTAGCCCTCGCGCAGCTTGTCGATCAGCGGCCCGATGGCCTCGAAGTCGTAGCTGTCGTCGGCGTCGCCCATCACCACGAAGCGCCCTTGCGCGGCGTCGATTCCCCCGATCAGGGCGCTGCCGTAGCCCTTTCTCGAGACGTCGACGACCCCGACGCCGAGCTCCCTGGCGATCCGCTGCGAGCCGTCGGTGCTGCCGTTGTCGGCGACGATGATCTCCGCCGAGAAGCCGCCCTTCTCGACCGCGCTCTGCGCGTGACCGATGCACCTGGCGAGGGTTTCCGCCTCGTTGAGGCAAGGCATCACGATTGACACCTCGACCGCCGTGGGAGGCGTCGGCTCGGTTCGTTTGGCGGCACGCTGAGCGACGGACACTTCGCTTCAGCCTAACGAGTGGCGCAGTGCTCAGCTTGCGACAAAAGAAATGACCCCGACGGATCGCCTCTTGGGAACTGGTACCTGCCTTGCGGCCTGTTCCTGCTCCCTCGAACGTTTCTATCGGGGCCGTCATCAACACTACGGTGGCTCGCGTTGAAGCGCAATCCCGAAAGTCAGTTCGCCGCCAACCAACCATGCGTAGCCTTTGACAATGGGCGCGGCAGATCATTTTCTCTCCAAAGCGTCGCTGGGAGCAACCGATCCTCAACTAGCCCCATCGGCATACCGGAACGAGAGAGCCGCGCGCGAAGCGCTTCAGTAGCCGATGTTCTTGCCGCCGTCGACCACCATGTCCTGGCCGGTGAGCATGTCGTTTTCGATCAAGGCCGTCACCGCCTGCGCGACATGGTCCGGGTTGGCGATCGCGCCCAGCGGCGTGGTCGCGGCAAACGACTTCTCCTGCAGCTCGGCTGCTTCATCTCCGAAGCGCTGGCGGAACCATCGCGTCGACACGAGGCCGGGCGAGACCGAGTTGACGCGCACCTCGGGAGCCAGCGCGATCGCGAGGGCGCGCGTCAACTGCAGCACACCCGCCTTGGAGATGGCGTAGACGATGGACGACCCTGTCGCCCGGTGACCGGCAATCGAGGCGACATTGACGATCGCGCCCTTCGACTTCCGCAGCTCCGGCGCTGCCGCGCGGCAGCAGTAGAAGGTGCCTTTGAGGTTCACGCCGAGGATGTCGTTCCATACGTCCTCAGTCAGCGCGTCCAGGTCCGGATGAGCGATGAAATGCGTGGTACCCGCGTTGTTGACGAGCACATCCAGCCGACCGTAGCGATCGGTCGTGGCGGCGATCATCGCTCGGACCGACGGCTCGTCGGATACATCGGCCTGGTGGACCGAAGCCTCTGAGCCAAGAGACCCGAGCTCACGCACAGTCGCCTTGGCGTCGTCCTCGGACCGCGAGTAGTTGACCACCACGGCTTTGGCTCCAGCCTGCGCCAGCCGCACGCATACAGCGTGTCCGATGCCGGTTCCGCCACCCGTGACGATCGCGACTCGTCCCTTAAGGTCCATGCGAACATAGAGCCTAAGCCATGCCCTTGAGCCTCATCGACGCCAACAAGGTCATCGACAAGGCGCATGCCAAAGCCGCGCAACTCGGCATCAAGGTGACCGTCGCCATCGTCGACGAAGGCGCACACCTCATCGCGCTGGCCCGCATGGACGGCGCCATGCCCCTGTCGCCTCAGCTGGCCGAGGCGAAGGCCGTGGGATGCGCGATGTTCATGCGCGACGGTGGCGCTCTTGCGCAGATGGCTCAGGACAGGCCGGGCTTCTTCAGCGCGGCGGACCGCCTTGTACGCGTACCGCTCATCCCCGGACTGGGCTCCGTTCTCATACAGGAAGACGGGAACGCCGTTGGCGCAATCGGGGTCAGCGGCGGTCGCCCGGAGCAGGACCTTGAATGTGCCGAAGCCGGATTACTGTAGCGGCAAGGTTCTGATCGCTTCGTAGATCGCTCCTGCCCTGGTCAGGCGGCTCGAGTAGAGGATCAGCGCATCCGCGCGCCAGGAATCCAGCTGAGGCGGCGCCGGCAGGTCCGGCAGCCTGGAGCCGTACCGGGTTCTTGCTCGGGCGAGCGTCACGTGCCCCTTGAACGGCCTCTCCTGCGCGCTGGCGCGGCGACCAGGATGGGACTCATTGATTGCAACGACCAGGCCCGCGCGCAAGGATTCCGCCTCCACCTGCGCAGCCAGGGCGCCCGCGGCATCAGCTCCAGCGCGAAGCCCAAGCCACACCACGCGCACGATGCGCCCGCGCCCGAATGTGCCAATGCCGCCTGGAACGAGCTCGAAGCCGGCCGTCGGCGTGCTGGCCAGCGTGTCCGCGATCTCGTCGGCGACCGCGCGCCTGACGTTGCCGAGAAAGCGGATGGTGAGGTGAAGATTTTCGGTCGCCGTCCAGCGGAAGTCGGGCGCAACCTGCGCGCATTCAGCGATGAAGCGTCCCAGTTCTTCGCGTTGCGGCTCGGGCACCGGCAGCCCGAAAAACGCGCGGACACTCAGTGAGTGCGGGTCTTCTTCCAGTTCTCCGGAGCCCATGAGCTCGGCCGGGTCGGGCGCCAGCCGAAATGCACGCTGACGGAGTCGATGCCGTCGGCGATGTTGTCGAGCTGAATCGTGTTGATCTCGTCGGCGGTCGCGATCGGGTTGGCGAGCATCGCCTCCATGGCCACCGCGCCCGGGATGAGAAGCACTGGCGGAAGCTTGAGCTTGGGCTTCTTGATCCCCCGGGCCTGGATGAACCAGTCCAGCATGTTTTCGAAAGTCACCACCTCCGGACCGCCAAGATCCAGGATCTTGGCGTTCAACTCCGGTTTCGCGATCGCTTCGACCACGCAGCGGGCGGCGTCCTCACGCAGGATAGGCTGGAACCTGGCCTGACCGCTGCCGGGGATGATGAGGAACGGCCCGAAGTTGGCCATGCGTTCGAAGTCCACGAGGATGCCTCCCTCTTCTGCGAGGACTGCCGAGAAACGCAGAATGGTGCCGGCGACGCCAGTCTTGGCCAGCTCCTGCTCGCCCATCCAGCGCGACGTGAGGTACTTGTAGTGGGCGTCGAGCCGGGCCCCGATCGCGCTGACCAGGACCACTGACGTCACGCCCGCCGCCTTGGCGGCCGTGGCCATGATTCGAGGACCGTCGACATTGACCTCCAGGAAGGACTGGGGACGGTTGCGGCGCACGGCGACGAGGCTGATGAGGTGCTCGACACCCTGGGCGGCCTGGGTGACATCCGCCGGGTTGAGGGCGTCGCCGACGACCACCTGGGCCCCGCGGACCTTGAAGGCGGCGGCCTTCATCGGATCGCGCACGAGCACTCTCAGCTGATGGCCGGCATCGATCAGCTTGTGCGCCACGCCACGGCCGAAGAAGCCGGTCGAGCCCAACAGGAGAATCCTCGCCACGGGTCAGAATCGTAACCGAGGCCATACTGGGCCCTTGGATGACCGCCCCTGATGGGAGGACAGGAACTTGCAGGCCTCGGTCTCGGGACTCTTGCCGTCTTGCTCGGCGCGGGAGGCATCGCGGCCGCCATCCGAACGCGGCGGCGAAGGGCCGAGATCGCGGTTACTTATGGCTCCACAGGTGGGATCGTCTACACGGTGGTGCAGGCTGGCTGCTCGGGCGTGCTGATGCTCGGCGGCCTGGGCTTTATCGCCCTGGTTCTTCTAGCCCGGCACTAGCCCGGTCCGGGTTCCCTCTCATATCCTCATATCACGTTGCGCTCCGTGACGAGGGCGCCGCGGGCGAACCGTTCGAAGGCGAACGGCGAGATGTCGATCTCGGATTTGTGGTCGAGCAGAAGCTGGGTCAACAGCAGGGCCGCCGCGGGTCCCTGCATGAATCCGTGCCCGCTGAAGCCCGCCGCGCACCAGAAACCCTCGAGCTCCGCGACCGGGCCCAGGATCGCCTGATGGTCGGGAGTCGACTCGTACAGACCGGCCCATGCAGTCTTCACGCCTGCGCTCGCCAGGGCCGGCGCCCGCAGCGCCGCCTGCTCGAACATCTTCTCCAGGAATTCCCAGTTGACATCGGTCGTAAAGCTGGGCGGCTCGGTGCGGTCGCTCATGCCGATGAGGACGCCGTCCCCCTCAGGGTGAAAGTAGAGCGAGCTCCGGAAATCGACTGTCATTGGCGTCGTCCTCGGAACCGCGGGGAACGGGCCTGTGACAGCGATGTGCCGGCGGTAAGGGAGGACAGGGATCTCGAGCCCCGCCATGCGGCCGATCGACGCCGCCCAGGGCCCCGCGCAGTTGACCATCATTCGCGTCGAAATGTCGCCCTTTGAGGTGCGCACGCCCTGCACGCGGCCGGAGGCGACGTCGATGCCGGTGACCTCGACCCCCTCTCTCAAGCTCGCACCCAGACGGCGGGCCGCGGCGGCGTAGCCCGATGTGACGTCGGCCGGGCTGGCGATCCCGTCGGTGGGGCAGAACGTGCAGCCGAGCACGTCGTCGACGTTGAGCACCGGGACCATCTTCGCCGCCTCGGCCGGATCCACCCAGCGTGCCTCGGTGAGGCCGACCCGATGCCACATGTCCATGTTGTGGCGGAAGTCCTCAACCTGTTGAGGCTGCGTGAAGACGAAGAGGTAACCGATCTGGCGGAAGTCCGCTGGATGACCCGTTTCGTTCTCGAACGACTCGAACATCCTCACTGACATGCGCTGCAACCGGACGTTGGCCTCGATCGAGAACTGCTGGCGCACGCCGCCCGCGCACTTGCCCGTCGACTGAGAGCCCAGCGTCTCTCGCTCGAGGAGTACGACGTCGACCTTGCGCTTGGCGAGCTGGTAGGCGAGCGCGCAGCCCATGATCCCGCCGCCCGCGATGACTACGTCAGCGCCTTCCATTCCAGGACATTCCCCAGAACTCGAAGATGAGTTTAAGAGCGGCGAAGGTTGTTATGTCCCCGTTGTCGAATGGCGGCGCCACCTCGACCACGTCGAAGCCCACCGGGCTCGTGCGTCCCAGCACCGTCCCGAGTAGGTCGAGCGCCTGCCGCGTGGACATACCCCCTGCAGAAGGGATCTCCGTTCCGGGTGCGAAGGCGGGATCAAGGGCGTCGATGTCGAACGAAACGTGCACCTTCTTTCCAGCCAGCCGGTCGGCGATCGCCTGCGCAGAGCCCGCTGGATTGGCGGCCAGGTCGCGCGCCGACACCAGCAGAATCCCTGTCGCGCGAATGAACTCCACTTCCTCGGGGTCGTAATCGCGCGCGCCTGCAATCACCACTCGAGCGGGATCGATCGCCGACACCTCGAGGGCTCGGCGCATGGCACAGCCGCAGGTCCAGCGGCCGCCGCGTGAGAAATCGCATAGGTCGGGATGTGCGTCCACCCACAGGAGCTGCATGTCCGGGTGGCGGCGCGCCTGGGCCGCTATCGTGGCGATGGCCGTGCAGTGGTCGCCGCCGAGCACTGTCAGCAGCGACGTGAGCGGGACCGTCGAGAGCCGCTCGGCGACGCTCGCCCAGCTATCCCCGATGGAGGGACCCAGGTCGAAATCGCCCATATCGTGGACGCGCATTCCCTGGAGCACCTGGCCGTCTTCGGTGACCGGCGGCATGGCCGCGGAAAGGGCGCGGATGCGTTGTGGTGCGAGGGCCGCACCCTTGCGATAGACGGCTGAGCCGTCGTACGGGAGGCCGGCCACGACCATGTCGGCCGCCTCGAAGGTTGCTCCCGCCAGCCCGCCCCAGGGCATCAGGCCGTCGATGTTCATCGTTTTCGAACCTCCGGCACTTTCAAAATGAGCAACGCACCGACCAGGAGCGAAGCACTGAAGACGGAGAAGATGACGGGAAACCCTCCCGGCAAACCGAGCACCTTGGGCCCATGGTTGAAGGGGTCGAGCAGGAACCCGCCGATGAAACGGGCGATGATCCCGGAACCGGCGGTGGCGATGTTGCTGAAGCCCATGAAAAGGCCCGCCTCGTTGGCTGGTATCACGTCCTGGATGAAGGCCCAATCGACCGAGAAAAAGAGACCGTAGCCGATGCCGATGAGGACTCCGACCAGGGTGGCTTGCGCCGCCAGCGGCGGTACCTTCAATATTCGCGCGAGTGGCTCCACGAGCTGCGAAGGCAGCAGCTGAAAGTGACTGAACACGAGCATCAGCACGCCGGCAGCACCCAGCAGGCCCCCGACCAGGATGAACGGTCGGCGGCCGAACCGGTCTGAAGCGCGAGCCGCCGGCCAGGAGATGAGGAAAGCGGCCACGATCACAAGTCCCTGGAGCGTGTAGCTCGCGGTGATGGTGTCATTGCGATCGTTGTGGAAGAAGACGTTGCTGAAGTAGAAGAACACGAAACTCTGCACTCCGACAAGGCCCATCAGGATAAGAAGCCGGGAGCCCATAAGCCATAGGAACTTTGGGTAGCGCAGTGGGCGCGCGAATGTCGTGACGATCGCCTGCCGCACGCTTTTGAACTGGCCCGCCGTCGGCTCGGCACGATCTGGGATCAGCAGGACCGTGGGCAGCATCGTCAGCACGAGGAGGCCGCAGATGCTGAGGATCGCCGCCATACGTCCGGCGTGAGACAGGATCAGGCCGGCACCGACGGTGCCGGCGAGCAGTCCAACCACGTTCGCGACGCCGAAATACCCCGACGCGGTGCCACGCTGAGCGACCGGTACGACGTCTGGCATGAGGCCCTGGTAGGGGCCCTGAGCCGTGTTCGAGGCAGTCTGGAGCAGGAAATAGAAGATCAGCACAAGCCCGAAGCTGCCGGAGAGCGCCAGTCCGACAAGGAAGAGGACGTCCCCGATGGTGCCGCCGACGATGAATGGATGGCGCCGGCCGAACCGGGTCCGTGTGCGATCGGACAACGCCCCCGCCACCGGCTGCCAGACCACCGCCATCAGCGACCCCACCCCCTCGAGTACGCCCAGCGCGAGACCCTCGTGCTCCTTGCCGACCAGCTGGAGGACGAGGTCGGGCAGGATCAGGCCGCCAAGGCTGGTCCACAGGTAGCCGATCGCCACCCAGTAGAGAGACAGAACGGCGAAGTCGAGGTGGTTCAGGTTGCGGGCCGATTTGACTGCTGGCGTCACCGGCCCTCCAGCGGCCGTGTGGATCAATCGGGCTGGTACGGAGGGAGTGACTTCTTGACCGGCCGGTCCTCGCGGTAACCAAGCGCGTACTCGCCCTGAAGGATCGTGTGGATCTCGCGCGTCCCCTCGTAGATGATGGGCGATCGGGCGTTGCGCATGAAACGCTCCACGGGGTACTCGGCCGAGATGCCGTACGCGCCGTGCACCTCGATGGCGTCGTGGGCTGCGTTGAAGGCGGCGTCGGTCGCGTACTGCTTTGCAATCGAGACGTTGCGCGTGTGCCTCACGCCCTTGTTCTTCATCCACGCGACCTTGAAGTAGAGAAGGCGGCAGATCTCGTAGTCGCGCGACATGCGGGCGATCATCTGCTGGATGAGCTGGTAGCGGCCAATCTCCTGGCCGAAGGTCTTGCGTTCGCGGGCGTACTTCACGGAGGCATCGAGGCTTGCCCGCACAGTGCCGGTTGCGCCCGCGGCCACCGTGAAGCGGCCGTTGTCGAGGCAGCTCATCGCGATCTTGAAGCCATCGCCCTCGTCTCCGATCCGATCCGCCTCGGGCACTTCGACGTCTGTCAGGAAGATCGATCCGACGTCACCTGCGCGAATGCCCAACCTGTCCTCAATCGGCTCCGTGCGCAATGACTTGCCGCACGCAGCGCGATCGAGCATGAAGGCCGAGACTCCACGGTGCCCTGCCTTCGTATCCGTCTTCGCGAAGACAAGGAGGTAATCGGCTGTGTCTGCATCCGAGACCCACACCTTCTGTCCATTCAGGACGTAGGTGTCGCCTTTGCGCAGCGCGGACGCCTGCATCGACGCGACGTCCGAGCCTGCGTTCGGCTCGGTCAGGCCGTAGCAGGCGAGCTTCTCTCCCCGTGCCATCGGTACGAGCCATCGCTGCTTCTGCTCTTCGGTGGCCCACGTATAGAGGCCCATGCCTACGAGACCGACGTGAACCGAAAGCACGGTGCGGAAGACGGTGTCCACGTACTCGAGCTCCTCGCAGACGAGGCCCAGGGACAGGTAGTCGAGACCGTGGCCGCCGTAGCGCTGCGGGAAGCACACCCCAGGCAGGCCGATCGAGGCGAGCTTCGCAAAGATCTCGGGATCGTGGTGGCCGGCGCGGTCGTTGGCGCCGATGGTGGGCGCGAACTCACGCGCGCAGAAGTCCCGGACCGTGGCCACGAGCTGCTCCTGGTCTGAGGTCAGCGCAAGGTCGAGCACGGCTACGGCTTCTTCGACGGCGTCGGGGTGTGCTTGGGCGTGGGAGTCGGCGACGGGAGGGGCGATGGCATCGGCTTCAGGTCATGCGGACCGACATGGCCGATGAAAGGCAGGTGGCTGCCGACGCTGAGGATGAACGGCACGCTCCTCGAGCCATGCAGCTGAGGCTGGAGGAAACCAGTGTAGATCTGCTGAAGCTGATGTATGCCCTGGACCGAATCGATGTGTGCGCCGGAGGTGCCGTTGGCGCCGTTCCTGAGCGCTGTCAGGTCTTCCTTGGACACCATGGCCGAGGTGATCGGGTTCGAAAGGATCCATGACTCGAGTTGGTTGACCTGCGCCAGCGTGAGCGTGGCGTTCCTCAGGGTTGGTTCGAATGCGTTGTCGAGGGTGACCAGCGCTGAGACGGCGAGGTAGACGATGACAAACGTCACGGCGACGTGGACGAAGATGCCAAGCAGCCCATCGATGCCGCGGATCGACTCGAGGCGATGAAAGGCGCCGCCGATCGCGCCACCGACGGCGCCCATGATGATGGCCAGAATGATCGCTACGAAAACGCTGAATACCGCGTTGATGTGGGCGATCTTCTGCATCTCGCTCGTGTACTGGTCGTGGAAGCGAAAGATCACCAGCAAGGTGCCGAAGAAGAAGATTTCCGCCATCAGCGGCTGAATCACGCCACGCTGAAAGCCGAGGAACAGCGCGAGCACCAAGACGAGGATGACGACGATATCGATGATCACGGCGTCAGGCTTCCCCTGGCGCCCAGGCTCTGCCGAACACTGTCGGGATCCGGGGGAGTCGGTGCACCGCGGCCAATTGTAGAAGCACATCCATTGGCAAGCCCCGTTCACGGGCGATAGTGGCGTCCTTGGGTTAGACTCGGAGCACTCTTGGCCCGAACGATCGCAGTCGCGATGCAAAAGGGGGGTGTGGGCAAGACCACCACCGCCGTAAACCTTGGCGCCGCGCTGGCGGAGTTGGGTCAGCGGGTGCTGCTCATCGACCTGGACGCGCAGGGCCACCTCACCCTTTACATGAAGCCGCCGAGCGACATCCAGAAGACCATCTACGACCTTCTGGTCAACCCCGAAACCACCGTGACCGATGTCGTCCAGGAGGCAGCCCAGATGGGCGTCCATTACATCCCGGCGGATGTCGAGCTCGCGGGCGCCGAGAATCAGCTGATCAACGAGATCGGCCGCGAAAGCATCCTGCGGGACAAGCTCGAAGCCGCCCAGAAGCGCTACGACTTCATCATCATCGACTGCCCGCCGTCGCTCGACCTCATCGTCATCAACGCTCTCGTCGCAGCCGACGAGGTCCTGGTTCCACTCCAGGCGGAATTCCTCGCACTCAAAGGAATGCAGGAGCTGCTGATCACGATGGAGCGTGTGAAGCGCAGGTTGAACCCGAGGTTGGAGCTCACCGGCATCCTGCCGACTCTTTACAAACATCGCGCCCTCCATTCGCAGGAGGTGCTCGCGGCTGTGAGGGAGAAATACGGAGACAAGGTTTACGACTTCGGGGTCACGGATTCGATCCGCTTTGCTGAGACCCCCCTCGCAGGTCAGTCGATCCTTCAGTACGCGAAAGACTCGGACGGCGCGAAGTCGTACCGTGCGCTCGCGGCGAAAGTGATGGAGAATCACATGTAATGCCCACCTTCAAGCGCGTATCACTCGCGGGCTCCGAAGAGCTGTTCCGCCCGACACGCCCTCAGGTCGTCACCGATACGGACGAGGTGATTCGAGAAGCCGTCGATCGACCGGCGCAGGTGAAGGAGATCGTCTACAGGACCCTCCACTTCACGCCGGACGAGATCGAGCTGCTGCTGGAGGCGATCCAGACGGCCAAGTATCCGGACCGAGCCCGCGCGAAGCCAGCTCTCGACAAGTTCGACTCGCTGGACGCGCTGCGCATCAAGGTCCAGGGGGAGACGGCCGGTCAGTAACGACGGACCCCGGTCAACCCTGCCGCGCTAGTTCTTGCGCGAGCGCCGCCGGATGTATCCGTAGGTCCAAAACAAGCACACCAGAAGAAGGGCACCTCCGAACACGATGACTGCTGTGCGCTGCATCCGGTCAATACTGGCCCTTCTCTCCAACTCCGGTAGATTTCTTGGGGTATGAAGCTCGGGATCATCAAGGTCAAGCTCGACCGCGAGGTCAACGGCTACGTCGTCGCCTGCTCATCGACCAAGGAGGCGATAGTCATCGACCCCGGCCTGCCGGCCGACAAGGTTGCCGACCAGGTCAAGGGTCTGAAGGTGCGGTTCATCGTCGCCACCCACTGCCACCCAGGCCACGTTGCCGGCAAGGATGAGCTCAAGGAGCTGATCGGCGCCCAGACCGCGCTTCACTCCCTCGATGCGAAACAGTTCCTGCGCTCGGCGGACAGGTACCTGTTGGACGGAGACGAGCTCGAGTTCGGGGAGTTCAAGCTCTCCGTCCTCCACACTCCGGGCCATACACCCGGAAGCGTTTGCTTCGTGGTCGCCAATCACGCCTTCGTCGGCGACACGATCCTCGCGGGCGGCATCGGCAAGCAGACGCCGGAGACCGACTTGCGCAGGCAGATGATGAGCATCGGCACCAAGCTGCTCCGGCTGCCGCTGACCACCGCGCTTTATCCCGGGCACGGGCCGGCTACCAGCCTCGAGCGAGAGCTGGCCCAGAACCCGATCTTCCGAGGGGTCGGAGCCAGAGCCTAGTCGAACGCGGTTCTGTTAACGCGGCACAACCATGCGGCCAATCGCAGCACCGACCTTGCGGCCTTCTCGCACGACCAGCCTACCGCGCACGTACACCTCGACGATCGAGAAGCTCGACTCAAGGCCCTCGAGCGCCCCGTGCCTCTGCCGCGATCGCATCATCGCCGGCTTGAAAACGGTGCCGCGCTTCGGATCCACAATGACGAGGTCGGCGTCAAAGCCGGGAGAGATCCATCCCTTGTTCTCGTGGAGGCCCACCAGCGCCGCCGGCCCTTCGCAGACCCACTTCGGCGCCTTCCAGACATCTCCCAATCGCTTGGCCAGCTCCAGGCAGCTGAGGTAAAGGGTCTGCACTCCCGGGCTGCCTGCGGCCGCCTGGTCGAGCGGTCTCGCCTTCTCGCGATTCGTGTGTGGAGCGTGGTCGGTCGCGACGATGCCGATCACTCCTCGGTCGACTGCGTCGACCAGGGCGTCCCTATCGAACGAGGTGCGGATGGGCGGAAACACCTTCATCTCAGTCCCGAGCCTCGCGAAATCCTGGTCGCACAGCCAGAGGTATTGAGGGCACGTTTCGAGGCTCATCCTCGACCCATCTTTGAGCGCCGCCTCCGCCGCCATCAGGCCGAGGGCGCTCGACAGGTGGGCGACATGCAAGCGAGCACCGAAGGAATCCGTGATCGCAGCGGCCGCCGAGATCGCGACAGCTTCGGCTTCCGGAGGGCGGGAAGCCAGCACGTCGGCGTACGTGTCAAGCGGCCGCCTGAACGCGGCCAGGATGCCCGGGTCCTCTGCATGGATGACCAGCGGCAGGCCGAGACCCGCGACCACCGGCGCGAGCCGCAGGAGCGTTCCGTAGTCAGGCGGCGCCTCCAGGTCTGGGTCGTCGGAATCCAGGGTCTGCAGAATCTGCTTGCGACTCAGGCTGAATCCGTAGCCGAGGTAAGCCTTGAATCCGATCGCTCCCGAATGCGCCAGCCCCTCGAGCTGCTCGGCGGTCGAGCTGGAGCGGATCAGCCCCCAGAGTCCGAAATCGACGCGCGCCTTGCTTCGCGCCAGTGCCGCCTTGGCCTCGAGGACGCCGCCGCCATCGACGCCCGGCACGCTGTTCGGCATATCGATGACTGTCGTGACGCCGCCCGCCGCGGCCGCCGAGGTCAGCGTTCCGAAGTCCTCCTTCTCTGGGAAGCCAGGATCGCGGCTGTGCACGTGAACATCGATTGCTCCCGGCAGCACGTACATCCCGCGAGCGTCGACGACTCGCGTACCGGCGGGACTTGATTTGCCCTCCTCGAAACCGGTGATGACCCCGTCCGAGACATGAACATCGACCTTGCGCGGACCCTCGGGGGTGTGGACGGTGCCGCCGGCTATGACCAGCGCGTCAATAGCGGCCCCGGACTCAGTCAAGAAGGAGGTCGGTGATACGGAACAGGGGCGAGTATGGGATGCCGGCGCTGCGGATGTTCTCCTCGCCTCCTTCGCCTCGGTCGAGCACAACGACCAGGTGGATCACATCCACCCCGGCGTCGCGCAGCACCTGAGCCGAGCGCAGCGAGTTGCCGCCGGTGGTGACGACGTCCTCGATCACCGTGACGCGGTCACCGCGTCCAAAGCGACCTTCGATTTGCTTCGAAGTCCCGTATCCCTTGGGCTCCTTGCGGACCAGAACAAGTGGATGACCGGTCTCCATCGACACCGCTCCGCCGAGGAGTACGGCACCGAGCTCTGGAGCAGCGAGCCGCTGCGTCTCCTTGGGCACCAGGTCTGCGAGGTACTTGCCCAGCCGGCGCAGAAGAGCCGGGTCGGTCTCGAACAGGAACTTGTCGAAGTAGCGATTGGAGCGCTTGCCCGAGCGAAGCACGAAATCGCCCTTCAGATATGAGGCCTTTACGATCTCGCGCCCGAGCTCGCGCATCTCAGATGCTCGGGTCTCCACGCCACTAAATTTAGCCCGTCGGCGTGGCCCGGGTCCCCCGGGGCCACCCTCACCAAGACGCTTCGGGTTGACCAAACAAGTGAAAAGGGGGCACGTGGGGGGATCCTGATCCCCCCACGCTTCTAATCTAGCCGATGAATGTCCTCGTCCTTGACGGTCGGGCTGCTGAGGGTCGTCCTCCATCTGCCTGAGAGCGGTTCGCTCAAGTCGAAGCGCCAGGTCGTGAGCGGCCTCCTCAAAAGGCTGCGCCTGGAACACCATGTCGCGGCCGCGGAGGTGGGCGAACTCGATCGGTGGCAGCTTGCCGAGCTGGCGATCGCCACCGTCAGCGCCAGTGGACGGCACGCCGACGAGGTGCTGGCCTCGGTGCTGTCGTACGTGGAGGCGCACAGCGACGGCGCGCGCATCACGGACGTGTCCACTGAGCTGATACGCGTTTGAAGGGACCAGATGGGCCGATCCTGCCCGCCGCGTATGCGCGCACCGCCGAGTTACTCGTCGACGAGTTCGAGGCGACACTGCCCTTCAAGCTCGACGGTTTCCAGCGGGAGTCGATCGACAAGCTGGACAGCGGACAAGGAGGCGTGCTGGTCAGCGCCCCGACCTCGAGCGGCAAGACAGTCGTCGCCGAGTACGCGATCTTTCGCGCGTTGCGCGCGGGATCGAAAGTTATTTACACGACACCGCTGAAGGCGCTGAGCAATCAGAAGTACCACGACTTCGTTCGTGAATACGGTGAGCCGACCGTTGGACTGGTCACCGGTGAGAACACGATCAACGCTGACGCGCCAGTGGTCGTGATGACGACCGAGATCTTGCGCAACCTGATCTACGAGGACCTGCAGAGGTTGGACACGGTCTCGTACGTCGTCCTGGACGAGGTTCATTACATCGATGACTTCCCGCGCGGCTCGGTCTGGGAGGAGATCGTCATCCAGGCACCGACGACGATCAAGCTCGTCGGGCTCTCGGCGACAATCGGCAACTTCCGCGAGATCGCCGAGTGGATGGCGGAGAACCGCGGTGGCATGGAGACCGTCTTCCACGACGTGAGGCCCGTGGAGTTGAAGCTGTGGCTCGCGATCAACAATCGATTCCTGCCACTCTTCAAGGGCGACAGCGGCATCGACCAGCGGACCTGGAGCAAAGCGGTCGAGGAGGAAGAGGCGTCGTATCGCGTCGGAGGTTACAGCCGGCTGCCGTCGAACGACCTGCTGCATGTCATCGAAGAGCTCCGCCGAGGGGACATGCTCCCAGCGATCTACTTCATCTTCTCCCGTCGCGGCTGTCGCGAGGCACTGCAGCGCTGCTCGTACCACGAGCTCGACCTCACGACTGCGGCGGAGAAGGAGGCGATCGACCGGGTCGCAGCGGAGCGCCTGCAGGGGCTCACAGAACACGACGAGGAGTCCCTGTTTCGCCGCATGGTCGATGCGCGCCTACTGCGCCGCGGCCTGGCCGAGCACCATGCGGGCCTTCTCCCCTACCACAAGGAGATGGTCGAAGAACTCTTTCAGCGCGGGCTGATCAAGGTCGTCTTCGCGACTGAGACGCTGTCGCTAGGCATCAACATGCCGGCGCGCGGGGTCGTCGTTTCGTCATTCACCAAGTTCGACGGCGCCAACTTCTCCAACCTCACCACCGGTGAGCTCACCCAATTGATGGGGCGCGCCGGCCGCCGCGGAATCGACGTGATCGGGCACGGCGTGATCCTCAAGGAATCGGACGTTGAGGTCGGCACCATCTATGAGGTGGCCATGGGCCCGACGCTGGTCGTCGAGTCCAAGTTCCTGCCCAGCTACAACATGGCGCTGAACCTCCTTCGCATCTATACGCCCGAGGAGGCGGAGGGTCTCATGCAGCGATCATTCGGCCAGTTCCAGAAGCGGCTGGCCGAAGAGCGGACCAAGGAGCGCCTGGTCAACGTTCGCGCCCGGTTGACGGACATCCGCGCCCTGTGGGATGACCGCGAGGTCTCGATCGACGACGTTGCGCAGTACTTCAAGCTCGAGGACCGCCGGCGCGCCATTCGGATCGAGCTCAAGCGCCTTCGTCGCGAGGCGGGTGCCGAGCAGCGTGGCCGCCGGGGGAAGCACACGCGTGCCCTCGGATCCGCCGGCCGCCTGGTGCAGCGACTCGAGATCGAGGCGAAAGGGCTGCTGGAGCGGCAGCACAAGCTCAAGCTGGTGCGTTCGCCTCGGTTTGGCGAGTACCTCCAGAAGTACACCGAGATCCGCGCGCTGCAGAAAGAGCTCGACGGCGGCGAACGAGAGCTCACCGGGCAGATGGACGAGTACGCGCGCAAGCTCCGCCGGCTCAGCCGGATTCTCACCGAGACCGGCTTTCTCGCCCACGACAGGCCGACCGACAAGGGACTCTTCGCGTCGAGGATCTACGGCGAGAACACCATCCTGGTCGCGGAGGCGGTCTGGCTGGGGTGGCTGGAGGGCCTCGCGCCAGAGGAGCTGTGCGCGGTGCTTGTCATGCTCGCCGCCGAGGATCGCGAGCGTGGTGGCCGGGATCGGCAGCAGCGAGGGCCCCGCCGGTACCCGACGCCGGCGATCGCGCAGACGGCGCGCCTCGTGCGCTCTCTCTACTTCCGCTTCGCGGACATGGAGAGCGACCTCGACGAACCCAACCTTCGGCAGCCGTCACACGACTACATCGATTTCGCTTACCGGTGGTCCGCGGGCGAGCCGCTGGACCAGATCCCCTTGCCGGCCAACGTCGACATCGGAGACGCGATCAAGGCGATGAAAGCCCTGTACTCCCTCCTGCGTCAGCTTGAGTGGGCGGTCCGCCAGGCCAAGTCCCCGCTGTTCGAGACAGCCTCACGAGCGGTGGCCCACATGGAGCGGGACGTAATAAAGCGCACCTGAAACGTATAAGAGGGAACCCAGTCGGTTCCCTCTCATCGCCGGGCGGCTGCTCTCTTTCCGAAAGGTTGGGATTTACGAAGAGTTTCTCCTTGCGACGCCGGAGGAATCGACACAAAGTCATGGCCGGGGGGACCCCGCCCAACCCCGCAACGCTGGTTACTTAGACTGAAGACCGTGCCTGGTAAGAAACGAAGGATCCTTGTCACCGGGGTCGCCCGGTGGTGGGGCGCGCTGACCGTGCAGCGCCTCGTCGAGGACCCGGACGTCGCCGAGGTGATCGGCATCGACATCCGCGAGCCGCGCTACGACCTGGGCCGTGCCGATTACCTGAAGCTCGACATCCGTCACTCGCTCATCGGCAAGCTGGTCCGATCGGTTGGGATCGACACCGTCGTGCACACGCTGACCCGCGTCGATTCGTTCGACATGGATCCACGACGTGCGCACGAGGTGAACGTGATCGGCACCCTCAACCTGCTGGCCGGGTGTGCCGGCCAAGGCAGCCCCGTAACCCGCTTCGTCCTCAAGTCCTCCGGCCACGTTTACGGATCGCGTGTCGACCAAACAACGGCATTGCGCGAAGACCACAGACTCGACAGCAACTCGCGGCATCAGTTCGTGCGGGACATGGTGGAGGTCGAGTCCTACGCGAACGACTTCGCCTCGCGCAACCCCGGCATCGACATCCTCGTGCTCCGTTTTGGGAACAGCCTCAACGCTGATGAGCCCCAGCCCCTGGCCAAATACCTCGACCTCGAGGTGGTGCCAACCGTAGCCGGCTTCGACCCGACGCTCCAGCTGACCCATCGCGACGACTGCGTCGAGGCAATTCGGCTGGCGGCCAAGCGCGGCCCCGCCGGCGCCTACAACATCGCCGCACCGGGCGGCGAGCCGCTGCTGAAGCTGCTTGACGGCGCGGGCAAGCTGCATGCCCCGCTGATTCCGCCGTTTGGGATCGAGCTCGCGGCATTTGCTCTCAGGAAATCAGGCGTCGCGTTCCTCTCGCCTCAGCTGCTCGACCTGCTGCGCTGGGGACGCGTCCTATCGACGTCCAAGGCCGCCCGCATGCTTGGCTTCCGCGCGGCCCGAGACACCCGCGCGGCGTTCGAGGAGTACATCTCACAGCGCCGGGTACTGCGCTACGAGCCCGACCACCACGGCTACCAGTACGAGAAAGAGCTGGAGGACTTCATCCACAGCAGGGCGCCGTCGGAAGACGGCCAGTCTGACGGTTCGGAGAACGGCGGCTCTTCCAGCTCGAACCCCCCTCCCAGCCGCGCCCGCGGGGCGGGCGGGCCAGACCTCCCCCCTTCAGGGGGAGGGGCTAGGGCTCGCCGCCGCCCCCATCGATCACAAGCACCTCGCCGTTGATGTAGCTCGCCGCGTCGGAGACAAGGAAGGCTACCGCTCCGGCGATCTCGTCAGGCAACCCGATGCGGCCCATCGGATTGGAAGCGAGCACCCTCTCCAGGATCGCCTCATTCCCCCACAACGCCTCGGCGAAGCGCGTCTTCACGAGGCCTGGCGCGACAGCGTTGACCCGCACCGTGCCGCCGAGCTCGCGTGCGAGCTGGCGCGTGAGCATGATCACGCCCGCCTTAGTGATGTTGTAGACGCCGAGGCCGAGGCCCGGTCTGAGGCCACCCACGCTGGCGACATTCACGATGGCGCCGCCCTGCTTCTCCATCGAAGCCTCGTATACCAGCTTGGTCAGCAGGAACATGCCGCGGAGGTTGACCTCGAATGTCTTGTCCCAAGCACCAATCTCGGCTCCAAGCACGGGTCCGAAGTAAGGGTTGGTGGCGGCGTTGTTGACGAGGATATCGATGCGGCTGAAACGGGCCATCACCTCATCGACAAGCCGTTGCAGGTCATCAGCCTTGCCCGCGTGAGCTGCGATTGCCACAGCCCTGTCCGGGAACCTGGCGTTGATGCGCTCGGCCTCGGCGTCGAGGTCGGCCTGCTTACGGCTGGAGAGAACGACCTGCGCGCCCTGCTCGGCGAGCGCCTCGGCGATAGCGCTGCCGATGCCGCGGCTGGCGCCGGTCACAAGGGCGATGCGACCATCAATGCTGAACCGTGCGCCCAGCGCGCGCCCGGCGTCGGAGCGGGAGCGCTCTGGCACGGCTGATAGGATAGGCCGACCCATGGCCACGATCTCGGGGAAGGCTGCCGAGGACATACTCGAGCGGATCTTCCAGCCGGCTACCAAGCCGACCGCCCGAGATCAGGCCGAGGAGACGCTGCGTCACCCCAAGCGGCTGGTCTATGTCGCGATGTCGAACAAGGCTTTCTACTGGCGCACGCACATCCAGAAGTTCGTGCTCGACTCAGGGATGGTGCCGGTGAGCCCGTTCATGCTCTTCGACTACTACTTGATGCACACAGTTTCCAAGGAGATCGTTCGCGAGGCCATGAACAACCTTCTGGCGCGCTGCGACGAGGTCTGGGTGTTCGGGCACATGTCGCTCGGCGTGAAGGTGCAGGTCGGGATCGCGAAGCGGATGTCAAAGCCGGTGCGCTACTTCGACATCTCCGACCTCCCGATCGCGGTGTTGCCGATGAGCGAGGAAACGGCGCAAGAGGAATGAGAGGGAACCCGGAATGGTTCCCCTCATCGCCGGGCGCTTCGCGCGCGGCTGCTCTCCCTCCGGTATATGGATGGGATTAATTCAGGATTAGTTTCCCCACGCGACGCTTAGTGTGCGGAGAACAGAGTCATGGCCGGGGGGACCCCGGCCAACCTTGCCACGCTGGTGACCGGGAAGGTTGTCGTTGCTAGCGCGTGACCCGCTTGTACCAGTTCTCGGGGTTGCCTAGCTCTTCTAGCTTCGGCATGTGATTCGGGCTTCGCCAGGCCAGGTTTAGCGCCTCGATGCCGTGGGCGTCGTAGACCGCCTTGGCAAACGCCTCCCCCCGGCGGTACTGCTGGAGCTTAAGGTCGAGGCCTGTGAACTTCCAGATCAGCTGGTCGAGCACGCTCTTGCTCGAGCTGCGCCGGCGATACGCCTCTTCCAGCTCGTCGAACCCGGGGAGCAGCTTGGCGCCCAGCTCGTTCATGACCAGGTTGCTGTAGCCCTCGATCAGCGACATGGTGCCCTGCATCTGCCGCATCACCCTCCACTGCGCCGGGAGGACGCCGGCGAAGGCCGCGATGCGGGCTGCAGGCGACGTTTTCTGCGTGACCGTCTCGAGAAGCACGCGCATCGACTGCTCCATGTGGCCCCGCAACCACGGATGCGCGGCGAACTGCCACGCGTGCGTCATCTCGTGGAGGATGAGCCACCGCCGCAGGTCCTGCTGTGGAAGCTCGGCCTTGCGGCCCCACTCGTCGACGTTGGTCTCGACGAGGTAGAGGCCCGCGGCGTCGATCGGTTCCACGCCAAGGAGCTGGGGGTCGTACTGGCCGAGGACCCGGCGTCCGAGGAACGCGAGCATGAAGGCCAGGTAGTGGTCGAGACCGGTCCGGCCAAACTCGACCATGAGCGAATTGGGAAGGCGACCCTTCTCCAGCACGGGGTCGACGACGCGCCGCATGATCCCCAGGTTCAGGTCGAGCCACCCCTCGCGGTCGAGCGCCTCGAACTCGGGTAGCTCTACGCCCGCGGGCAGCCCGCCGACGAAGTCAAGCAGCGGCTTCTCGAGCTTGCCGGCCAGAGCTCGATAGTTCTTCGCCGCAGCAGCAAGAGACACGTGTGAAACCGTGTGCCCAAGGCGAGCCCGTGCAGAGCGCCTCACCTCCTCCCAGTCGAGCAAAAGCGAGGTCCCGCCGCGTGGCTTCACGACCTCGGCAATCGCCACGGTCGCCAAGCCGGCCACCACTCCGAGGAGCGCGGTCCTACGCTTCACGTGTCCAGCCTACGAAACCCTGAGAGACGACGGCGCCGTTCATCAGTAGACGTACGGCCAGCTCCGGTTCCGCTTGAACACGACCTTGCAGCCTTCGCAGCGAAACACGATCTGGAGGTGTCGCCTCCCGATCGCGGCGGCGTCTCGGCCGCACACAGGACACGAGGCCGTCTCGTCCTGAAACGGTCGAGGCAGGGGTTCGACCTTGATCTCTAAGCGCCTTCTTTTCTTCGACATATGCTCCATCCGTTGCTATTCATCAGCCCGATCGCGGGTTGTTACTTAGACGTCGAGTAAGGTCACATCCAGATTCCTAAGGCCCTCCGGTGGTTCGACTCCAGCATTCTGAAGGCGCTTCAGCAGCGCCAGGATGTAGCGGACGCCGGCCAGATTGACTCCATGCTTGCGTGTGAGCGTCTGGATCGCCTGCAGTTTCAGTACGTCCCGCCGCGAGTAGCGCCGGCGATTCGTGACCGTCCGCTTCGGGCGAATCATGTCCAGATGCTCGTACATCATCAGAGTCCGCGGGTGCGTCTCCAGGATCTCGGACGCCACGCTGAGCGTGAAAATCGGCTTGTCCAGATCGATCCCGGCGTCGTCGGGTGCCGCGACAGACGCCGCGGCAGAGTCGCGCTGCCTCATTTTCATGTGCTTCTTGATCGGGGGGATTATAGCGTTTAAGCGATTAGTGACCTAACTTTGGGTTACATACACGTTTGCAGGTTCCATACAGTCTGGCTTGCGCCTACCCCTTCGCGCAAAGTGTTTTTGTTAAGGAATTCAGGCGAAAGAGGTGAGGGTAGGCCACCAAATGTAGGTAGCAGCACCTCCATATAGTTACCGGCGTGCCTGGCCTGGTCCCCCTGCTCCTGGTAAGTGTTTCCGTCGGCCTGAGCAACTTTGCCGGCGCGATCGGGATCGGCCTCAGCGGCATCGACGCCCGGACCAGGATCCGGGTGGGCATCGCGTTCGGTCTCTTCGAGGCGCTGATGCCGATCATCGGCCTCCTGCTCGGGCAGGCCGTCGCAGGCTATCTCGGCCACCTCGCCAAGTACATCGGAGGCGCCCTCCTCATCCTCACCGGCGCCTACACGATCTGGCAGGGGCGTCGGGTCGAGTCAGCGGACAAGGCGCGCAGCCCGCTGCGCACGCGCCGGTTGCTCGTCACAGCGCTGGCGCTCAGCATCGACAACCTCGCTGTCGGGTTTGCCCTCGGCAACCTACACATCCCGATCGTGCTCGCAGCGGTCACGATGGGCGTGGTCAGCGTCGGCATGTCACTGGCGGGGCTCGAGCTGGGCCACCGCCTCGGCTCTCACGTGGAGGCATGGAGCGAAGAGATCGGAGGGGTGGTGCTGATCGGAGTCGGGATCGCGATCGCCATTGGACTGTTGGGCTAGCGAACTACGATTACGCCGTTGACTGAGATTCCAGCACTTGAGCAGGCCCTGCTCGCGGCGGAGGGCCACGTCGCCAACATCACCCTTAACCGCCCCGAACAGCGGAACCCGCTTTCCGCGGTCATGCTGAGGGATCTGGTCGCGGCTTTTCGCTGGTGCCAGCGCGAGCCCGAGGTTCGTGTCGTGGTGCTGACAGGCGCCGGGGACCGGGCGTTTTGCGCGGGCGCTGACCTCTCCAGCTTCGATGCAGGGATGACCGACCTGGAGCGTCATCGCAGCCGGGATCTTTTCGTCGAACTTTTCGCGTTGATGGCGACCCTCGGGAAGCCGATCGTCGGTCGAATCAACGGGCACGCGCTCGCGGGTGGCCTGGGCCTGGCGTGCTCGTGCGACCTGCTCGTAT
Source organism: Candidatus Dormiibacterota bacterium (assembly GCA_030946685.1). Classification (GTDB taxonomy): domain Bacteria; phylum Chloroflexota; class Dormibacteria; order Dormibacterales; family Dormibacteraceae; genus Palsa-872. The sequence goes on along the minus strand of JALYYG010000167.1, from coordinate 1,908 downwards.
CCACCGATACGGCCACCTTCGGCACACCCGAGATCAACGTGGGAATCTGGCCGATGATGATCCAGGCGATCCTCTCGCGAAACCTGCCCCGCAAAGTCCTGCTGGAGATGGAGATGCTGGGCGACCGCTGGACCGCGACGCAGATGGAGGCGTTTGGTGTGATCAACCGTGTCGTGCCGCACGACCAGCTCGACAACGCAGTCAAGGACATCGTCGACAAGCTCACGAAAAAGTCGCCAGTTGCGATGCGGCTGGGTCGCGACTCCTTCTACCGTCAGCAGGACATGGAATTCAGCGCTGCGCTCGCCTACCTCCACAGCCAATTCACCTTGATCACCCTGACCGATGACTCGAAGGAAGGCATCAAAGCCTTTTTCGAGAAGCGCGAGCCGGACTTCAAGGGGCGTTAGAGACGATGGCAAAGGAGCGCCATCGCGAGCTCCGCGAGCGGGCGCTGAAGGGCGGTACGCGCTACCTGCAAAAGCTTCGCGAGCAGAACAAGCTCACAGCCCGCGAGCGATTGGACATTCTCTTGGACCGTGACTCGTTCGTCGAAGACGGCCTTTTTGCCAACGTCCTCGCCGACGAGCTTCCCGCTGATGGCGTGATCACGGGTCTGGGCATGATCGACGGCCGCCAGGTGGCGGTGATGGCCAACGATCCGACGGTTAAGGCAGGGAGCTGGGGCGCGCGGACTGTCGAAAAGATCATCCGGATCCAGGAGGCCGCCGCGCGCATCCGCGTCCCTCTGTTCTATCTGGTCGACTCGGCCGGCGCGCGAATCACTGACCAGATCGACATGTTCCCCGGTAGGCGACACGCCGGCCGGATCTTCTTCAATGAGGTTCAGCTCTCCGGCCAGGTCCCGCAGATCTGCATATTGTTCGGCCCTTCAGCGGCCGGAGGCGCGTACATCCCGGCATTCTGCGACGTCGTGATCATGGTCGAGGGCAACGCATCGATGTATCTCGGGTCGCCGCGAATGGTCGAGGTCGTGGTTGGGGAAAAGGTCAGTCTCGAGGAGCTCGGCGGAGCCCGCATGCACTGCACGGAAAGTGGGTGCGGCGACGCGCTGGTCGGCGACGACAAAGAAGCGATCGAATTCGCGCGTGCCTATTTCCAGTACATGCCGCAGCGCGCGGGAGAGAAGCCACAGACGTCGGCAGCCAGGGCGCCTCGCGTGGGGTCAAAACCGATAGCCGACCTGATCCCCGAGGAAGCGAACCGCGGCTACGACATGCGCAAGGTTGTCGATGCGCTGATCGACGAGGGCAGCTGGCTGGAGGTCAAGAAGCTCTTCGCCAAGGAGCTGCTCACCGGATTCGCACGGCTCGACGGTCATGCGGTGGGCGTGCTCGCGAACCAGCCGATGCAAAAGGGCGGAGTGCTGTTCAGCGACTCGGCCGACAAGGCGGCGCGCTTCATCTGGCTCTGCGATGCATTTGAGATTCCGTTGCTGTTCCTCGCCGACGTGCCTGGTTTCATGATCGGCACCGACGTCGAACGGCGCGGCATCATCCGACACGGCGCGAAGATGATCAGCGCCGTGTCGGAGGCGACAGTGCCAAAGATCTCGGTCATCGTGCGCAAGGCCTACGGCGCGGGCCTATACGCAATGGCGGGACCCGCCTTCGATTCCGACTGCGTCATCGCATTGCCGACTGCCCAGATCGCGGTCATGGGCCCGGAACCCGCTGTGAACGCCGTCTTTTACAACAAGCTTGCGGAGCTGCCTGAGACCGAGAAGTCCGCGCGCCGCAAGGAGCTGGAGGATGAGTATCGGGAGGACATCGACCTCTACAAGCTGGCCGCCAATCTCATCGTGGACGACGTGGTCGAGCCCGATCGTCTGCGCGATGCGCTGATCGCCCGCTTCAAGGCGTACGCGACGCCGACGTCACGTCGCCT
>JALYYG010000137.1 GCA_030946685.1 Candidatus Dormiibacterota bacterium | reverse complement strand
CATCGCGGCTGCGGGGAGAAGTGGCGTAGAGGAGGTGTATGGCGTGCCGTACTTGGACGTAGGGTGCGACGTATGCTTCCATGTTGCTTGATTCACCACTTCTCCCCACTGATCACCGCGATTCGCCGCGAACCGTATCAAGCGGTACTGGGGCTGTCAATAGCCTTACCACAACATGTTGTGCTGCCTGTGCGGCACGATGAGCCCTGAGCCCAACATATTGTGTTTACAACTTGTAAAGCCGCAAGATGATGGGCTAGAATGTGATAGTCCCGAACATTAGTTTGGGTATCGCCGAAGACCGGTCTTCAGAGTTTCTAACGCCTCTTTACCCGCTTCTCTTCAACAGACCGAGCCGTTTTGCGCGGTTCTCGGCCCAGGAAAACACCCAGAGGCTGGCGGGGATCATTACGGCTCCCATCAGCAGGAGAATGCCGATCGTCGGCAGCTGGGCCGGGATGCCGGCGCCGTCGAGAAGACTGCTCCTTATCCCTCCAAGGGCATACGTGAGCGGGGAGCCGGCGCCCGCGATCTGCATTGGTAGCGGCAGCACGCTCAGCGGGTAGTACACGCCGGACACAAGCAGAAGGAATCCCTGTACCGCCACGGACATCTGCTCGCCCTTCTGGGGTGAGAGGAGCGGCAGGACCGAGGTAAAGATGGCCAATCCGATCAGCGGTACCGTGGAGGCCCCAAGGACCGCGAGCGCGGCCGGGATGTCGGCGTGCGAGAAGTCCAGGTTGAACATGGCGGTGGCGATGAGCAGAACGACGAACGTCCGCACCAGGCCGTAGCCGATGGCGAACAGGCAGATGCCGAAAAGGTGTGTGATGCGCCGTATCGGCGCCATGAACGTGTACTCGATGGTGCCTTCCCACCGCTCCCACGCGATCGCGTACGCGGCCTCCATGAAGACGAGCGAGAGATATCCCCACAGGAGCGCGCCGACCAGAAGATAAAGCTGCGCCTTGTGAAGGTCGAACGACCCGCCCTCCACGCCGAGCGTGCCTAGACCGGATGCGAGGAAGCCGATCGACAGCACGCTGACCAGGCTGTAGAAAAGCCAGACCACCTCCCAAACCCAGTACCGCTTGACGACGTGGAGCTGCCGCTCGGCGAATCCGAACAGCGCGTTCAGCTCTACGTGGCGAATCCCAACGCTCATCCCGGCTCTCCCTCCTCTTCACTGGCGAACCGCTTGCCGGTCAGGTGCATGAAGACATCCTCGAGCGTGGCGGCTCCATTTCCATCCGCATACATCCGGCCCAGCTCCTCGGGGCTGCCGTCGGCGAGTACGCGGCCTTCGTCCATCATCAGCACCCTGTCGCACAGGGCGGCAGCTTCGTCCATGTCGTGGGTGCAGAGCAGCACGGTGACCTCACGCTCAGACCTGAGCATCTGCAGCAGACCCTGCACCTCTTTCTTGGAGCGAGGGTCCAGGCCGGTGGTCGGCTCGTCCATCAGCAGCAGGGATGGGGCCGTCAGGAAGCTGCGCGCGATCGCGACCTTCTGCTGCTGACCACGCGACAGCTGCTTCATCGGCTGGTCGACTGTGTCCAGCGGGAGGCCGAGGCGGTCGAGGATCTCCATCACGTTCTTGCGCGTGCCTCCCGCCCCCCCGCCGTAAAGACGCGCGGCGTACAGCATGTTCTCCCACGGGCTCAACTCTTTGAAGAACGCTGCTTCGACCGAGACCCGATTCACGTGGCGGCGGACGGACAGCGGCTCCGAGACTACGTCCCAGCCAAAAACCATCGCACGCCCGGAGTCCGGCGTCAGCAGCGTGCCGAGGATCCTGATCAGGGTCGACTTGCCGCTCCCGTTCGGGCCGAGAATGCCTGTCACGCCTCCGGCCTGGACGACGAGGTCCAGCTCGTGGAGTGCGACCTTGTCCTTCCACTCGCGCCGCCACCAGGGCGCGCCTGCTTCGCGCTCGCGGCGCCGAAATGCCTTGGTGACGCCTTGCAGCTGGATTGCTGCTGCGGTCATTGCCTGATCACTCCTGTATAGGTTCCGGCGGAAAACAAAAAGGACCGTGCGGTGCCCAACGGCCGCACGGTCCCTTCGGTTCTTGGTCTAGAAGCTCTTTACCCGACCAGACTCAATGTGCGGTCTCGAGAAGGCACACTCCGCCAACGATGGCGAAGCCCAGCTCCTCGACCAGCAACATGAGTCACTCCTTTGATGGACATGGACACACCCGGATGGGTGTGGGGACTCGGGTACTGTAATTGGGAACTGGCCTCGAAGTCAAGTCGCCTTTGGGTCTAGCTGACTCAGGACGAATGCGGTGACGAACGCCTCCTCCCGCCAGGATTCGTAGCGCCCCGACGGTCCGGAATGGCCGGCGCCCATCTGAGTCTGGAGCAACAGCGGCTGACCGTCATTCTTGACCTCGCGCAGCTTCGCCGCCCACTTGGCCGGCTCCCAGTAAGCGACTCGAGGGTCGTTGAGCCCCGCGGTCACCAGGATGGCCGGGTATCCGGTTGCCCTGACATTGTCGTAAGGCGAATAGGTCTTCATGTAGTCGTAATACTCGACGTCGTTGGGGTTGCCCCATTCCTCGTACTCGGGGACGGTCAGCGGCACGGTCTCGTCAAGCATTGTCGTCACCACGTCCACGAACGGGACCTGGGCGACCGCGCACGAGAAGAGGTCGGGCCTCGAGTTCAGGACGGCGCCGATCAGGAGACCGCCGGCGCTGCGGCCCCGAATCGCAAGCTTGCTGGAGCTGGTGTAGCCGTGAGCGATCAGGTGACTCGCGCATGCGATGAAGTCCGTGAAGGTGTTGGTTTTGTTCAGGAACTTGCCATCTTCGTACCAAGCCCTTCCCATCTCCCCTCCGCCCCGTACGTGCGCGATCGCGAAGATGAAGCCCCGCTCCAACATGCTTAGCCGTGCGGGGTCGAACATCGGGTCGTTGGACGCTTCGTAAGCGCCATAGCCGTAAAGCAGCGTCGGGTGGGCTCCATTCGGTTGCAGGTCACGCCTGCGCACAAGAGAGATCGGGACCTGGACCCCGTCGGGCGCCGTCGCCCACAACCTTTCGGTGACGTAGTCGGCGCGGTCGTAGCCTCCTCGGACAGGCTGCTCTTTGACCAGGGTGCGCTCGCGAGTCCGCATGTCGTAGTCGATCGCCGAAAAGGGTGCGGTCAAAGACGTGTAGAAGAAGCGCATCACCTCGCTGTCGTAGACCGGGTTGCCGCCCGGGAACGCGGTGTAAGCCGCGTCCGGTTGGTCGACGACATGTGTCTCGCCGGTTACGCTGTCCAGCACCTCGAGCCGCTGCAGACCATCCGAGCGCTGGCCGATCACCACGTGGTTCTTGTGCACGTCAGTGAAGTTGATCCGCACGCCGTCCCGCTCGGGCACCAAGGTGACCCAGGTGGCTCGTCCGGGATCCGACACCGGCGCGGCCATGAGGCGGAAGTCGCGCGCGCCATCGTTGGTGAGGATCACGAAGCGATCCTCCTGGTGATCGACCGAGTACTCGATTCCATGAATTCGCGGCTCGATGAGCTTCGGCTCCGTTTCGGGCTCGTCGGCGGCGACGAATCGGCAGTCGGCGGTCACCTGGCTCGTGCTGCTGAAGAGGATGTACCGCTCGCTCTTCGTCGGCTCGACGCTCAGCTCGAATCGCTCGTCGTCCTCCTGCAGGACCAGCACGTCGTGGTCTGGTGAGGTTCCCAACCTGTGCCGCCAGACCTGGAATGGGCGCATGGCCGTGTCCGTCTTGACGTAGAAGAAGGTCCGGTTGTCCGCCGCCCACGCTGCGCCGTAGTAGACCTCGTGCACCACGTCATCCAGCTCTTTACCGGTCGTGAGATCGCGGAACCGGAGCTCGAAGAGCTCAGCGCCTGTGTAGTCGGCTGCGTAAGCGAGCAGGTTTTGGTCGGGGCTGGGCTCAACGAACCCAAGCTCGAAGTAATCGTGGCCCTGGGCCAGCTCGTTGCCGTCGAGGAGCACATGCTCGTGGCCCTCCAGCGACTCGGGCCTTCGGCAGTAGATCTCGTAATCGAGGCCCTCGACAGTGCGCGTGTAATGCCAGTAGCCCTTGAAGTAAGAGGGGGCGGAGGTATCCGTCTCCTGGATTCGTCCCACGATCTCGCGGTACAGGCGCTCCCTGAGTGCGGCGGTCGGCGCGGTGACCGCATCCGTGTACGCGTTCTCAGCCTCCAGGTACGCGATGACCTCGGGGTTGTCTTTCTCCCTCATCCAGTAATAGGGGTCGATCCTCCGGTCGCCGTGCTTCTCGAGGACCTTCGGCCGGCGAGGTGCTGTCGGAGGTTTCGGCCCCGAGCCCATGTTGTCCATTGGTCGCACATCCTGCCAGGATCGGGTTCCGGCGCGCGCTCCAGAGCCGCGCTGCCTCCCGGACGGATCCCGGGCCTTGGCGCGATCTGGGCGATGGTCGGCGCCTTACACGCTGATCACGACTTTCCCTCGAGCGTGTCCCTCTTCGACATACCGGATAGCCTCCGGGGTCTCGCTCAACGAGTAAGTTCTATCGATGACCGGTTTCACCTGTCCGGTCTCGAGAAGGCCTTGCAGGAACACCAGATCTTCTTTGTTCAGCTTCGCCAGAAACAAAGTAACCACGCTCCGGCTCTCACCCACTGAAGCGAAACGTACGTTGACCGAATGACCCAGGGGTCCGATCCAACGATTGCCTTTCGGTCCTCCGACGACGACGAAAGTCGCCCTGGGGCGTAGTACTCGCCTGCACTGCGACCACGCCCGGTTCCCCGCCACATCGAGCATCAGGTCATACCGCTCGTCACCCCGAGTGAAGTCCTCCTGCGTGTAGTCGATGACCGTATCTGCGCCAATCTCGCTGACCATTTCGACGTTCTTCGTGCTGCAGACTGCGGTCACTTCCGCCCCGAACGACTTCGCAATCTGCACCGCAAACGTCCCCACGCCCCCTGACGCGCCGTTGATCAAGACCCTGTGCCCTGCCTGAATGTGCCCGCGGTCGCGAAGACCCTGCAGTGCGGTGATCGCCGCCACAGGTACGGCCGCCGCCTCCTCAAACATCACCTTGGCCGGTTTGAGCACGACCGCCCGATCCTCAGGAACGCAAACGTACTCGGCGAAGGCCCCGCTTCTCCCGCCGAACACCTCATCTCCCGCTCGAAACTGCTTTACGTTTCTGCCGACCGATTCAACCGTCCCGGCGAAGTCAACGCCCATTGCGGCGCTCTTTGGTTTGAGCAGCCCGAATTCCATGCGCGCGATGTACGGCGTGCCTCTCACGTAGTGCCAGTCAAGTGGGTTGACGGCAGCGGCGTGGACGCGCACCAGCATATCGTCGTCAGTGAGCACGGGCCGGTCGATGTCCCTCAGCCTGAGAACATCGGGTGAGCCGTAAACGTCCTGGACGATTGCTTTCATCGCGTTCCCTCAACCCATCCCTGCGGCGCCCGCCATAGCCGGCGTCAAGAGCGCGCCGAGCACAACAGTCAGAAGGAACAGCAAATAGACGACACCTGTAATCCTGGCTCTGGACTGCGCCGGCGCAACTGCCATCGGGTCCATCACTGAGCCCATTCCAATCGAGCGCTCGCCGCGCTCGCAAGCTGCTTCCATCGTTGAACGTTCACCCCGACGAGCAGCAGCCAGAGGCAAAGCGACCCCTCTCCAACGAGGGATGGCACCTGGATGTAAGGCACCAGATGATGCGCGAAACCGGGGGAAAGAAGGGTCGCGAAACTGTAGGTCAGGTAACAAAGGGCCCCGATCGTCAGCAGCACGCCGATTGCCCGGGGAATGAATGTCGAACAAAAAACCAGGTACCCGATCGCGAGGCCGTAGAAAGAGAAGAACACTGTGTTGATGCCATAGCTGATTTCCTGCAAGTCAATGGGCACGTACGCCAGCGCCTGCACCTGTGCGGCTGCCAGGTCGGTCGAGTAGTGGCCTCCCTGAAGCAGGGTCAAAGGTGCGAATTGAGCAGGTAGGTTCGCGCCCTCGATAGCGGTCCCCACAAGCGTGAAGAACACGACCAGCAAAGACAGCCGTCTGTTCACCACCTTGAATAAGTCATAGAAGATGACCGCCATGGGCACGTTGCAGCACAGGGTGATGATGTGAACTACGATGCCCAGCCGATAGAGCATCTCGTTCGCCTCGACGTTGTGCGCAGTTGCTACCGGGTCGCCAGACACGACAATCACGGCCGGCACGTAGCCGATGGCGAAGAAACCGCCGAGTATGACGACCAGGTACAGGCCACCGGCGATCCGAGCCAAGCCACGCGGCGACGCTCCAGCAATCCGCTCCATCATTGACCTGCCTCGATGGCTGAAGGGTGCGTCGGCGTTGGCTGGAGGGCAACCGGAGCGCCGAGACTAACCGGATTGCGAATACCCGCGATCAACAGCCAGAGCGCGGTGGAGACCTCAGCGATAAGGATCGGCAAAGAACCAAGGATGACTACCAGGTCCGGGCGATTCGGCAGGATCAGGTCTGTGAACCAGACCGCCATGTACACCAGCGACGCAAAGATGCCCCACGTCGAGAGAGTTCGAGGAATGTAGCCGGATTTCAGAAAAACGTAGAAGAAAACCGCCGACCCTGCGCTGAAGAATATTGCGCTGACCCCAGTGCCGGCCGCCGGGCTGAGGTTAGCCAGGGCGCCAAGCTGGTTCACGTTAAGGGCGTTCGCGTGGTTCGCCGCCAACTGGATTTGAAGAACAGAGAAGCCTAGGACGATCCCCACTGCACCGATCGCACTCTCGGCCAACCTGAGCAAGAGCGCCATGATCGTCAGGTTTCCGTCGACACGCCTGAGAGTTGCGTAGAGGCTGACGGCGAGAACGATGGTGGACATGCTGCCGGCGAGCGCAAGACCCAGGCCGACCCGGTACAGCGTCTCGGCAGCGCCGATCCGGTGCGATACATCAACGAAGCTGCCGGTCCCTCCGATGCTGGAGACGATGAGTGCACCTGCAACATCCAGCAACAAAACCAGGATGTACATCAAGCCCGCAAATCGGGCATACGATTGCTGTGAACTGTCAACGACGCGCTCTTGCATTGCGGTCTCTCCTATGGATTTCATTGCATTGGGCGAACTAACGATCTGCCGCCGTTGATTGGAAGCTGATGACCTCGTGACCGCGCAACGCCTCGAGAAACGCCTGAAAGCTGCCGCGAACAAGACAGCGAACCACTGGACCGTCAATTTCGACCTCGCTGACCCCCGACGCGCGCTCTATCTGCCAAACCGGAGGGGTGCGAACGAAACTCACTGCCACACGCTGTATCGGTAGTTCCTCGGTCATGCTGGTCAGCCTAGGGAGCACACGGACCGCTGGAATCCGTGAAATTGCTGATTGGGTACCTGGTTGGGCCGGAGTCGGACGAGCGAGCTCCTGGCCGGCCTTCGCGCGGGCGCCCAGTTAGTGGCGCCTACTAGACAAGCCCAAGCCGCGCTGCGTACTCAATGCGGAATCAGGAACCAATTAACCGAGTTCAAGGGCGAATGGACCCGCCGGGCTGGTCTACCGCGACCTCATAAGAATCAGATGCGCCGCCAGCGCACGAGCCTGGTCGGGGTGTCCTTCAGCACAGGCTCCCGGACACGTCGGCCCCGATTAGTTAAGGAACGTGCCCAAACGGTGCTCGAACAGATCGGGATGGGATTTGAGCACACGGAGCATCGCGACGCCGTCGAATTCTCGGACGTCGTACTGGCAGATAGCAGCGACCGGATACCGTCTGCACATCACGTCATACGCTTCCTCGAAGCGCAACATCTCGTCCTCTGATGGAAACATCCGTCGCACCGAGGCCATCTCTCCAACATGCCGGATGACCGAGGTGCCGCGGGAGCGAATGTCAGCGAACTTTCCTGCCCAAAAGCCAACAGCCTTATCCACGGTGGCTCCATCGAAGCCGATTGCCGACCACTGGCCGTTTGCGACCGCTCTATTCAGATCGACGCCGTCCTGGTTCCTTAGGGCCATCATGTACTTCTTCAAGACATCGTCGGCAGCCACTAGAAAACAGTGCTGGTCGGAGCGCAGACCTTCTACAAGGAATGGGACCGTGAGCCGCATACGCCCGGCATCACTGCTGTAGAAGGTCGCCAGGTGGCCCGGCACCGGAATGAGGAGGTCGCGGACATGGATGGCTGCAGGCCGCTCATGAACCGATGGCTTATCCGCACGACTCAAGAACCGGACCAGATCCGATTCGGCGAAGCGGCGCTCACGTCGGCGACCGACGCGATGGCTGGTGAGAAGACCTGCATTGCTCCATCGCCGGATCGAAGCCTCGCTGACCCTCAGGAACCGAGCCGCCTCAGAAGTGTTCAGCAATTCCTGACCCAATTGCGTCTCCCCACCAATCTGTATAACGCACTACGCTTGTCACCAGGCTGTTTTTTGTATTCGAAGAGGAGGTGGGCCGAGGGCGGACTGTAAGCTGGGATCTGTATCGGCGAACTCGACCGATCCGCTTCGAATACGAAACGACACCTAACGACACCCTCCGATTGATTGCGGCTGCGTACTTTTTGCGTATTAATATGCCGGACTTTCTGTATCCCGACATTCCGCTCAAGGTCTGGGGCAGCTTGCGCCTCTTACGTGTGCACCGCGCGAGTGGGCAGCTACGTCGCGTGAGTGAAGCGGTCGGAGATCTCACTCAGCATCGAGGTTGCCACAAAGTCTTAGGATCGCCGCGCTAACAGGTTCAGGGTTCTGTCCAAGCTGTCCGCGGCACGTAGAGAACTGTCGCCCGCTACATCCAGTGCTGACGGTCGCGGTAGATCTCCACGACCGGGCCGCGGGGATGTCGCTCACGGTATGCGCGAAACCGCGCGAGCAGGCGCAGGTAGCGGCGATTCGACGACCGCAGTGTGCGGTGCGGAATCTTGAGTAGATACTTCTCGACCTTCCAGATGTTCGTCATCGCCAGGCGCCAGTCGTACTTGCCCAGGGCGCGCAGATCCACTAGCTGGTAGCCAATGATGCGGCCGGTGAAGTCCACGTATGGATCGAAATAGCTCCACACCAGATCGCGAATGGCGCGGAACACCGGTTTGCGGCCGTGCAGGCCCGCATCCCGGGACCGGGCCACCGCTCCCCACCGACCTCCATGGCGAAACACATAGATCACATGATCCACCCCATCTTTGGACTCGAAGCTGACCACAAGCGGGGGGTAGCCGTGTTGCTCCAAAATCACGGCAGCGACGAGCGCCGCCTCCAAACAGTGCACGGTCTTGTGGCGGACGACTTGGCGAAAGGATCGTAGGGTGTCCCCGTGCGGCTCCCAGTTGTATGGCAGCCTGCGCAGGAACTGCTGGACCTGTTCCGGGGTGCGGTGTCGCTGGATGATTCGCCGCTCTTCGCGGGTGAAGACGTCCGGCGCCTGGGGCGGCTGGGTCATGGGCCGACTATTTTGCAACCGCAGGTCGTGATGTCTTCCGATGCCTGCGCGCAGGTTGCGCCAGGCAACCTGCAGGGCGCCTGAAAGATCTTCGCCTTTGTGGGTCCCGGTGAGGTGACCCTGGCCCGGGAGCATGGATTCATAGTGGGCTGAGTTGCCCGTCGACTGGGCCAGACCCGCTGAGACTCGGACGGCTCTCACCGACACGCGTCTGTGAGAGCTCAAGGGGAAACCTCCGGAGTCTTCTGTGGTCACTGAAGGAGGAGGCGCGACCTACTGTGGCGTCGCAGGCTTGACTTCGGGGTCATCCCATGCTGCATTTTGGGTGCCTCGAGAATCAGTCCGGGTATTCGTCCTTCCGCCAGGTGCGAGGTTCGAGGGGTTGCGCTTTCGGCGTTCGTTCGAGAAGGAAGGTGTAGTACGGCGCGACGAACGGGTCAGGCGCCGACACGGTGTAGCTGTGGTACACGGTCCCGTTCTCGCGTGCGAAGGCGATCCAGCTCGGGTTCTCGCGCAGACCGTCCTTCAGCTCAGCGCCGATCTGGCGCGACCACTCCTCGAGCCAGTCGGGCGGGTTGTCGATCATCTCCTTGACCTCGGGTATCTGCTGCGCCTGCTCCTCGGTCAGCGCGAGGCCGAAGTCGAACGCGAAGTCGCTGTTGTGGGTGGAGACGTAGGGGAACTGCCAGCCCATCCGCCGCTTGTAGGCCGTCAGCCGCTCGATCGGCGCCCGCGAGAAGCAGATCAGAGTCACGTCGCTGTGGCTCAGGTGGACGAGAGAACCGTCGAGCCCATCGCCCAAACTGGTGCAGCCAGGGCAGGCGCCGATCGTGTAGTCGGGGCCGAACATGATGTTGTAGGCGAGCAGCTGTGAGCGCCCGTCGAAGAGCGCTGCGAGTGTCTTCTTGCCATCCTCGGTGTCGAACTCGTACTCCTTCTCGACCTGGACCCAGGGAAGTTCGAGACGCGTTCTCTTGATCTCCTCGTTCCGCTCCGCATGCTCGGCCTCGAGCTTCGCGAGCTCGTCCCGGGCCACCTGCCATTCCTCGCGGGTTCCGATCCTGTGTTCCGGCATCTCATCTCCCTCCAGTCCGAAGCCAGCGCTCCCGCACGAGCCGAATCCATAATCGCATCCGACGCTAACGGCTTCACGAAATGAGACCCCCGACGACCCCGAAACTCATCGCAACGGTCCCCGGAGCCCAGTTGCGGCGATGAGTTTCCCCCGGCACGAAATCTGGGTCTCGGCCTCACTCCTCTCGCGTGCACCTACTCCGGCCAGGCCCTGGACGCTCCGCCCGAGCCTGGTCGGAGGGCTCATTTAGCCTCCTATCGCCGAACAGGCTCGTACGTGGCCATCAACACGCCCGTGCTCGTGGTGCTGCTGTCAACCAACCGCAGCGATGCTTGCGTGCCGCCGGCAAACAGCCGCCGCCCGGTGCCTAGCACCAAGGGATGGATCATCAACAGGTACTCGTCGATCAAATCGGCGGCCATCAGCGAGCCGATCAGCACGCCGCTACCCATGATCACGAGGTTCGTGCCCGAGCTCTCCTTGAGGTCCGCCACGGTGCCCGGAATGGCGCCGCGCAGCAGAGTCGAGTTCGGCCAGTCGAGCTTCGTCGCCGGGTTGCTCGAGGCGACGTACTTACGAGCGTTGTTGAGCGCTTCCTTGAACGGGCCACCCCTGGCATTCCAGGAGGCCAGCAGATTCTCGTAGGTGCGCCGGCCGAAAAGAAACGCGCGATCCCCGCCCATCCGTTCGCCCATCTTGGCGACTATCGCCTCGTCGCCGCCCGGGACCCCCCAGCCGCTGCGCGCAAACCCATCCCGCGTGTCCTCGTCCGTGCGGCCCGGTCCCTGCATTACGCCGTCAAGCGTCAGGTGATTCATCACGATTACCTTTCCCATCTCATCTCCTGTTCTTTCGGTCTCGTGGCGCGACTACTACTGGGGCACCACTATTTGCGGAAGAGCATTTCCCTACTGCATCCCGGGTCAGCAACCGGCCACGTCGGCTGGTTGCATTGTTGGTGCCGGTCGTGGCTGTCCCGTAGCGGGCCATTACGTTTGGCGCAGCCCAGCGGATCGCGCTCTCTGATGTCCTCACGATGTACAGGGATAGGGATGAATACGAAGCTGGCTCAAGGGAGTCGTTTGGGACTCGCCTAATCCCACCGGCTGCAAGAACTGCCCTCCGGTTTTAGGGTCTCGTGCTGATGGGGGCGCAGTATCTGTCGAAGGGACAGCCGGTTCGAGTCCACCGCGACCCACCACGTGTCGCAATTCACTGACGCGTGATAACTGCGAATCGTCGGAAGCACGATGGATTCGCACGTGATATTGCGATAAGCAAGAGCGGGTCATTGACTGCCGGCGATTGAGCTCTGCGCGATCGGAGCGCTCACCATTCTCGCGTCAATCGTCCTCCTTCTCCGCCGATCGGGCTGGGTGTGGTGGCTTGTGATCGGGATCCAGGTGGGGATTCTCGTGTTGGCCGAGATCGAGGCACAGGTGATAAGTGCGAATGCCCCCGGCTGGTCTGTCTTCAGCCATTTCCCGCTGATAGGCCTGTTTCTGCTGTTCGCGTTCCGAATGGCGCAGGGCAGGCTGAAGCCCCTATTGATCGCAATCTGACGCCTTGACGGCGGCAGTCAATGGCACTCCGTAGCACTCGCGCGGGTGACCACGAAGGCCGAAAAACTAGATTCTGTGGGTCGATCTCAGATTTACTTCAACATGCTGTGGTTGTGGGCCGAGAGCGAACTGTAAGCCGGGTTCTGTGTCCCTTGCGGGACGGTGACCATCTGTCTGGGACGCCGGTTGCCCGGCGCCTCTAGCGACCGAAACCCGTGGGCTCGGCGAGCCGCCGTGAACGCCCTCCTATTTGGTCTTGCTCCGGGCGGGGTTTGCCTGGCCGGCCGGTCACCCGGCCGCCGGTGGGCTCTTACCCCACCATTTCACCCTTACCTGACAGTGCGTCTCCGGAGACACGCCCTACCGGTGGTGTAATTTCTGTGGCACTTTCCTTCGGGTCGCCCCGACTGGGTGTTACCCAGCGCCCTGCTCTTTGGAGCCCGGACTTTCCTCCAACCGCTTATTAGGTCGGCGGTCACCCGTCCGCCTCGGCCC
>JALYYG010000130.1 GCA_030946685.1 Candidatus Dormiibacterota bacterium | reverse complement strand
GAAAGCCGGTTCGTGGCCGGCGCTCGGCGATCCGCAATGCGCTACGTGGGCGACGCTGTGCGTGCTCGGGTTGGTCCTTATCCGTTCCGGTGGCAGCAGCGCGGCCGGACTCGTCTGCTGCAGGCGCAGCTGGAGCTGGCCGCGGGCAAGATCGAGCGGGCGCTGGCAGCGGGGCGCGACCTCGTGGCAGAGTCCACCCGTTCAGGGGATGCCGTGCGCGCTCTCGCAGCGAGGCTGCTGCAGGCGGAGGCCCTGGCCACCTCGGGTGAGCCCGTCGACTCCAAGGCCGTCGGCGACATGTTGAAGCGATCGCCGGACGTGCTCGGTGCAGAATCGTGGCGTGTGACCGCCCGGCTCGCTCGGCTGACGCGAAACGCGGGGTGGGCGGTGCTCGCCGAGCGGCAGCTCGAGCAACTCATCCAGGCGAGCGGTTCCCACGCCGAAAAGGTGCGCAGGTTCGCTGACGCCTATCGGGAGCGCATTTCCAGCACCGCCAAGTCCGGCAAATAGCACGCTGGGCGCGAGCGGCGGTTGCGGGGTCACTCTTGCAATAACCGCGCATGTGAAAACTGCAACTTTGCTGCAGCACCCCGGACTACGCTCCACCACAGAGAGCCTCGACCAGGCGTCCAGGCACGCCCGGGGCCTGCTCGTGGGGGTCGTTTGCTTGACAGAGCCCGAAGTACAGTTTCCGGTCAGCGCGGCGGTGGCCCGGTTCGTCAATCGCTTGGCGGGCCTGTCAGCTAAGGAATGGGAGACCGTCCAGAGCACGATCGGGAACGGAGGTGTCGACCTCACCATGCTCGAAGCTAGCCGGAATGCGGCAGTGGCGCTGGCGGTGCGCGACCTGATCTCCCGTGAGCAGTTCAACGACCTCTACCGGCCATTCGTGGTGGTGATCCCGATCGAATCGCTGGAAGCCGTCCCTATCCTCGACTAAGTCAATCGGCTCAAGTCTTCCCTTGCTCGGGTACAAGCGCGTGTGACGCACGTCACCCGCGATCTCGCATGTTCTTAACAACCAGGGTTGTGGCGCACCCGCAACCAACGTAGCCTCGTCGCCAGGTTGCGCTGGTTGGGGGAGGGAGCCGCCGCGGTGGAGGAGGGAGGGCCCGCGGCAGCCCCAATCTGTTCGCTGGTGGTGGCTGGCGTCCAGGCTACCCTTACAGCCTCGTGGCCATCATCGTCGCCCCACAACCCCAGGCGGCCGAGATCGGGCTCGAGGTCATGCGGCGTGGTGGCAATGCAGTGGATGCCGCCGTGACTTGCGCATTCGTCCAGGGCGTGCTGGATCCGCAGATGTGCGGGATCGGAGGTTGTGGCGTGATGCTGATGCACAGCCCGCAGCGCGGCGACGCGCTCCTCGAGTTCTATGCCACCGCTGGTTCGCGGGCACGGGAGGATCAGTGGGAGAAACTCTTCATCCGCGAGGCCGCGGACCGCTACGGCTATGTCCTCGAAGGATGGGTCAACGATGTCGGCTACCAATCGGTCGGCGTCCCGGGCACCGTCGCCGGACTTTACGAGGCGCTCACGCGCTTTGGCACTATCTCGTGGGACCAGGCGATCGCACCGGCGATTCCTCTGGCGCGCGAGGGCATCCCGGTGAGCGGCTACATGCACGGCTACTGGACCACTGATTACGGTCCGGACGTCGTCCCCAACGTGCAGCGGATTCAGGCGACGCCGGCGGCGAAGGCGCTCTATACGCGTGATGGCAAGCTGTACGCAATCGGCGAGCGTTTCGTCCAGGCTGATTACGCGCGCACGTTGGAGCGCCTGGCTCAGGAAGGTCCCGACACCTTCTACAGGGGCGAGATCGCCGATGCTATAGCCGCCGACTTCGAAGCCAACGGGGGCTTCATCACCAGGGACGACCTCGCCGCTTACCGAGTCAACGTGACCGAGCCACTCAGGGGCAGCTACCGCGGCCTTGCCGTTTCCGCAGCAGGTCCTCCGGCGGGTGGTTTAACGCTGCTCCAGATGCTCAACTTCCTGGAGGGCTACGACCTTGGCGCGCACGGATGGCCCAGCACGGAATCGGCGCGTCGGTTGGTGGAAGCGATGGCTTGGGCGGTCGCCGATCGCGAGCTTCACGTCGCCGACCCGCGTTTCGTCGATGTCCCCACCGGAGCCTTGGCTGACAAGCAGTACGCCGCCAAGGCGCGAGACGCGGTCACGGCGGGATCGAGGGCTCACGATCGTTCCGATACGACCCACGTGTGCGTGGTCGATGATGCAGGCAACGCAGTGTCGCTGACGCACACACTCGGCTCCGCCAGCGGCGTGGTCACACCCGGCCTGGGGTTTGGCTACAACGACTACATGAATTGCTTCGACCCGCGGCCCGGGACGCCAAACTCGGTGCAACCGGGCAAGACGCGCGTCACGATGATGACGCCGACCATGGTGTTCGAACACGAACGCCTGCGCGTCTGCGTTGGCGCGCCAGGCGGCACCAAGATCGTGACCGGCATCTTGCAGGTGCTTGTCAATATCCTCGACCATCGCATGTCGCCAGTCGAAGCGGTGAGCGCGCCACGGGTGGACTTCCAGGGCGACATCGTCCAGGCCGAGGCACGCATCCCGGTCGCCGTTTGCCGTGGCCTCGAGGAGCTCGGCTACCGGGTCAACCGGCGCACGCTCAACTACGACTCGTACTTCGCTCGGCCCCAGGTCATCGCGGCGGAAGGTGGAGGGCTGATGCGCGGCGCTTCCGACCCTCGCAAGGATGGGGGCACCGCCCTGGACACCGGGACGGCGTGAGGTTCAAGGACCGGGTCGCGCTGGTCACAGGCGCGGGCCGAGGGATCGGCGCCGCCACCGCTCAGCTCTTTGCCAAGGAGGGGGCGAAGGTGGCCGTTTCGGATCTGGACGAGGGTCCGGCCAAGGAGATCGCCAGGCCGATCGGCGGTCTCGCCATCGCCTGCGACGTGAGCGATCGGGGGCAGGTCGAGCGCATGGTAGAGCGGACGGTGAACGAGTTCGGCCGGCTCGACATCTTGGTCACCTGCGCGGGGATCATTCGGGACAACCTGTTGTTCAAGATGACCGACGACGACTGGGACGCGGTGATCGACACCCACCTCAAAGGCACGTTCCTGTGCGCTCGCGCGGCTCAGAAGCTGATGGTCGCGCAGAAGTACGGCAAGATGGTCTTCCTGTCCTCGACGTCCGCGCTGGGCAACCGTGGCCAGGCCAACTACTCGGCCGCCAAGGCCGGCCTGCAGGGGATGGCGCGGACGCTCGCGATTGAGCTCGGCGCCTTCAACGTCAATGTCAACACCGTCGCTCCGGGATTCGTAGAGACGCGCATGACGCGCGCCACCGCCGAGCGTATGGGAGTCGACTACGAGGCTTTCAAGCTGGGCGCCGCGTCGCAGATCCCGTTGCGGCGGGTCGGTCAGCCAGACGACATCGCCAACGTTATCGCCTTCCTGTGCAGCGATGAGTCGAGCTTTGTGTCGGGTCAGACGGTCTACGTTCGCGGGGGACCGTAGGGAGGCCCCGGGTTTATTGCGCTAGCCGAGAAGCGCTTCCGCCTCGCGCGCGATCCGCTGCACAAGGTCGCCGGCGGGGACGATATCGTGGATCAATCCGGCCGACTCACCTGCGAGCACGAAGTCGCCGGCCGCAATGGCTGCCTCGAGGGATGGCCGGATCTGGTCGGCGGACAAGGCCCAGTCCTGCTGGCGCTGTGCCCATCGGTCCAGCAACGGGTTCCGGATCGAGCGCACCAAGGACCCCGGCCAGCGGTAGCCGAGGACATCGTCGAAGAACTTGCTGGCGACGGTCTGGCTTCCCAGGGCGTTGAGGATGACGTCCTTGGAGTGACCGCGACCAGTCGCTTCCGGTGTGGCCAGAAAGCGGGTGCCGATGAGCGCGCCTTGGGCGCCGAGCATCAAGGCGGCCGCGAGACCACGTCCGTCTGCGATACCGCCGGCCGCCAGCACTGGCACCGCGTTGACCACGTCGACGACCTGAGGTACCAGCGGCAGCGTGGACATGGCCCCGACGTGGCCGCCGCCCTCGTTGCCCTGCGCGACGATGACATCGGCTCCATCTGCCGCAACCTGGCCGGCTTCCTCCGGTGTGTTGACCTGATGGACTACCTTGATGCCGGCCTCGCGAGCTCGGCGCACAAGATCGGCGGCTCGTCCCCACGCGAGGGAGAGGACGGGCACGCGCATCTCAATCGTCAGGTCGATCGGCGAGCGGTCGATCTGAGAGACGACGTGGTTGACTCCGAAGGGGCGAGAGGTCAGCTCGCGAACCCTGGTGATCTCTCCACGCAGCTCGTCAGCGGATCGGCCGAGGGCGCCGATGATTCCCAGGCCGCCCGCGTTGCTCACCGCCGCCACAAGCTCCGGCGTGGTGTATGTGCTCATGCCGGCCTGCAGGATCGGGAGCTCGATGCCCAGCAGGTTGCAGACAGGCGTATGGAGCCTGCTCATCGGATGTGAGCGCGCAGCGTGCGACGTGAATTGGAGGTGGACGTGCGCTTCATGCGCGACAAGAATAGGCGGCCGGATCGAATCGCTCCAAGGGCCGCGGAACCCGCACGGCTGCACCTGCCCCGGGCTCTCCCTCCTCCACCACCGCGCCGGCTCCCTCCCCCAACCTGCGCAACCTGGGGACGAGGCTACGTGGCGGGTCGGTGCTCCACAACCCTGGTTGTTAAGACGGCGCGCGATCGGGTCGCGCGTGAGTCTGCACATCTGCAGAACGGCTGCTGGATCAGCAATTCAGGCCTTCGGAAGGCAAGAAACTGCAAGGTAGAGGCCCAAATCGCGTTGAAAAGCGTGTGAAGAAGCCGATCACACGGGCGAAGCGGGCCCCGCGACCGCTTGCGACGGGCCGAACTGTTGTTCGTCGCGCAGCCCAACACGCTCGCGGACGGCGTATTCACGCTGAGTTCAGCACCGCGCGCTCCCGCCGCCGCATCTTGGTCCCGTCCCCACAGATGTCAGGGTTGACGCCCTTGCCGGGCGTCTGTTACGGTGACCCGCGTCCTGGGGGATCCGACCAGCGTGAGCGGATTCACATCTTTTAGGGGTAGGTATTGAGAATCCATCGATATTTGACTCATGCTGTCGTGCTCGCCATAGCGGTCGCGATATCTGGGTATGCATCGATGGACCGCCACTTCCAGTCAGCACTCACCGCCCGCCTGGGCCCTGTGAACGCCGAAGCCGTGGTGTCAGGCGAGGGTGGTACGGTCGGTGACGTTTCTCTGGGTCGCTACAGCACGATCATCAAGCCCGTTGCAATACCGCTGTCGGCGCCGATCAGTCACACCCCGATCACCTATTCAGTCGCAGCGGGCGAGAACCTGAAGACGATTGCTGCCAAGTTCCACGTCACCGTAAGCCAGATCCGCTGGTCGAACACCAACCTCATCTCGAGCGATGTGGTCGCTACGGGCGACCAGATCTTCGTCCCGCCGGTGCCCGGAGTCGTCGTGACAACCAAGGCAAGCGACACGCTCGAAAGCCTCGCTGTGAAATACCAGTCCGACGCTCAAACGATCCTCGACTTCAATCGCCTTCGCAGCCCCCAGCTCGTCGCGGGAACCGTTCTCGTGATCCCCGGCGGCGTCGGCGGCGCATTCCCTCCACCGCCAACCCTGTGGCAGACGTTGATTCAATCCGGAAACGCCGGCGCGTTCCACTCCGTCATCCTCGGCTGCTGCCTTGGTCCATACCCCGCCACCGGTTTCCCCGTCGGTTGGTGCACGTGGTATGTCGCCACCAAGCGGAATGTGACCTGGCGTGGCGACGCCGGCTTCTGGTACCAGAACGCGTCGGCTGCGGGTTATCCAGTCGGCCCGACACCGAAGGTGGGCGCGATCATGGTCACGTGGGAGAGCTACCTGGGCCACGTCGCTTACGTCGAGAGCGTTAATGCCGACGGGTCATGGGTGGTGACCGAGATGAACTACGTCGCGTTCGACGTGATCAGCACTCGCACGATCAAGCCCGGCCAGTTGGGCGGTCGTCTGGTCGGCTTCATCTACTAGATCTCTAGCCGGCGACCACCGTCGCCTGCGCGGGCCGCCCGGCCCACTCGTCCTCCATCGCCTGCGTGTCCGGCCTGACCGAGCGGAGGCCGGTGGCTGCGATAACCGCGGCCAGGATCAGCAGGGTGGGCGAAGTTATCAGCAGGGCAACCTGGAGACTCCCGATTCGGTCTGACAAAAAGCCAACGTCGAAGGTCGAGTGAGAATCGCCGAACACGTGGGAGACGAACAGCAGCATCGTCACCCCGCTCGCACGCAGCCCTGGTGAGACCACATTTTGCGACACAGCAGTGAAAGGGCCCGAGTGCAGATAAAGGCAGACCACTGTGATCAGGAATGCCGGAACGAAGATCGGGATCGGCCCGATGTTCATCGGTGCCAACAGCGAGATGACGATGAAGACCGCGCCGATCAGGAAGCCCGCGATGCCAACCTGCAGGTAGGCGGCCGGGGTCGTGCGCGCCAGGCGGTCGGCAATCCACCCACCCGCCAGCGTGCCGATCAAGCCGCCCAGGACCAGGACGACTCCGGCGAGCAGGCCGGCCTGGCTGATCGAGAGATCGAACCGACGATGAAGAAGGGTCGGCAGCCAGAAAGCGTTTGACGCTAGCACGAAGTAGAGAACCGTCTGCGAGAGGATGGCGGCGCGCAGCGTTGGGATGCGCATCAGGCCCAGGAAGGTGCGCAGGCTCGCATCCCGCGTTCGCTTCAGCGCTGGTCCTCGCTCTTCGGAGCTGCCGCGCAGTGGCTCACGCATCCCGAAGGCCAGGAGCGCGCACAGGATGCCCGGAACCGCCGCGAAGAAGAACGCGTTTCGCCAGCCGAACTTGTCGGCGATGTAACCGCCGCCGGCGAACCCGACTGCAATGCCCAGCGCGCTTCCCGCACCCCAGATCGACATGACCCGGCCTCGCTGGTCCTTCGGGAAGTAGTCCGCCAGGAGAGAGGTGCCGGCCGGGTAATAGCTGGCCTCGCCGATGCCGAGTATTGCCCGGCTCACGAAGAGCTGGACATAGCTCCGCGCGAAACCGGTGATGAGGGTCGCGAGGCTCCAGATGGTCACGCCGATCCCGACCACGGTTCGGCGCACGCCTCGGTCTGCCCAGTAGCCGAAGGGCAAGGCGGCCACCGCGTAGACCAGCAGGAAAGCCGAACCGAGGAGCCCGATCAGGGCATCGCTGAGGTTGAACTCCTTCTGGATCAACGGCGAGGCCGCGGCTGCAACCCACCTGTCCATGTAGTTGAGGAAGTTGATTCCGACCATGACCGCGAGGACGTATCGGGCGTAGCCTCGAGCCACGGCGCCAATTCTATTGACCGGGAACGGGCCGGAACGCCCGACCCGAACGGGCTACCATAGGTACGCCTCCGACCATTTCGGCGGCTCTCGGTGGGTCGGCTGGGCATTGGTGAGCCTAACGGTCTGTAAAACCGCCCCGAAAGGTGTGGCAGTTCGAGTCTGCCCCGGCCCACCACCCCGATTTCGTACTCACGCCGAGTACGGCTGCACAGCACACGCAGCGCTTGTTGGGCTTCAGTAGTGGATCGCGCCGCGGACGCCACCACCGACCGCTATCGCGTCGCCGTTGATCGCGATCGCTTTCGGCGAGCAAAGGAAGGCGACAACCCAGGCCACCTCCTGCGCCTCAACAAGTCGCCCGAGCAGGTTGGCGGAGTTCATCTGTGCCTCCACCTCCGGTGCGGCGATTCCCCGACGCCCAGCAATGGCCTCGATGACAGCAGGCGTGCGCTCCGTCCGCGTTGTGGCGGGATGCACGACGACTGCCGATATGTGCTGGGCCGCAAGCTCGTCAGCCACGTTCTTGGTGAGTGCAGCCACGGCGACGTTGCGCATGCTGCCGATTGTCGAACCGGTCGATCGCGCTGCGAGTCCTGAGATGTTCACGATCCTGCCGCCTCCTCTCGCTGCCATGTGCGGCGCAACCTCGCGGATGCACCGTAGATAGCCGAGCACTTTGACATTGAGATCAGGCCAGGCGACCGCATCGTCAATCTCGGCCAGCTTGGGTGGCGGTGCCTGGCCTCCAGGCTGAGCCGCGGCGTTGACGAGAATGTCGATTCCACCGAGCTCTTGCGCGGCGCGGGCGACCATCGTCCGGACCGAGCTGTCCGAGCCCGTGTCAGTGGCGATGGCCACCACCTGCGACGCCGTCGCGGCCATGATCTCGGCCGCAGCCGCATCAAGCGCGATCGTATCGCGAGCCACAATCGCAACCCGGACGCCCTCGCGCGCGAGTTCGTGCGCGATTGCCTTTCCGATGCCGCGGCTTCCGCCGGTGACAATCGCAGTTTTGCCCGCCAGCCCCAAATCCACCGCCGCAGTGTATGCGGTGATGGAGGTTTATCAAGGCCCTTTGTCTTCTTGAAGGATGTTGCCTCCATCGACGACGAGAGACTGTCCTGTGATGTACGAAGCGTCTGGCGAGGCAAGGAACGCCACGGCGGCGGCGACTTCGTCGGCGGTCCCGGCACGCCCGACCGGCGTGTGGCGCGCCGCGGCGAGCTCCGGCTCGGCCGACGATCCTGTCGCGATCCATCCCGGTGCGACCGAATTGATCGTGATCCCGTTCGCCCCGGTTTCGATCGCCACGGCGCGCATCATGCCTTCCATCGCCGCTTTCGCCGCGCCATAAGCGGCCGAGCCCCGATTGCTCACGAGCGGGCCGGTGACCGACGACACGTTCACGATCCGGCCGTACTTTCTTTCGATCATTCCAGGCAGGACCGCGCGGGTCATGAGAAACGCTGTGTGCAAGGTGATCGCGATCTGTCGTTGCCAATCGGCATACGTGGACTCCTGCAGCGTTGCGTCCTTGACCGGCTTTCCTGTCTGCGCCAAGCCAGCGTTGTTGACCAGCACGTCGATGTGCCTTTGGTGACCGAGAACGGACTCAACAAGAGCCTGTGCCGCAGCCTCGTCGGTGAGGTCTGCGACGAACACTGAAACCCTGTTTCCGCTCGGGTCCAGCTCGCGCGCACGGTCATGAATGCGATCAGTGGTCGATGTGATGGCTACATGCAAGCCAGAGGCAAACAGCCGTCGCGCGATCGCGAATCCGATGCCCTCTCGGCTCCCGGCGCCCGTCACGACGGCGACTTGTTCGCGCATGTTCATAAGGGACCGATCACCAGGGCCAGTATTATCCGCGTCGGGAAGGCGCTGGAAACGCCGCCGCCGATTGCGGGCGCACAAAAGGAGCTGACGGGATGAAGGTACTGTTTGTCGCCGGCTTCGGGCCGATTGCAGCGGATGTCAAGGCCTCCCGCAGTCTGTACCAAGACGCTCTCGCACTTCCGTTTGAGGAAGACGGCGATTACCTGCACACCCAGGCCGTCGAGGGCGTGAAACATCTGGCGGTCTGGCCGTTGTCGCAAGCCGCCGAGTCGTGTTTCGGCACCGCCGAGTGGCCCGCGGATCTGCCGGTGCCCCAAGCCTGGATCGAGTTCGACGTCGAGGATATCGAGGTCGCCACGCGTGAGCTGCAAGAGCAAGGCTATCGGGTACTCGTTGCGGCCCGCAAGGAGCCGTGGGGCCAGGTCGTTACCCGCCTACTGGGCCCAGAAGGGATGCTCGTCGGCGTGACGGTCACGCCATGGATGCGCAGCTGACCCGTTTGGTGCCCCCTATACCTAGGGGGGGTATGATGGCCCGATGCCTGGGTATACGAAGGACAAGCAAAGGATTCAGAGTCGGCTGCGGCGCATCGAAGGGCAGGTGCGTGGCATCGAGAAGATGGTGGAAGAGGATCGGTACTGCATCGACGTTCTGACGCAGGTGAACGCGACGAGGGCAGCACTCGAAAGCGTTGCGCTCAAGCTGCTCGCTGACCATACCGAACACTGCGTGGCGGAGGCGATCCGGTCCGGCGGTGGAACCAAGAAGGTTCGTGAACTGAACGAAGCGGTCCAGCGACTCGTAAGGAGCTAGACGCCATGTTCGTGGTCAACGCGGTCCTTCACGCCTTGCAGATCTCGTTCTTCATGCTCTGGGAGGTCTTCTGGCCGCTCGCGTTCGGTTTCCTGCTCTCTGCGATGGTTCAGACCGTCGTCTCGAAAAGGGCGGTGGCAGGAGCTCTGGGCCGGCCCGATTTCAAGGGTTTCGTTCTGGCTTGTGGCTTTGGCGCCGCAAGCTCGTCCTGCTCCTATGCCGCGGTGGCCGTGGCGCGGGCCCTCTTCCGCAGAGGCGCCAGCTTCGTCAACGCGGTGATCTTCGAGTTCGCATCCACGAACCTAGTTTTCGAGCTGGGATTGGTCCTCCTCATCCTCCTGGGCTGGCAGTTCGTCGCCGCCGAGTTTGCGGGCGGCCTGCTGATGGCGGTGATCCTCTGGATCCTGTTCAAGCTCACCTTGCGCGAGCGGATGGTCGCGGAGGCAAGGCGCCAGGCCGACCGGGGAATCGTGGCCTCGACGATGGAGGGCCACGGTGAACACGACATGTCGATCACAGAAGGGCCTTTTGTTGCACGACTCTTCTCGCCGCGTGCGTTGACCGCCATCTCGCACTACTTCTACATGGACATCTACAGCCTCTACATCGACTTGGGGCTTGGCTTCCTGATTGCGGGCGCCCTCGCGGCCTGGGTTCCAGACAGCTGGTGGCAAGCATTGTTCCTGACCAGCAACCCAACCTTGAACGAGTTCTGGGGACCGCTTATCGGACCGGTCATCTCGATGCTCAGTTTCGTCTGCTCAGTAGGAAACGTACCCCTGGCCGTCGTGCTGTGGAACGGCGGCATCAGCTTCGGCGGCGTGATCAGCTTCATCTTCGCCGACCTGATCATCCTTCCGATCTTGAACATCTATAGGAAGTACTACGGGGGCCGGATGTCGCTCTACCTCCTCGGCGTCTCCTACGGCGCGATGGCTCTGGCCGGCTTTCTGATTGGCGGCGCGTTTCAGCTGCTCGGATTGGTGCCGACCAACCATCACGTCGCGGTACTCGAGACCCGTCCAACCTGGAACTACACGTCGTTCCTCGACATCGTCTTCTTGGTCCTGATGGTGGTGCTGGCGTGGCGATTCTTCACGACCGGTGGCGTTGAAATGCTGCGTGCGATGGGCCGCCCGCCCCAGGATGGCGGCCACGCCGGCCACGCCGGCCACGCCGGCCACGCCGGCCACTCGACGATGACTGCTGCGATTCCAGGAGGGGAGGTGGAAAGACACCGACCGGCCATCGATCCCGTGTGCGGGATGACCGTCGACCCGGACAAAACCAAGTACCGCTCGGTTCTTGGTGGCCAGACTTTTTACTTCTGCTCGGCCGGGTGCAAAGACAGCTTCGACAAGGACCCTGCCAAGTACATTGGCGGTGCAAAGGCAGGGCATGGTAGCGCGTGACAGGAACCGAGCCTCGAGATGAGCTGCCGGCAGGCGTTACCCCGCCGGGCATCCTGGCGTTCGCTCATTGAATGGCAAGTAAAGTCATCGTCTTGATCGCGGCGGTCCTCCTGGTGGGGGCGTGTCAGATGCCAGGCTCCCGGCCGACCTGCAACACATCGATCGATTGGGTCAACTTCATCGAGGTCGGTTCGACACAGTACGTGGTGGGCCCTGCATCGCCCAGCGTCCTCAAGGAGACCGACCTGGGCCCTGTATACGCCAACGTCAAGTTCAAGGTGAGCGGCAACGTCTGCGACCCGGCCTACCGCGTCAAGGACGGAGACGCAGCGTTCCTTGACCCGGGAACGCCCATCTATCAGGTCAACGGCAACGCGCCGGCCAAGCAGCTGGCAGCGCGATTCAATGGCAGCATCCTTCTCTACCGGGCAATGGCGCCTTAGTCAAAGGCGCGAAGGCCGGTCCACCCTGGACCAGGCCCCTATGCTTTCGGCGTCGCCGTGTTGAACGGAGGGCTGGGGATTCTTTGAAAGGCAGGACAAGTAAGGCGTCCCGCAACGCTGCCCGCTGGACCCTGCTGGTCCTCGTCCTCACTGCCGTCCTGATTCCCGAGCCCGCTGCGGCGCAAGCCCAATCAGCGTTCGTCAGGGTCAACCAGGTCGGATACGCACTCTCGGCCGCCAAGCGCGCCTACCTGATGGCCTCGGCCTCCGAAGCCGGGGCAGCCTTCACAGTGAAACGCGTGGACGGGACGACAGCCTACTCGGCGCCAGTCGGGTCCAGCCTCGGCTCCTGGAGCGCGAGCTATCCGTTCGTCTACGCGCTCGACTTCGACCGCTTATCGACGGAGGGCAGCTTCACCATCGACGTGCGCGGCCCGGCCGGCGCGACATCCCTGAGCTTCAGGATCGACACTGCGCGACACCTCTATGACGGTCTCGTCGCCAACACGCTCTCGTTCTTCAGGAACGAGCGTGATGGCCTGAGCTTCATACGGTCCCCACTTCGAAAGGATCCCGGCCACCTCAACGACGCCCATGCCATGACATATCTCACGCCCACCTTCGACGGCAACGACGTTCTGATCGGCGACCTGTCTCCATTGAACGCCACCATCGACGCGTCAGGCGGCTGGTGGGACGCCGGCGACTACATGAAGTTCGTCGAGACCCACAGCTACACCGTGGCGGCCCTGCTGATGGGCGTGCGCGACTTCACTCAACAGATGGGATCCGGCTCCGAAACGTCGAACTTTTCCGCTGAGATGAAGTTCGGCCTTGACTGGCTGCAGCGCATGTGGGACGACAAGACGCGAACGCTCTACTACCAGGTGGGCCTCGCCAACGGGAACGATCAGACCGTTAGCGACCATGACATCTGGCGGCTGCCGCAGGTGGATGACACTTACGGCGGGAGCGATCCGCTCTTCCGGTACATCCGCAACAGGCCGGTTTTCCGCGCCGGACCGCCCGGATCGCTTATCAGCCCAAACCTGGCCGGGCGGTTGGCCGCCGCGTTTGCGCTCTGCTACCAGGTCTACAGGGAAAGCGATCCGCAGTATGCGAAGCGGTGCCTGCTGTCCGCCGAGCACGTCTTCGACCTGGCGGACACAGCGCCGAA
>JALYYG010000099.1 GCA_030946685.1 Candidatus Dormiibacterota bacterium | reverse complement strand
CCGGTGAAGTAGGAGTCCAGCGCGTCGGCGTGAAACTGCGAGCAGGAACCAGACTGCAGCGACTCCATCTGAGCGCACGCCTGCGTGTTGACCGGCGTCTCGCCGTAGGTCAGCGCCTGCTGGGCCTGCACCTTCGGCGTGCTGACCCACTTGGTCCACAGGTATGCGCAGTTTGGATGCTGCGCCTTGGTTGCAAGCATCCAGGTATCCACCCAGCCCGTCGCCCCTTCGGAGGGGATGGTGTCCGCGGTCGCGGCCCCCGCCTTCTTCAGGTCGCTGGTCATGATCGGCCAGGCTGCCCCGGCCACTGCATCGCCACTCTTGAACAGATTCTCTTCGTCTGAGACGGAGCCCCAGTACTTCTTGATGAGCGGCCGCTGTTGCCGGAGCAGGGCCACGGTGGCATCAAACTGCGTCTTGGTCAGCTCGTACGGATCCTTGATGTTCAGGCTGGGCTGCTTCTTGCTCAGGTACAGTGCGGCGTCCGCGATCTGGATTGCGTTGTCCGGGATCGTTATCAGGCCAGACAATGCGGGGTCGTAGATGGTGCTCCAGCTCGTCGGAGGGCTCGGAAACTTTTTGGTGCTGTAGAGGAGCGTGTTGGGACCCCACTGCAGCGAGATGCCGTAGTGGATGCCATTGATCGTGTTGAAGGCGGGCGACTTGAACTGGTCCCGGAAGTTGACCCAATCCGGTATTAAGGCGGTATTCATCGGCTTGACGTCCCCGCCATAGATGAGGCGCAGGTCGGCGTCGCCTGAAGCGGAGACCATGTCCCATTGGCCGCCTCCACCGTCCGCCATGAGGGTGACCATCTCGTCGGACGAAAGGGCGTCCTTTTCGGTTATCTTGCATCCGGTTTGCGCCTCGAACGGTGCCTTCCAGAGCGGGTCGACGTATCCGCCCCATGCGATCAGGTTCAGGGCACCTTCTCCAGGTCCGATTGCCGTCGGCGGCTTCATGCCGGCCGTCGGCGGTTGTTTTGTGGTGGATCCGGAGGGGGTGGTTGAGCCGCACGCGGTCAGTGCCATTGCCGTGGCCGCGGCCACCGTTGCCAGTCGGAACCAAGCGCCCGACCCGGCTTGTGTCGTATTCATCCTTCCTTACCTCTCTTACGCGTCATGGTCGCCCGCGGCCGCGTCGCCTCGGGCGCGCTGGTGATCGAGAACGTACGTGTGGCCGGGCACCCAGGCGAGCCGGACTCGGCGTCCCTCGTACCTCAGGGCCTGGCCAGGCGCGTCCATATTCTGGCGCACTGCAACAAGCTGCTCACCGCGGTCGAGCCGGACTATATAGCGGGTCGACATCCCTACATAGACGACCTGGTCTACAGTTCCGGGCTCCACGCTCATCCCACGCAGCGCCTCCTGGCCCTCCTCGAGCATGCGGAGCTTCTCGGGGCGCACGACGAACCGGACCCCGTCCCTCTCCAGGACATTCGAGATCCCGATGAAATCGGCCACGAACTCGGTCGCCGGGCGCTCGTACACCTCTACAGGAGGCCCGACCTGCTCGATTGTGCCGTTCGACATCACGGCCATGCGGTCGCTCATGGTCAATGCCTCTTCCTGGTCGTGCGTGACGTAGACGAAGGTGATTCCCACCTTCTGCTGTATGCGCTTGAGCTCGAGCTGCATCTCCTGGCGCAGCTTTAGGTCGAGCGCTCCCAACGGCTCATCCAGCAGCAGGACCTCCGGCTCGTTGACGACGGCTCGGGCGAGGGCGACCCTCTGGCGTTGCCCGCCCGAAAGCTGGTTCGGCTTGCGGCGGTCCAGTCCCGTGAGGCGCACCATGCTTAGGGCTCGCTCCACCCGCTGCCGGCGCTCCGTTTTCGGGATTCCCTTGACCCGCAGTCCATATCCGATGTTCTCGGCAACCGTCATATGCGGGAAGAGTGCGTAATCCTGGAAGACGGTGTTCGTCTGACGCAAATGCGGCGGGGTCGACGTCACGTCGTGGCCGGCAAGCTCGATCCGTCCTGCGTCCGGGCTCTCGAACCCCGCGATGAGGCGCAGCAGCGTCGTCTTGCCGGAACCCGAGGGCCCAAGCAATGTGAAGAACTCTCCAGCCTCAACGGTCAGGTCGACGCCCGCCACCGCGAGCACGTGCCCGTAGCTCTTGCGGACACCCTCCAGCCGCAGGGCGGGCGGCGGCGATGCGCCCTTGGCGGAAGCCCCATGCCGGGCTTCCCTAGAGTGGATCCCCACCACTAGGCGGACACTTCTACTAGAGCAAGGCCATCAGTCGAGGGAGGCCATGACGTGCTTGATCTGCGTGTAGTCCTCGAGCGAATACATGGACATGTCCTTGCCATAACCGCTTCCCTGGTATCCGCCGTGCGGCATCTCGTTGACGACCGGGATGTGGGTGTTGATCCAGACAGCACCAAACTTCAGCCGGCGCGCCATCCGCAGGGCCCTGCCCACGTCTCGGGTCCACACCGACGCGGCAAGGCCATAGTCGACGCCGTTCGCCCACGCGAGGGCCTGCTCCTCATCGCTGAATCTCTGAACGGTGACCACTGGGCCGAAAACCTCTTTCTTGACGATCTCGGCATCCGGGCCCGACGGCACGACCACGGTGGGGGAGTACCACGAACCGGCTCGCTTGATCCTGGCGCCGCCGGTCAGCACTTTCGCCCCGTCTTTGCGGGCTCTGTCCACGAACCCGGTCACGCGCTCTGCCTGCTCCTCGGAAACCAGCGGACCCATCTCGGTGTCATCCGCCTTGGGGTCACCGACCTTGAGTGATTCCACAGCTGGCACGAGGTCGCCAAGCAGCTTGTCGAAGATCTTGGGTCCCGCGATCACGCGGGTGGCCGCCGTGCAGTCCTGGCCCGCGTTAAAGAAGGCGCCGATCTTGATCCCTTCCACTACTGCGTTTAGGTCGGCATCGTCGAAGACGACCACGGGCGCTTTGCCACCGAGCTCAAGGTGCACCCGCTTGAGTGTCGCGGCCGCGGCTCGCGCCACCTCCTTGCCGGTAGAGACGTCGCCCGTCAGCGACACCATCGCAACGTCAGCGTGCCTGACGAGGCCGGCGCCGACCGGCTCGCCATCGCCGGTGATCACGTTGAGCACGCCGGGCGGAAGGATGTCCGCCGCCAGCTCTGCGAGGCGGAGGGCGGTCAGGGGCGTCCACTCCGACGGCTTCAACACGACTGTGTTGCCTGCCGCCAGCGCGGGGCCCAGCTTCCAGGCCGCCATCATGAGCGGGTAGTTCCACGGCGCAATTGAGCCGACCACGCCCAATGACTCGCGCCGGACCATGCTCGTGAAACCTTTCATGTACTCGCCTGCCGACTTGCCCTCGAGGATTCGAGCGGCGCCGGCGAAGAATCGGAAGCAGTCGGCCGTGGGAGGGATCTCCTCGGACAGCGTCGTGGCGAGCGGCTTGCCGACGTTCTCCGACTCCATGCTCGCGAGCTCTTCGCCGTGCTCAAGAATCGAGTCGGCAAGCTTCAGAAGGGCTTCGCTACGTTCGCGGGGCGTGGTGTCGAACCAGATCTCGTCGTAAGCCTTCACAGCCGCCGCGACTGCGCGGTCGACGTCTTCGGCGGTTCCCTTGGGCACGTGGGCGATGACCTTGCCAGTGGCGGGATTGATGATCTCCTGGTCGTCGCCGCCCGAGCTGTCGGCCCACTTGCCGCCGATGAACATCTGGTGACGCTTCAGGGTGGTGCTCATGTGTCCCTCCTCTCGGGTCTTTTCACTTGGGGCTGCCGGCG
>JALYYG010000038.1 GCA_030946685.1 Candidatus Dormiibacterota bacterium | reverse complement strand
GGGCGGCGACTGCCAGCTTGTCGACCACGGTCTTCACGATCTCGGACCGCATGACGGCCTCGATCTTCAAACGAGGGATCAATGAGATGTGGACGGCTGTACCGCGGTACTTCTCCGTGTAGCCTCGTTGGGCGCCGCAGCCCTTGACCTCGGTCACCGTGACTCCGGACACGCCACACTCGTCCAGTACGTCCTGCACCTCTTGCAGCTTCTCGTGGCGGATGATCGCAACAACCATGTTCATGCTCGAGCCACCTCCGGGTGCGACCCGCCAGGGACAGGCTCTGCCGAACGGTGCGGGTTGACCGTGGGCGTGTCAGCCGGGCGGTAGATGCCCCCGGGCACAGGCATGAACGATTCAGGGTAGCCCCACATGCCGTGCTCGCTGATGTCGAGCCCTTCCATCTCCTCACGAGCCGAGACGCGCAGCCCGACTGTCTTCTTGATGATCCAGAACAGGGCGTAGCTCAGCACGAACACCGTCACAAATGACACGCTGACCGCGATAGCCTGCGCCCCGAGCTGGTGGAAATTGCCGGTGTAGACGAGTCCGCCCTGACCGACGCCGTTGAATTTGGCAAGCGCGGGCAGTGTGAACAGACCGCAGCTCAGCGTGCCCCAGATTCCTGCCAGACCGTGCGCGGGCAGCGCTCCTACCGGGTCGTCCAGGTACTTGTCGAGTGCCAGCACTCCCACCACGACAATCACTCCGGCGACGGAGCCGATGACGACAGCCGCCCACGGCTCGACGTATCCGGAAGGCGCTGTGATCGCGACCAGCGCGGCGATCGCTCCGTTGCCGATCATGCCGACGTCCATCGTCTTGGTGATGAGGTAGATCGTGGCCAACGCCGCCACCGCTCCCGCCGCCGCGGCGAGATTCGTGACCACCACGATGTCGGCGAAATGCAGGTTGGTCGCGTTGAGCGTGGAACCCGGGTTGAATCCGAACCAACCAAACCAGAGGATGAGCACCCCGAGCTGCGCAAGCGGCATGTTGTGGCCGGGAATCGCGTTGGGCCTGCCCTTCTCGTACTTGCCGATACGTGGACCGAGAAGAAGCAGCCCGGCGAGGCCCGCGGTCGCCCCGGTCAAGTGCACAACGGTCGAACCGGCGAAGTCCTGGCTGCCCAGGGTCGCCATCAGGAAGCCACCACCGAACAATTGATGGCTGATGAGAGGGTAAATGAAGGCGGCAAAGGGAAGGCCGAAGAGGATGTAGACGATGAACTTGGTGCGCTCGATCATCGTGCCCCAGACGATGGCAAGAGACACCGCGCAAAAAACGAACTCGAAGAACCACTTGGCCGCGGCCGGCGCCGTGCTGGCAGCAATGGCCGGCAGATTCATCTGCGAGCCAGGGCTGAAGGTCGGGAAGAAACCGCTACCACCGATGAAGGCAAAGGCGCCCCCGGCGCCGAAGGCGAGGCCAAACCCGACGGCCCAGTAGGCGATCGAGCTGACGCTGAGGTTCGTCACCACCTTGGCGACGACTGTGCCGACGTTTTTCATGCGGCTGAAACCGACCTCCAGCATCGCGAAGCCCGCCTGCATGAACATCACCAGGCAGCCTGTGACGATGACCCAGACGGTGTCGGCCGCGACTCCGGCCGCCTGGGTGGCCGTCAGGTCGTCGGCCAAGACCGCAATGGGCAGCATCGCCGCGAGCAGGGCAATGCCTCCGGCGATCGCGATCACCCGTTTGCGCTTCGCGAGCGACCGCATGAATAGCAATGCGGCTTCCTTCTCGCCGCTTTGCGCGCTCTGATGACTTCTCGAACCGGACAAAGGACCTCACCTCCTAAGGCATGCCGCCGGCATGACGGCTCGGCACGCACGCTAGGGCACTCCGAGGCGACCTCGAAACGTGTGGTGGTTACGAAGCAACGGCATGGCCCTCGTGCTTACCGCACGAGGGATTGGGCCGTGTGGATATCTGTGGTCGTGCGGTCCACACAGGAATGACGCCTACGGATTCGTGGGACCGAAACGTGATCTCGCGCTCGCGTGATTTCTACGATGACCTCGAGCTCGTCAAATCCAGGGTTCAGGAGGGTGTAGATGGCGATCGAGACAAAGTCGGGCAGCAAGACCAGCCCACGTGAGGTGATCGAGCGTGCAAAGGCTGAAGGCGTCGAGGTCGTCGACGTCCGGTTCATCGACCTGCCGGGTACCTGGCAGCACTTCAGCCTGCCGCTCGGAGAGTTGGAAGAGGACAGCTTTCGAGAAGGCCTCGGATTCGACGGCTCGAGCATTCGCGGTTTCCAGGCGATCGATGAGAGCGACATGCTGCTCATCCCCGACCCTGACTCGGCAACCATCGACCCGTGCCTTTCACACAAGACGTTATTTCTGATCTGCGACGTCATCGACCCGATCACGCGCGAGCCGTACAGCCGGGATGGGCGTTTCATCGCCAAAAAGGCCGAGGAGCACCTGCGCCGGTCCGGGATCGCGGACGTCAGCTACTGGGGCCCCGAGGCGGAGTTCTACCTCTTCAACTCGATGCGGTTCGACCAGAACGCCCACAGCGGGTACTACTTCATCGACTCGGAAGAGGGGATCTGGAACTCGGGCAAGAATTCCGAGCCCAACCTGTCTTTCCGGCCGCGGCACAAGGAGGGTTACTTCCCGGTGCCGCCGACAGACAAGCTCCAGGACCTGCGCTCCGAGATCATGCTCAAGCTGATCGAGGCCGGCATCCAGGTCGAGGTCCAGCACCACGAGGTCGGGACGGCTGGGCAGGCCGAGATCGACATGCGCTTCGACTCGCTGACCAAGATGGGCGACAAGCTGATGGTCTTCAAGTACGTGATCAAGAACATCGCCGCGCAACACGGCTACGTGGCGACCTTCATGCCCAAGCCTCTCTTCCAGGACAACGGCTCAGGAATGCACGTGCACCAGAGCCTCTGGAAAGACGGGCAGAACCTGTTCTC
Organism: Candidatus Dormiibacterota bacterium; assembly: GCA_030946685.1. GTDB lineage: Bacteria > Chloroflexota > Dormibacteria > Dormibacterales > Dormibacteraceae > Palsa-872. The sequence continues at coordinate 746 of JALYYG010000038.1, read as the reverse complement.
CGACAGCAAGGGCTACGCCGGGCTGAGCCAGACCGCTGTGCACTACATCGGCGGCCTGCTCAAGCACGCGCCCGCCCTGCTGGCGATTTGTGCGCCGACCACCAACTCGTACCGCCGCCTCGTGCCCGGCTACGAAGCACCGATCAACCTCGTCTACTCGAAGCGAAACCGGTCGGCCTGCGTTCGGATCCCGATGTACTCGACGAACCCGAAGACAAAGCGTGTCGAGTTCCGTTCGCCCGACCCGGCCGCGAACCCCTATCTGGCGTTCTCGGCTTGCCTGATGGCCGGACTGGACGGCATCAAGCGCAAGATCGTGCCGCCCGAGCCGGTGGACAAGGACATCTACGAGCTCGAAGGCGACGAGAAGGCCCGTATCAAGTCAGTTCCCGGCTCGCTCGCCGAGTCGCTCGACGCCCTGGAGAAGGACCACGCGTTCCTCACAGAGGGCGGCGTGTTCACGACGGACGTCATCGAGACCTGGATCGACTTCAAGCGCAAGCGCGAGGTGGACCAGGTAGCCCTCCGGCCGCATCCCTGGGAATTCATGCTCTACTCCGACGTCTAACGACGTCGTCGTTATGAGAGGGAACCCACGCGGTTCCCTCCCATCGGCGGGCGCTTAGTAAATGAGAGGGAACCGGACGGTTCCCTCTCATGACTCTCTTTCCCTATAGGAATGGATTTTTCTAAGAGTTTCTCCATGCGCCAATAGGTGGCACAAAAGACAAAGACGCGGCCGGGTT
>JALYYG010000297.1 GCA_030946685.1 Candidatus Dormiibacterota bacterium | reverse complement strand
CTCACCGTCCCCTTCCTGCCGCCCGCCGAGCTGCTGGGGCACATCCCCATCTTCGGGATCATGTACCTGCTGCTCGTTCACAGCTCGGGCATCGCCCCGGGCGAGTCCTTTCACCGGCCGGCACCGCTCGGGACGCCCGGGCGTAAAGACCAGGCCCACCCTCCCCGATCAGCCTGAACTGATCCGCAGGGCGGTCGCTGGCGTACAGACAGGTATACACTCGCGCACCCACAAAGGAGGTTGAAGGGCGGCAAAACTCCATCCCGATTCAAGCGGCTCGACTCGGGGAGGGGCGCGCGACCTCGCTTCGCAGTCCGTAAGGCGCGTTAAGCCATCCCGAGTCCAGCCCAACGCTATCGGCGCTCCGCCTGCGCGAACGCCAGCCCATTCCCCTCGAGGCGCGAGGTAGTAAGGAGGAGGAGCAGCCAGCCCTCCAGCAGCGCCGCGACGGCCGTGGCGAGAAGCCCGACCGCGACGCTGTGCGCCGCGGCGGCGGCGCCGCCCAACGTGACCGCCAGCGGGATGATCAGCACCAACAACAGGAGGAGGCGAAGGAGCAGACCGGGTCCACGGGCGTCGGCCGGCGTTGGGATGATCGAGTAGGTCGCGAAGCCTATGGCCTGGAGATCCCAGACCGCCGCCGCCACGAGCGGGAAGCCCAGCGCGAAGACCAGGGCCGACCGCGAGGCGATTGCCGCTGCCAACAGGCCGGCCGCGATGGGGCCCAGCTGCCGCAGGCAACGGGCCAACGCGATCATGGCGAGTCGTGCCCGGAGGCTCGCCACCGAGAGCCACCACAGCGGGTTGCGCAGATCCACTGCCAGGCGCAGGGCAACCATCAGGTTGAACATCAGCCACAAATAGGCGACGTTGGCCGCCACAGCCAGGGCGACCGTCCGCGGCGGCCGTCCGAAGCCACCGCCGATTGCCCAGCCGAGGGCGATAGCGACGATCGCGCCCAGCAGTGGCCACCGCAACCCACCACGCCCGCGCCGCATGGCAAGCCAGTCTTTCCAGAGCAGAGTCCAGGCCCCGCCAGGCACCCGACTGCCGCGTGACGAAGCCGTCGCGCGTTGGCGCTGCTTCACGGGGACGCCCGCCTCACGCATCGCCTCTCGGGCCTGGCGGGGGGTGACCATGCCACCACTCCGTCGCATCAATCCCTGGAGTGCGATCACGCGGGTCGAGGCCTGCCACAACTCGGGATAGACGTCGTCGGCAACGATCGCGGTCAGCGTCAGCGCAACGGTGGCGGTGATGGCGAGGGCGACGAGCGGCAAGAGCTCGCCACCTACGGCACCAACCACCCACGCGCCGGGTGGCAGTCCAAACAACACGTCGGTCACGAAGGTGGGGATCGCGACGGGCCCATGGGTCGCCTGGTTGGTTGCCGCGCTGAGTGAGCCGAGCCCGAGGATGGCAACGGCCCACCCGATGAGCGGCAGGGGCAGCGCTGGCTGCCGTCGCCTCAGCACGAACAAGGGCAGATTCAAGCCGAGGATGACGGCGCCGAGCAGTCCGAGGCTCAGCCCGATCTCCAGAACGCGGCCGAGCGTCACGCCTAGCGAGGCGGGGAAGACGATGACCCAGAACGCGAACACCGGAACCTGGAGAAGCGTTGCGCGGATCAGGCGAAAGTCGAGCCAGAGGACCACCAGGCGGCGAGGGAGTGCGGAGCCACAGAGGAAGCGGGCGTCCGCGGCGGATCGAAAGAGGGCGAATGGCCTGTGCGATCCTCCCACGATGGCGGCGACGAGGAGCATTACGAGCCCCGGTACGAACGTCGCTACCGTGGCGAGCACCTTGAAGATGCCGGGGCCGATCGGTGACGTCCGAGAACCCGCCATGAAGCGAAATGGCAGGAACAAGAGGAGCCACAGAATGAAGATGCCCCAGATCACCGCTCGCTTCGGATCTCGCCTGATGGTGCGCAAGCGGTTCAGGAAGATGTGGGCGTCGAGAAAGACAAGGGTCCGCAACCCACTCCTGAACGACAACGACGAGCCCGGCGCCGTCGTCATCGAGTGACCTCGAGGAAGATATCCTCGAGACGCTTATCGCCGCGCTCCCGCAGGACTTCCTCACGCGAACCCCTAAGGAGTACGCGGCCCTGCTTCATGATCAGCAAGTGGTCGCAGAGCGTTTCGATGTACTCGAGCAGGTGGGTCGAGACGACGATGGCCACACCTCGCTCTCGGAGCTCGACCAGGATGTCGCGCAACTCCCGCTGTCCCTTTGGATCCAGGCCGATCATCGGCTCGTCCATGAAGAGCACCGGCGTCCCGGCGAGGACGGCGGCCGCGATCAACACTTTCTGCCGCATGCCCTTCGAGAGCGCGTCGCCGAGCGCGTCGCGCTTGTCGGCCAGGTCCAGCCGGTCGAGCAGGCGCTCGGCCCGGGCCGGCCAGTCTGCGTCGACCTTGCAGCTGCGCGCTACGAAGACCATGTGTTCCCAGACGGTCAGCATGTCGTAGACCTCGGGCGTCTCCGGGATCAGCGCCAGGTCGCGTGTGCGGTCGGGTCCCAGGATCTTGCCCTCCCAGGCAATCCGGCCATCGTCCGGCCGTAGGAGGCCGGCCAGGCAGAGCAACGTGGTCGTCTTGCCGGCGCCATTGGGCCCCAGCAGGGCCAGGATCTGTCCTTTGCGGACCTCCATCGAGAGTTCGTTGACGGCAACGAGGGAGCCGAAGCGCTTCGTGAGGCGCTCGACACGCAGACCATCGCCGGGTTGGTTCCCCACCGCTCTCAGGCTACCGGCCTGGGCTCGTGGCGCGGAAGCAGACATCTAAGGCGACCGCACGACGTGTAGGGGCAAAAGTCCGTCCGCCCTATGGGCGGCCTTGCTTTCCCGTATCAGGTTCAGAGTCGTGCCGTTGGCCGAACACATACAGCCGAACACATAGGATGGGCTCGCTGCCAGCTCGGGCTGACGAACGGCTGTTTGGTTAAGGCGCCTCTGGGGCGCGACGAGGGTCGATGCGTCTCTGGGCGAGCAGTCTGCGGGTGTCGCAAGGTGCCATCGCGGGACTCGAGGGCGGACTTCAGCTAGCTACCGGCGTGCCCGCTTGAATTGGATCGATTTTTGCCCTCCTACACCCCCGGCCTTGCACCGAGCGTGGTGCTCGCCGCCGCGCCCGATACCAGGATCGGTCACGCAACGTTACTGATATCGGAAGCGGTTGATTTTATGAGTCTCAGACGGTAGGGTTTGCGACAGACTCGACGGCAAATCGCGAATTTGAAAGGAGGACGTATGACTCATCACACTGGCGAACACGGGGGTGAGCAACAGCCCGGCAAGCAGGGTGCCGGCCAGCCGCAACCAGAGCGGCAGGGCGGGGGCCAGCCGCAGCAGCAACCGGGCAAGCAGGGTGGCGGCCAGCCGCAACCAGAGCGGCAGGGCGGCGGCCAGCCGCAGCAGCAACCGGGCAAGCAGGGTGGCGGATTCCCGGGCGGTGGTGGTGGTGACGGCGGGGGCCAGCGCCAGGGCGGCGGCCAGCGGCAGGCCGGAGGCGACCAGACCGCCGAGTAGCGATTTTTTGCCGTTGTCCGGCGCAACGGAAACGGTCGCAGTCCGGACAACGGCCCCACCAGAGCCTTCGGAAAAGCCGCGGGTGCCGGTTGACCTAACAGTGACGCTGTTGGGGGGCAAAAGTCCGTCTGTTCGGGGGAGCCGCATCGACTCTTGCGCTCCTTCAAGAAGCTGCCGAACAGGGTTCGCTAGTCCGCCGGGTAGAGGCGCCAGCGCATCCTTATATGTATGCACCTAAGAGGCGCCCTGTTGGACGGCGAGAGCTGAATCTGCAGAAGGCCAAAGCCAATCGCCCCTGGGGCAGATGGACTTTTGCCCCCCAACGACCTTCAGGCGGGAGCGTCTCGACCACCTGATCGTGCTGAATGAGCAGCAGCTGCAATGTCTCGTGAGCGAGTTCGTCGCTTACTACAACCGAGATCGGCCGCACCGGAGCTTGGCACTGAGAACACCGGAAGGCAGGGAACGTCCGAAGTCCGGTGAGCACCCTTTGCCGCCCGATCTTAGGCGGCCTTCACCACAGTTATGAATGGGCCGCGTGACCGGCGTGCCTTTTGCCGCCCCACAACCTTTTAATCAGCGCCTCCAATCCCCCTCTCGCCTCCACGCTGGCCAGCTGACGCCGTGAGCGCCCGTTTGGCTTTTAGCAGGCTCAGCAGCGCCAGAAGAAGCTTGACGGCTGGCGCTCCGGTGAGCGTTAAGGACCGGAGTACAGTTCGGTCGTGCCCCTCGATCACCGGTGTAACGATCGCTGTCAACTGGATCGGTCACTCTCCACGGCGGGGCCCTAGCGGGCATCGGTCAGCCCGATACACGTTGTAAGCGGCCACGTATTCGAAATCTGATCGGGTACGCCCATCTCAAACCCATCTGACTTCGCTTGAATCGCCCGAGACCGTAGCGCACTGACCGGACGCGACACACAGCTGTCTAGTCTATCCACAGGTTATGCGGTGGTTCTACACAGTAGCTTGACAGGACGCACAGTAAGGCCTCAGAATAGCGGCTGCATTGCCGACGTCGTTCAACCTCAACGAAGGAGAAGCGAACATGACCGTAGAAGCCCGCGCACGCCCGACCACCGTGACGACCGGGACCACCGCTAGCGACCTGATGACCTTCATCGACCAGCAGCAGAAGAAGGGCTACATGAAGGCCAACACGGCCCACAGCCTGAAGGCGGCAGCCAAGAAGGTGCTGTCCATCGACGGCGACCTCGACCACATCGACGTCTCAAAGGTGGACGTGGACGAGCTGTTCCGCCGCTTCGCCAACCTGCCAGCCGGCGACGGCCTGAAGCAGGAGAGCAAGATCGCGTACCGGCAGCGCGTGGGCCAGGCGATCAGCTGGTTCCTCGGCTACAAGGCCGACCCCGTTGGCTGGCGGCCACCCGCCACCACACCGCGACCCACCGGCAACGGCCACGTGAAGAACAAGCCCACGCCAACCCCTCGGCACACGCCGCCTGCGGACCAGACGCCTCCCCTGCCTACGCCTCCAACGATCGAGGGTAAGTGGCGCGTGATCGACTTCCCGTTCCCCTTGCGCGACGGCTTGATCGCCCACCTGCTCCTGCCCGCCGACCTCAAGCGCGCCGAGGTACGGCGACTCAACGCATACATGACCACGCTCGCAGCCGACGCCGAGGAGGGCCAATAGATGGCGGACCAGGAACGGATCAAGAAGGCCTACATCCGGCTCTATGGGATGAAGGAAGGGCTGACGCGTCCGAAGAACGGGTATCTAGACAAGGCGCAGGCGCTTGACTTCAACGGGGCGATCGACCATCTGGTCGCGGAGGGCTTCGATGTTGACGAGTTCCGCATCCGGGACGACGAGATCGTCGCCATGGCGTTCGAGGGGCCCGCCGCTCGGTGGGACACCTTCATCACCCGGCTTAATGCCGTGCTGGCCTACTTCACGGTGGCGGACGCCAAGATCGGGTTTGAAGCACCTCGAAAGGGCCCCTAGCGCGTTAGACGCCAGCAATGCAGCTAGTGAAGTGGAAGCGAAACGACCTCTTCAAGGCCATTACGGAGGGAGGGCTTGACCCGAGGGAATGCACGTTCGACTACGACGACGCGGGGGGCCGCATCACCCACGTGCCGTCTAAGTCCTATTTCCTCATCGAGGGCGATATCGGCAACTACAACGCGACTGCGGTCGTCGGGGAGAATCCGCCGTGGCCATCCGAATCTTTCAGCTGGACGAAGGTGGAAAAACGGGTCCGCCGATGGGCTGAGGAGGTCAAGCACGACGTCGACACGCCGGACCTGTGGGCTCAGCTACAACGCGAGCGCCAGGCCCTCACGGTCAGCAGGTACGAAGACGCCGAGAACACACCGTTCAGCCCGGCCGAGCAGGCGGAGATCGCGGAGCAGCTCCGACAGATCAAGAACTTCGCAAAGGTGACGTACACGCTCTCTGAGGCGCAGATGGCGTCCCTAGACGAGAAGCTCGATATGATCCAAGCGGCCGCCGGTCGGATCGGCCGAAAGGATTGGCAGATCTTGGTCATCGGAGTAATGTCCACTCTGATCATCGACCGCCTCCTGCCCCCAGAGGCTGTGCAGCACATCTTCGCGACGGTGCTCCAGGCCCTGACCCACCTCTTCCTGCCGCTGCTGCCGCAGCCCCCACTCCTGACGGGATGAGGGTCGAGGTGCGCGCGGTCGGCCTGAAGGTGATGCGGGGGGTCGCGGCATTTCCGAGCCGAGTGCAGCCATTTTCCCGGAAGTGCCGCGACCACCAGGCTGCTTATTCGCAGGCGACGCCAGTGTCGTGCTCACATAATCACGAGACCTTGGGGCTAGCGGCTCGGGCGGCTACCGGATATGGTGGCGGAGCGGGCGAGATTCGAACTCGCGAACCGGGTACGCCGGTTACGGCATTTCCAGTGCCGCGCCCTCGACCAGACTAGGCGACCGCTCCGCAGCGAGTCGATTCT
>JALYYG010000270.1 GCA_030946685.1 Candidatus Dormiibacterota bacterium | reverse complement strand
GCACCCAGCTTCACCGCTCTCGGCCCGAGGCGAGACTGGAGTGCAGCCGGCTGGGTCGGTACGACGAGATCTTCAAGCACATCCTGGGTCACCGCTACTTCCTGGGCCTGGAGCGTGGTCGCGAAGTTTCCCTGGCCGAGGCAGCCGTGAGCTGGTACGACAACGTCTACACGCCGGTTGCGAAGGTCATCCGTAAGCATCGCGTGCTCGAGCAGATGCCCGGCTGGACGGAGGCGGACCTGTACGTCGAGATCACCAGGCGCTGGCTTCAGCTGAGCGAAGAGGGCGCGCCCTCGGGCCCGGACCCCGCCCTCCACTCGCTGCTGGACGACGAAGCGCGAGGCTGGTTCCAAAGAAGGCGCGCCCTCCGGCTGGACAACGAGTGATCGGCATAATCTTCGGGCCGCCGGGGAGTGGAAAGGGGACGCAGGCGGCTCGCGTCGAGGCCGATTTCAAGCTGTCGCACTTGTCGACCGGCGACATCCTGCGCGACGAGGTGGCGCGCGGCACCGAGATCGGCAAGGAGGCCGAGCGGATCATGCGCGCGGGCGATCTCGTGCCCGACGACCTGATCATCCGCATCGTCCAGGGAATCCTGCGCGACCCGGACGGAAGCTCGGATGTCCTGCTCGACGGCTTCCCGCGCACTCTCGAGCAGGCAAAGGCTCTGGACGAGATGCTCGCGAAGGAAGGTCATAAGGTCGACTTCGTGATCGCCTTTCACGTTCCGGAAGACTTGCTGGTCGAGCGGCTGCTGCACCGAGCCCAGGTTGAGGGACGGGCGGACGACACACGCGAGGCGATCGCCGAGCGCATGCACGAGTACAGGACGCTGACGGCAGCGGTCCTGGACCACTACCGAAAAGCGGGGGTCCGGGTGGAGGAGATCGACGGTGTGGGGAGCGTCGACGAGGTCTTCAAAAGAATCCGCAAAGCCCTCTCCCTCTCCCCTTGAGGGGAGCTGATCAATAGGCCCCATCCTTAACGCCGCTTGCGCGCAGGGATGGGTGAGGGGCGTTTGCTGGGGCAGACCAGCCAACACAAGCCTATGATTTTCCCTCTGGAATTCGCGCTGGGGAGCGTGTAGCACGGAACGGAAGACGCGCGTCGAAGACCTCGGGCACACGATCGAACCCGCCGTCAACGGTGACGGCCAGAGGGCGCCGCAACCCGCTGCGTCTCCCGCCAACTCACCACCGACCGCGAGCTCGTTCCCGCCGATCGGCGACTACGCCTTCCTGTCCGACTGCGAGGTCAACACGCTGATCGCGCCGAGCGGCCGGGTCGAGTGGCTGTGCCTGCCGCGGCCGGACAGCCCGAGCGTCTTCGCGGCCGTCCTCGACCGCGGGGCGGGCAGCTTCCGCTTCGGGCCAAGCGGCATCGCAGTGCCGGCCGGACGCCGCTACCTCCCCGGCACCCTGGTCCTTGAGACCACCTGGAGGACGCGGACGGGCTGGCTGATCGTGCGCGACGCGCTCTGCATCGGCCCCTGGTACCACGCCCAGCGGCGCTCTGGAACGCACCGCAGGCCACCCACCGACTATGAGGCGGAGCACATCCTTCTGCGCACGGCAAAGTGCGTGGTCGGGAGCGTGGAGCTGAGCCTTGACTGCAGCCCCGTGTTCGACTACGGCCGGGCTGCGGCCCGCTGGGAGTACTCCGGGCCGGGCTATGCGGAGGCCACCGCAACAGGGGGCGACGGCGATGTGCCGCTGCGCCTGGTCACCGACCTCAGGATCGGCTTCGAAGGGCCGGGAGCGCATGCGACGAAGACGCTCAGGCAGGGCGAGCGCGCGTACGTTGCCCTCTGCTGGCCGCGATCGCAGTACTCGGCCTCGGCAGAGCTGTGGGCCGAGCATCCGCCGCCGGCGACCTCGGACGAGGCGTTCGAGCGCGTCGAGCGGACTGCCGATTTCTGGCGCGAGTGGATCAACCATGGGGAGTTTCCGGAGCACCCGTGGCAGAGCTTCCTGCAGCGCAGCGCGCTCACGTTGAAGGGCCTCACATACAGCCCGACTGGAGCGCTCCTTGCCGCCCCAACGACCTCGCTCCCGGAGACAATTGGGGGCGAGCGCAACTGGGACTATCGATACACGTGGATTCGGGATGGCACCTTCATGCTCTGGGGCCTCTACACGCTTGGATTCGCGCGCGAGGCCAACGACTTCTTCTACTTCATCGCCGACGCCGCGGCCGGCAAGAGGGACCTCCAGATCATGTACGGCATCGCCGGTGAGCACGAGCTGGCGGAGAAGACGCTCGACCACCTGAGCGGCTACGAAGGCTCGCGTCCGGTGCGCGTAGGCAACGGCGCGTACAACCAGAAACAGCACGACGTCTGGGGAGCGGTGCTCGACTCGGTCTATTTGCACACGAAGTCGCGCGACTACCTGCCCGAGGTCGTCTGGCCGATCCTCAAGCACGCCGTCGAGTGCGCCATTGCCAACTGGAAGGTGCCGGATCGCGGGATTTGGGAGGTGCGCGGCGAGCCGCAGCACTTTACCTCGTCCAAGCTCATGTGCTGGGTCGCGTGTGACAGGGGCGCGCGGCTCGCGGAGCTTCACGGGGACCGCGACCTGGCGGCCACCTGGCAGAAGGTGGCGGACGAAATCAAGATGGACGTCTGCCTGAACGGAGTCGACTCCCGAGGCGTATTCGTCCAGAAATATGGTTCGACCGCGCTCGACGCTTCAGTGCTGCTCATCCCGCTCGTCCGGTTCCTGCCTCCGAACGACCCGCGCGTGCGCGCTACAGTCCTTGCCATCGCCAAGGAGCTCACAGTCGATGGGATGGTATTGCGGTACCGAACGGAGGAGACTGACGACGGCCTCAGAGGTGAGGAGGGCACGTTCACCATCTGCTCGTTCTGGCTGGTGTCGGCCCTCTGCGAGATCGGCGAGCTGACCAGGGCCCGCGAGCTGTGCGAGAAGATGCTGTCCTACGCGAGCCCGCTGCAGCTGTACGCCGAGGAGATAGACCCGCGGAGCGGCCGGCACCTGGGCAACTTCCCGCAGGCGTTCTCCCACCTGGCGCTGATCAACGCGGTGATGCATGTCATCAACGCAGAGAGCGGGGCGGGGAACGAGTTCGTAGGCACAGATCGCAGCTCAACCTAGCGCGCAATCCAGCATTGACGACGACAGAGCCCTCTCGTGATGGTCATCTCCGTGCGGGGCTGCCGGTCGTCCTGCTTGGATCCGCAAGTGGGGCGAT
>JALYYG010000249.1 GCA_030946685.1 Candidatus Dormiibacterota bacterium | reverse complement strand
GGCCGGAGGGCCACCCGCCAGTCTCAGTCACCGAACGATTAGGTTACGAGATTCCTGCCGCCGTGCACGCCGCTGCGTACACCGTCGTGCAAATGTCGGTAGCGGTCCAGAAGCCGTCTTTGACGACTGTCGCCTGGATGTTGGCCTTGATGACCGCCACCGGGGTCAGCAGGACCGACTTGATGTCCGCCTTCCCATTGTTGACTGTCTTGCCGGCCGTCATGTCCGCGGGCACGGCCACGCCGGTGGCCAGGTCGAAGGCGAGCACCGCTGCGGCTTCCGCTTCGGCCTTGATCGCCTTGTACACGGTCATGTATTGCTCGCCCGCCAGGATGCGCTGGATCCCGGCCAGCTCGGCGTCCTGCCCCGTCACGGGGGGCCAGGGTGTGACGTGAGCGCTCTTCATCGCGGAGATGGCGCCGCCGGCGGTGCCGTCATTGGCGGCCAGCACGCCGTCAACCTTGTTGCCAAGGGCTGTAAGGGCTCCCTGCATCTCGGTCGTCGCGTTGGCAGGCTTCCATCCAGGCGTGTCGTACTCCCTCTTGATGTTGACCTTACCGTCGAGGACGCTGTGCGCCCCCTGCTTGAAAAGCTTCGCGTTGTTGTCCGCCGGGTCGCCGTTGATCTCGACGACGGAGGCGTTGGCCTTGCCGTTGAGTGCGGTGAGCAGGGCGTTGCCCTGCAGCGCGCCGACCGCGGCGTTGTCAAACGACAGGTAGTAGTTGAGGTCGGCGGTGTTGAGGATCAGCCGGTCATATGAGATGACTGGGATGTTGGCTGCCTTCGCTTTGGTGACGATGGCCGCCGCCGCCGCGCCGTCCACTGGGTCGAGCACGATGACGCTCGCGCCGTTGGTGATGGCCGCCTCCGCCTGCGTCTGCTGCGTCGGCGCGTCCTGCTTTGCGTTGCTGTAGATCAGCTGGCAGCTCGAGCAGAGTGACGCCAGCTTCGCCTTGAAGTAAGGCATGTCCTTGGTGTCATACCGCGCCGTCGTCGCTTCGGGCAACAGCAGGGCGATCTTCTTGACCGCCGTTGTGCCTCCGCCGCCGCCTGACGTCCCGCCGCATGCCATGAGTGCGAGCCCCACGATCATGAGGACGGGCACGAACTTACGTAGATTCATGCGTCTTACCTCTCAGATTTCGATTTCCTGCCGCCTTCTTCCCGAGCGATCCGGGGCGAGAGTGCGCCGGCAAACAGGACTTACTCAGAGCAGCCCCCGCGGATACTACGCCGGGAAAGAGCATTACTTATGCACACCGGTTTGTCAAGAGATCGATATGACTCGCCCGCATCTTGTACGGGCTCTTGACAAACTTGCGGATGGGGCCATGCTTCCCTCCGGGCGTGGGCAGAAGAACGACGACCAGCAAAGGCGATGGGACGCTCGGGTGGTTGCGCGAGCGCAATCGCGCGCGTGTCATCGGGGTCCTGCGCATGGCGGGCCGCACCAGCCAGGCGGAGGTCGCCAGGGCGACAGGACTGTCGCGGACGACGGTTTCAAGCCTGGTCGCGGAGCTCAAGGAATCGGGCTTCGTGTTCGAGGTCGACATGGTCGAAGGCAGGGCACCCGACCAGCGCGGAGGGCGGCCTGGCGTGCTGCTCGTGCTCCAGGACTCGTCCAAGGCCGTCGTCGGCATCGACTTCGGACACAGCCATGTGCAGGTCGCGGTGGCCGATCTTGCTCACAAAGTGCTGGCGGAGCGGATCGAGAAGCTCGACGTCGACCACGAGGCCGCTGGAGCCCTCGACGCTGCGGCGCGCATGGTGGAGGAAGTGCTCGCCGAGGCCAACCTGCGGCGCGCCGCCGTCGTCTGCGCCGGTATCGGCATCCCGGGCCCAGTCGACAGGGCCCGCGGGACGGTTGGGTCGGCGACGATCCTGCCCGGATGGCTCGGGCTTCGCATCGCCGGCGAGATGGAGAGTCGCCTCGGGCTGCCGGTCGAGATCGAGAACGATGCCAACTGCGGCGCGCTCGCGGAGCTGACCTGGGGTGCCGGCCGGGACTGCTCCAACTTCGCGTACATCAAGGCTGCAACCGGCATCGGCGCGGGCCTCATCGTCGACGGCCGGCTCCTGCGAGGAGCGTCGGGCACAGCGGGCGAGATCGGGCACACCACGCTCGATGAGAGCGGCGCATTGTGCTACTGCGGCAACCGGGGCTGCCTCGAGACGGTGGCGTCGGGCCCGGCCATCCTGGAGCTGGTCGGCCAGGGGCACCCGGGAGCGCTCACGCTAGACCAGGTCATCGAGCTCGCGGCGCAGGGTGATGTTCGCTGCCACCGCGCCATCTCCGACGCCGGTCGTGAGATCGGTGTCGCCGTCGCCGGCCTGTGCAATCTCATCAACCCCGAGCGGGTGATCGTCGGCGGCCTCCTGAGCCGGGCCGGCGAGATTCTGCTCCAACCGCTGCGGGACTCGATTCGGCGGCACGCTGTCAAGGCCGCGGCTGAAAAGGTAGACGTGGTGCCAGCCGTTTTCGTGGAGCGCGCCGAGCTGCTGGGAGCGCTCGCGCTGGCGTTGCGAGGCTCAACAACGCGTCAGGCGGTGAGCTAGGACCCCTGAAGGGGGGAGGGCGCGGCGCAGGGTTTAAATGGTCGGTCCTCCCCGCTCCGCCGGGGAGGTGGCGCGCAAAGCGCGCCGGAGGGGACGTCCAAAGAAGGACAACCGTGCGAATAGCCCGCTAAGTGATACCCGCCACCGCGCACGCTGCTACGAATTGCGTGGTGCAAATGTCGCGTGCGATCCAGAAACCGTCCGCCACGATGGTGGACTCTATGTTGGCCTTGGTGACCACTACGGGGCTCATAAGAACCGATGGGATTTCCGCTGCGCCGTTGTTGACCGTCTTGCCGCTGGTCATCGAGGAGGGCACGGGCACGCCGAACGCCAGGTCGTATGCGAGCTGCGCCGCGGTTTCGGCTTCGACCCTGATCGGATCGTAGACCGTCATGTATTGATCGCCCGAGACGATCCGCTGGATCGCGGCCAACTCCGCACCCTGCCCTGTCACCGGAGGCAACGGCTTCAGCACGTGGCCGTTCATCGCCGCGATGGCGCCCTCGGCGAGGCCGTCATTGGCCGCGAGGACTCCGTCGACCGGTGTTCTTCCGAGTGCAGCAAGCGCCTGCTGCATCTCCCCCTGGGCGTTGGACCGCATCCACCCTGGTGTGCTGTATTCCTTCGCGAAATGGACCTTCCCGTCAAGGATGCTGTGCGCCCCCGCCTTGAAGAGCTCGGCTTTCTTGTCGGCCAAGTCGCCGTTGATCGCGACGACCGTCGGGGTGGTCTTGGTGCCCAGAGCGGTCAGCAGCGCGGTCCCCTGCAGCGCGCCGACGGCACCATCGTCGAATGACACGTAGTAGTTGAGGTCAGCCGTATTCAGGATCAGCCCGTCATACGAGATGACCGGGATGTGTGCCGCCTTCGCTTCGGACACGATTGAAGCCGACGCCGCGCCGTTGATGGGGTCGAGCACGATGACGCTGGCGCCGCCGGTGATGGCCGTCTTTGCCTGCGCCTGCTGCGCGGCATCCTGCGTCGCCGGACTGTAAAGGACCTGGCAGTCTCGGCAGAGCTGGCGCAGCTTAGCTTCGAAGTAAGGCTTGTCCTTGGTGTCGAAGCGAGTGGTCGTTTGCGGCAGCAGGAGGACGATCTTCTTGCCCGCCGTGACGCCACTTCCTCCGGCGTCACATGCCATGAGGGTCAACAGCGACAGCGCAAGCACTGCGACGAACCTCACTTCACGTGATCGCATGTTCCCTTCCCTGCCGCCTTATTCCAAGCGAGGCGCCGAGAGCATAGTTGAATCTCTCCTGGCAAGAAGACATTGGGCAAACGCCCAGCATCTCGATCGGACCACGCGAGCATATGATCGAACGGTGACACGTGCGAGTCGTGCGCTGGCGTTCCTTGGCCTTGGCCTTGTCGCCTCCCAGGCGGGCCACCTCCTTGCCTTTCAGCTGCGCTTCGGGTCCGCCGCGCAGCACATGCAGAGCTCGGGAGCCCACGCCTACTTCCCGCTCTTTGCAAAGACTGCCCTTGGCGCGATGGCGGCCATTTTCGTAGCGGCAATCTTCATGATCGGCCTCGCCAGGGTGCTCGCCGGCCGCTCGCGCACGCGAACCGGTTGCGGACCAAGGTACATCGAGCTGATCGCGGCTCTTTTCACCGTTCAGCTCGTCTGCTTCATCGTCCAGGAGGTCGGCGAGGCCCTGGTCGCGGGGGCCGCGGTGGACTCGGCGCCCCATCTCCTGCTGTGGGGAACGCTCGGCCAGCTGCCGGTGGCCGCCATCGCTGCGGTCGCGCTCGGCTGGCTCTGGACACGCTTCGAAGCCGCGGTCGGAGACCTGCGGGCGGTGCTCGTTGTCACCCAGGCTCCCCAGGCGCCGGTCGCGATGGCGGTCGCCATGTGGCCGGTGGCCGACCGCGCGCTGCTCCTTGCCCGTGTAGCGGGTGGTTCGCTCGACAAGCGCGGACCGCCATCCTCCTTGCATTTCAGCTCGTAGCTGATCGCAGGCGCGCACTCGCGCGCGTCATTTCATAAGAGGAGGAAATTCAGTGAGTCGTTATCGTTTCGCGATCGTCGCCGCTGTCATCGTTGTCTTTGTCGCGGTAGGCGCGTATCTCATCTTCAACAACAAGGGCTCCGGCCCCAAAAATGTCACCTTCAACGTGACAGTCACCGGGGCGAAGTCAATGAAGCCGAGCGAGCTCACCGCTCATCAGAACGACACAGTGACCATCAACTTCACGAGCGACATGAACGGTGAGGTGCACCTGCACGGCTACGACATCGCTTTCGATTGCAAGGCCGGCCAGGTGGTATCCCACACCTTCAAGGCGGTCAACAGCGGTGGCCCCTTCGACATCGAGTGGGAGTCGACCAGCACCCACCTCGGCGACCTGATAGTGAATCCGTGATGCTTGGCGTTGGAATCTTTCTACACGGATTCGGGCCGCGGTACGACCTTCCCGCGCCACTGCTGTTCTACATATTCGCCGCCGGCGGCGTTGTCCTCATC
>JALYYG010000243.1 GCA_030946685.1 Candidatus Dormiibacterota bacterium | reverse complement strand
GTGCCGGTCACGGTGATGGTCTCAGTCTCCTGCAGGTCCGAGGCTTGGCCGACCACGGTCTTGCGCACGATGACGCTCTGGTCGAAGGTGACCTTGACGTCCGTGTTGCAACGGGTGTCGTGGATCGTGAGGCTGTTATTCGTCAGGTTCGCAATGGTACCCGTCGCGCCCCGCCGGGGTGCCGCTCCGGATGCGCTGGCGGCTGCGTTCGCGCCCGGGCTGGGGCAGGCAGCTGCCGCGCGGCCGCCGCCGAACCCGGTCCCCGCCGTCCGGTTGCCGGTCGTGGCCGCGGCGGCGCTGGCGGTTGTGCCACCACCCCCGACCTTGTAGCCGCCGTAGAAACCGCCGAGTAAGCCGACGATGACGACGAGCGCAGCGATGGGAAGCTTGATCATTGCATGACCTCCTGGGGGTTCACTCGTAGCGCAAGGCCTCGATCGGACGGAGCCTTGCCGCTCGGTTTGCGGGATAGAGACCGAAGAAGAGACCGATACCGACGGAGATGCCGAACGCCATGAAGACGGACGGGGTGGAGATGACGGGTGTGGGCAGGGTCGACACCAGCAGCGGCAAGACCCGCGCCAGGCCGAAGCCGATCAAGATCCCGAGCCCGCCCCCCAGGCCCGAGAGAAACATCGACTCGATCAAGAACTGCAGCAGGATGTCCTGACGCCGCGCCCCGATGGCCTTGCGGATGCCGATCTCGCGCGTCCGCTCGGTGACGGTGACGAGCATGATGTTCATGATTCCGATTCCCCCGACGACGAGCGAGATGCCCGCGATCGCGCCCAGCATCAGGGTGAGCACGCCGGTCGTCTGCGAGGCGCTGTTGAGCACGTCCTGCTGGCTCAGGATCTGGAAGTCGGCCTGGGTGGGATCCGAGAGGTGATGCCGGTCGAGCAAGACCTGGGTCACCTCGGTGCTGGCCGCAGTGGTCGCCTGCGCACTGGTAGCCTCGACGTAGATCTGCTGAACGTTGCGTCCGCGCCCGCCTAGCAGGTAGCTCCACGCCGACGTGATCGGCACCACCACCACGTCGTCCTGGTTGTTGAAGCCACCCGAGGAACCCTTGGGGGCGAACACCCCGATGATGCGGAAGTTCTGGCGGTTGATCTTCATCACCTGGCCGATCGGGTCGGCCCCGCTGAAGAGGTTGGTGGCCACCGTTGGTCCGATGACCGCCACCTTGCGCGCGGCGTCGACCTCACCCGAGCTGAAGAATTGGCCGCTCGCCAGCTGATAGTTTCGCACCGAGGGAAAATCCTGCGTCGTGCCGGTCAGGCTGCTGTTCCAGTTCTGATTGCCGTAGGTGAGCTGGGCCCGTCCGCCCGCGCTCGGGATGGCGGTCACCACGTCCGGCGAGATTTGCCGGTTCGCGATCGCCTTGACATCGTCCAGCGTCAGGCTCGACCCCGTGCCGAACCCCTGCTGGACGCCGCCCGCGCTTCTCGCGTTCGACGGAAAGACGGTCAGCAGGTTGGAGCCCAGTGATTGGATCTGCTGTTGGACGGCGACGGAGGCGCCATTGCCGACGCCAACCAGCAGGATGACAGCCGACACGCCGATGAGAATGCCAAGCATGGTGAGCGCGGACCGCAAGCGGTTCGACAGTAGCCCGTTCACCGCCAGCCGGAGGCCCTCGAGGATGCTCATCGCACCATCTCCGTTGCGACCGCCGGGCGTTCGTCGCTGACGATCACGCCATCGCGCAGCCGCACCACGCGTTGCGCAAACGCTGCGATGTCGGGCTCGTGGGTGATTAGCACGATGGTCCGGCCTTGACGGTTGAGATCGCGCAGCAACTTCATGATCTCGACGCTGGATTCGCTGTCGAGGTTGCCGGTCGGTTCATCGGCAAGGAGGATCGCCGGGTCGGTCACCAGGGCCCGCGCCACAGCAACCCGCTGCTGTTGCCCACCCGAGAGCTCGTTCGGGAGGTGGCTGGCCCGTTGCAGAAGGCCAACCGATTCCAGGGCCGCCATGGCTCGTTCCCGCCGCTGCTCCCTATCGCCGGCATAAATCAGCGGCATCTCGACGTTGTGCACGGCGCTCGCCCGCGGAATCAGGTTGTAGGACTGGAAGACAAAGCCGATCTTTCGATTGCGAATCCAGGCCAGCTGGTCGTCGGTCAGCGCGGAGACGTCGTAGCCATCGAGGATGTACCGGCCGGTCGATGGCTGATCGAGGCAGCCGATCAGGTTCATCAATGTGCTCTTGCCTGAGCCCGAGGGTCCCATGATGGCGACGAATTCGCCCTCCGGGATGTGGAGGGAAATCCCTTTGAGGGCAGCGACCTCCACCTCACCGGCGAGGTAGACCTTCGTGATCCCCTCGAGGGTGATCACCCGCCTCCGCCCCGGACGCCTCCACCGCCCAAGCCGCCACCTCTGATCAGGTTCCCACCGTTGGTGGTGGTCCCGGTCGTCGTGCGGATGGTTGGAAGCATCACAACGTCACCCTCGTTCAGTCCGGCCTTGATCTCCGTGTAGGTGTCGCCCACCACCCCGGTGATCACCTCGGTCGGTACCTGCTGGCCTTTCGAGAGGACCGTGACCGTCGTGGTCCCACCGCTGGTGCGCACCGCAGCGTTCGGGACGCGCACCGCACTGTCGGCCTGGGCGACCGTGACCGAGGCATTCACTGTCATGCCCTCGCGCAGCCGCGGATCAGTGCGATTGAGGACGAAGCTAACGTAGTAGTCGACGACGTTGGAGACCACCGTCGCGCTTGGGCTGATGGTCAACACGTGACCCGAGATGGCCAGGTTGGGGATGGCGTCGAAGGTGAAGGAGACCGTCTGATTGGCGGCCAGCCGCGCGGCATCCGTCTCAGCGAATGGCATCACGGCGATGAAACTGCTGTTGTCGTCGATCACCATGAAGCCGGATGAGGCGCCCGAGCCCGTTCCGCTCGAGGGCTGTGGGGCGAGAGACCCGGGAGCCTGCGCGGTTCCGCCTCCCGCCGTTTCTCCGGGCACGCCGTTGATGCTGATCACCACGCCGGAGGTGGGGGCGGTAAGGGTGGTCTGATTTACGGCCAGCTGAGCAGCCTGCACCTGCGCCTGGGCCGACGCAACCTGCGCCTGGCCGGAGGCCAGCGCATTGGGCTTGACCTGGGTTTGTACCGCCAGGTTGTCGCGCGAGGACGTGATCTGCTGCGATGCCGAGTTGATCCGTGACTGGCCGCTGATCGCATCCATGTTTTGCTTGTTCTTGTCATTGGCGAGCTGAGCCTGCTCCTGGCTGCACTGGGCGCCGTTCGGGCAGTCGGCGTTCACCTTGGCCTGATCGTTGGCGACGGTCGCCGCGTCCGCCTGATTGGTAGCGTTCGCGGACGCCACGGTGTCGTTGTAGTTCTGCTGGGCGGCGTTCACCTGATGCTGGAGCTGCGCGACCTGCGCAGCGGTGAGCGGCGTTTGCGTGGTCTGGAGGTTGGCCTGCGCCGCAGCGAGCGAGGCTTGAGCGGAAGCGAGCGTAGCCTGCTGCGTCGATGAGTCGATCCGAGCCAGCACCTGACCCGTCGTCACCTTGTCGCCGACCTTGACGTCGACTTCCGTCAAGATCGCGATTTGTTTGAAGCTGACGTTCATCCGGCCGGCCGGCAGAAGGGAGCCCGTGCCGCTGACGGCCGAGGTGACGGTCCCGCGGTCGGCCGTTGCGGTACGAATCGCCACCGCCGCCGGCTGGGCGAAGACGGTTTCGCGGGCGATCAGGCCGACGAGAAGAACGGCCACCAGACCCAGGCCGACAAGCCACGCCCGCGTACCGGTCAGCCAGAAGCCTCTCCGAAGCTGTGGCAGTGGTTTGAGTGTGGGAGCCTGGCGCATCAAAGGGTCGCCGCCGAGTTTGTGTGGATCATTGATGCCCCCTACGGAGTCGCTGACGGCTGCGCCTGGAAATTCCCCAGCGTGACTCCTATGGAAATGTGCTGCCCACTCCGCGTGACCGAGAGCGTGACGTGGTCGCCGACTTTCTTGGTGTCGAGGTACTGCGTGAGTTGCTCGATGGTCGTGA
>JALYYG010000236.1 GCA_030946685.1 Candidatus Dormiibacterota bacterium | reverse complement strand
GACTCGACCTGGAAGCTCTCGTTTGGCCCAGGTGACCAGCCGTCGAATCGGGCGCTGTACTCGCGCATGGCACCCTCACCCTCGGCGGCCACTCGAGCGCAGATCTCTTCGACAGCGGCGCGCTCCGTGGCGAACAGGGAGAGTTCCAGCCGCCGCCTCGACAGAGGCGAATCGAGCCATGCACCGACGTCAAAGCGTTTGACCGGCACGCGCGCCCTAAGAGGCCTTGCTGATTGCGGCCGGTTGATCGGCCGCCTTGCGGAGGCGCGCGACCATCGACTGAACGGAGGCGGTGCGGGTTTTGAGGCTTGCCTGGTTGGCGATGAGGCGCGCGGTCGAAGTGCCCAGCAGTGCAACTACGCGAAGGTCGTTCTCGCGCAGCGTCCGGCCGGAGGCGGTCAGATCGACGATGCCGTCAACCAGCCCAACCTGTGGCGCCAGCTCGACCGAGCCGTGTAGGCGGACGACTTCCACGGCCTGGCCTTGGGCCTGGAACCACTCGGCGGTGGTGCGTGGGTATTTGGTCGCGACCCGAAGAAGGGGCGGCCATGTCTCGCGGCCGCTCAGTTTCGACGCTGCCGGAACCGCGAGCACCAGGCGGCAGCGGCCAAAGCGGAGATCCACCAGTTCGTAGTGGGCGCCCGGCGATTCCCACAGGACGTCCTTGCCGACGACTCCCAGGTCGGCGGCGCCGTGGTCGACATACGCCGGGACGTCGGCCGGTCGCACCAGGATGACCCGGACGGCCGGACGCTCCAAGAGCAGCTTGCGGCCCAGCTCCGTCGCGCTCAAGCGCGCGACACCGGAGCGCGAAAGAATCCGCAACGCACCGGGCAGGAGAACGCCGGTTGGGAGAGCGATCGCAACTCTTTCTCGGGTCATGCGAGTGAGCCCGCCAGGCGCGCGGCAACCTGTTCAGGCGGCAGCCGTCTCGTGCGACGGCCGGGCGCCGTCCACGAGGTGGTGGATGCGCTGCGACAGTGAATCAAATTGGCTGCGCCGACCGCGTGCCACCAGACCGTCGCTTCCCTGTCTTCCCTAGGCTCGGTATCGACCACGGCTCGCATCCCAAAGAGGCGAAGGGTCGAACCCAGGCGGAGGGCGGTTGCGAGCCCCGGCCCGCTCCATGCGACCGCCGCATCGAGTCGCGGCAGCGCCGGCGGGCCGGCGGCGCGAGTCAACATCTCCCAGACGAGGTCCAGCTGTACGACGAACCCGGTGGCAGGCGCGGGCCGGCCGAAGCGCCCGAGAAGGCCGTCGTACCGCCCACCCTGGGCGACCGGACGCCCCAGGTCCGGGCCGTAGCCTTCGAAGATGATTCCGGTGTAGTAGTCGAAATCGCGTATCGCACCCAGATCGAGGCTGACGACGCCGCCTAACCCATGAGCGGCCAACAGCTCGAGGACGCGGGCCAGCTCCGACAGCGCCTTCTCCGAGCGCCGGTTGCGCACAAGCCCGCCGGCCGCGTCGAGAATCTCCGCGCCACCGCGCATCGCCGGGAAGCGAAGCAGCAGCTCGTGCTCGGCCGATCGGAGCGAAGTCCTCTCGAGCAACTCCTCCAGGGCGACGAAATCGCGCGCGGCAAGCGCTCTGCGGACGCCGGCTTTGACATCGTCCGGCAGCTTGACCGCGTCCATGATCCCCTGGAAGAACTCTGCGTGACCGACGTCGACCTGGTAGCGGCGCAGACCTGTCGCCTCCAGGCACCTCGCCGCCAGCGCAATGACCTCCGCGTCGGCCACGGCCCCAGGCGCGCCGAGCAGCTCGGCACCGACCTGGTAGGTTTCGCGTCTTTGCTGAAAGCGTCCCTCGTCAGTGGAGAGTACGGCCCCCGCGTAACAGAGGCGCAGCGGCAGTCGAGCCGCTCGCAGCTTTCCGGCGACCAGCCGCGCGACGGGCACGGTCCGCTCGCTCACCAGCGCGACGACCTCGCCACGAGCGTCGGTGAATTTGAAGAGGCGGCGCCTCTGCTCAGCGCCGAGGCCAAGCTCGAGCACTTGTGTGCTCTCAACCATCGGAGTGATGACGAAGCGGTAACCCCAACGCCGCATCTCCGCCAACAGCGATTCCTGGGCCTCGCGCAAAACTTCGGCCTCTTGAGGAAGAAGATCGCGAAACCCGGGCACACCTCCCAACGGAGGTGTGTCATCGGAGACGACCTTCTCATAGCCCCTCACGCCGAGCCCTCCCCCCTTATGGATGGAGGGAAATCAGGTTCGGACTTGATCGATCCGGGACTACGGTCGGTGAAGAGACCTCCGGGCCCGGGCCTCTGACCGCGCCTTGCCAGGGGCAAGTGTCTCAGCTGTCATCGTCATCTTCCTCGTCGTCGTCCTCACCGTCGGCGCCCTCGACGATATCAAGTGGTTCGGCATCGTCGTCGACGGCGTGCATCCCTTCCTCGATGTCTCCGCCTTCTGCGGCGCCATCGGTGAGCGTTTCCTCATCGTCCTCGCCGGCGAAGATCTCGACCTCGCGCGCGAGCAGGCTCTCCTTCGTGTACGGCCGGAACTCCACCTCTCGCTTGCGCCGCATCGGGAAGCTCGGCTTGCCGACAAATTTCGGGTCCTGGTACGTCTCGCGGACGATGAGCTTGACCGCGCTGCCCTCGCATGACGTGACCCCCGCCTGGTATCGGTTGCCACCGCGCATGAACTTGATCAGCCGTCGCGCCAGCTTCGCATCGAGCAAGCCGAGCTTGACCCCGCGGGACGTCTCGGCGAGAACGCCGTCGCCGTCGATGCGCAGCTCGGCGACATCACCCGCGGCGACCTTGGAGCAGATGTCGGAGCCCGCAGGATTGTCGAGGGTGGTGATGACGGTCTTCCCCATCTCCTCGACGAATAGGTTCAAGTCGACCTTGGTCCCGCCAACCTTCAGCCCTTCCTTCTGGTGCAGCAGCGCATTGATGCGCGCTGCGTTCTTCTTCGCGATCGAGTTCATGGGGTTGAGCTTGAGCGCGACCTCATAAGCGGCCTTGGCATCCTTCAATCGACCGAGCTCGGATAACGCCTTGCCGAGTCGGTTTTGAGTTTCCTCGTCGGTGCCGAAGCTCTCGATGATGAAGCGGTTGAGCTTGACGGCCTCGTCCCACTTGCCGGCGATGGCAAGCTGAACCGCTTCGTCCCCATATTGGGAGCGAGGCTTGAGGTGTTCACCGGACTCGGTTTTCAACGGGGCGCGCTCCTATGACTCTGGCTGAGAGGGATCACGAGTATAAATACTGCCGGGTCACGACACGGGGCGCGCGGCGACAATCTCCGGGTGCGATTGGTCCGGCGAATGGCCGCGTGGCTCGGCCTGCTGAGCCTCATATTGGTCGCCGCCTGTTCGGGCGGTGCGGCCGGCAAAGCGGCAACGATTGAGATCGGTGTCGACCTCCCGCTCTCTGGCGCGGAGGGCCGGGCGGGCACCCCCACACTCAACGGAGTCCGCTTCTTTGTCCGCCAACACCCCATTCTGGATGGCTTCAAGGTCGTGGTCAGCGCCCGCGACGATGCTGTGAAAGGCGTGCACGACCCGAAGGTGGGAGCGCGGAACGTGTCGGTCTTTATCGCGGATCCATTCGTGATGGGTGTCATCGGGCCCTTTGATTCCAGCGTGGCCAGGCTTGAGATACCGCTCGCCAACCGGGCGCACCTGGCCATGATCAGCCCGTCCACCAGCAACCGCTGTCTCACCAAGGAGCCGCTGCTGCCGGCAGGGCTCAATCCGGCTCGGCTGGAGATTGGATGCAAAGCGGCCGGCCTGCCACTGCCTGCGGAGCTGCGGCCGGCTGGGACCAACAATTTTTTCCGGCTCGTGACCACCGACGAGCTCCAGGGTGCGGCCGCCGCCGACTATGCGTACAAGAACCTCCACCTGCTCCGGGTTGCGGTGCTCTCCGACCACGAGACCTACGGAGAGGCGCTCGCCGACGGCTTCCGCGCGCGGTTCACCAGGCTGGGCGGTCTTGTCGTCCTGCACCTGGACTTCAGCCCATCCGCCAACCTCGATTTGTCGGGTTTCCTGGCACAAGCCAAGAACGACGGCGCGCAGGCCATCTACTTCGGCGGGGTCACAGCGAACAACGGCTGTTCCATCCGGGCCAAGATGTCCGCCGTGTTCGGACCGGGCGCGGCCACGCCTTACCTGGGCGGCGACGGCATCGCAGAAGATCCGGCTTGCGTGCGCGACGCTGGCACCAACGCACCAGGCATCTTCGCCACCGTTCCGACCGTCGACGCCGGCCAGGTGGCCACATCCCAGCCGGTCATCACCGCCTTCAAGGCCGCGTACCGGCACGCGTGGGACTACGGCGCTTACACCATCCTTGCCTATGAAGCCACGGGGGTGCTTTATGAGGCTCTGGGGCGGGCCATCAAGGCCGCTGGAGGCAAGCTGCCCGCCCGCGCGGACGTCGTGGCGCAGCTGGCAGCGACCACCTCTTTTCAGGGTGTGACCGGTACGTTCGGCTTTGACACCTCCGGTGACAGCACCCATAGGGTTGTTTCGATCTTCGAGGCGACCAGCCCGGATCCGGCAGTCGGCTGGCGCTGGGTTGGCGCCATCGACTACAGCACACAGCTGCCTTATTGACAGTGCGCCGCCCTTCAGTTGCGACGGGCCTGG
>JALYYG010000228.1 GCA_030946685.1 Candidatus Dormiibacterota bacterium | reverse complement strand
CGTCATCGAGGACGGCCTCGGCGAGCTTCGCGACCGGCAGGAGCTCCGGGCATCCAGCGAGCGCGTCCTTGCTCCACAACCGGCGGAATCGCTGACCGATGGACGTGCGCAGGCTGCCGATCCCCGGGAGCAGGCTCCCGTCAAGCTCAGCGAGGGCAGGGACTGCATATGGGGCGGTTTGGGTCAGCAGGTTCAGGATCCAGGCCAGCTCCGACGGCGCTGATGGCGCCACCGCACGGCAGAACGGCCGTCCGACGTCGATCGGCATCGACGCGACTATAGGCTCAGGAATCCATCGGTGCAACCCGATGGGTGCAATTGATCCCATAACTTGACAGATCGGTCCAGCCCGAATTAGGTTCCCCGCATGCGACGACGGCTCCTGGTGGTCGGCGGCGTCGCCGTGGCGGCCCTCATCGTGGCCGGCGTTGCGGGCAAGTTCCTGCTCAACTCCCACCACGCACCAGCACCACTTGCGCTCGGCTCGCCCACTCCGGCCGGCGCCGCCGGGGGCCTCACCGGAAGCTGGAAGGTCGCGACCGGGTCGGAGGCCGGCTATCGGGTGCGCGAGAAGTTCGTCAACCAACCCTCCACCACCGAGGCGGTGGCCCGGACGACCAAAATCTCAGGTGGGCTGGTGGTCAAGAGCGCCGGCGCCTCGACCCTGCAGGCGACCGCGCTCCATTTCACAGCCGACCTTTCGGCGCTCGTGAGCCAGGACCGTTACGCGCAATTCCAGGTCTATCAGCGCGATTTCTTCATTCGGTCCATCTATTTGATGACCGATCAGTTTCCGAACGCGGACTTCACCGCCGACTCCGTCAGCATCCCCACCGGTAGCACGTCGGGACCTGTCAGCTTTGCGGTCACCGGCAAGCTGACGGTTCACGGGGAGACCAGGACGGTGACGACCCAGGTGCAGGTTCAGCTGACAGGGGACCAGGTCGAGGTTGTTGGGTCGATCAGCATCGATATGCGCGACTTCAATGTCTCGCCGCCCGACATCTCCTTCACCAAAGCAGAGCCCGGCGTGGTGATCGAATACCGTCTGCTGCTGGTGCGCGCCTAGAAAGGGACTCGGACCCTGGTGCTTTTTCGGTCCCTGCCTTAGTTGCATCCCCTCCGGCGCCACCTCCCTATGAATGGGGAGGACCGCACCTACTTAATTAGAGCCTCGTAGAGAGCCTCCTGACGCAGTTCTGCCTTTCTATAGGTTCTCGTCGCCGCCGGGCGGGGTGTGAAGACCCTGCCTACGCCTGGGTCCAGCCTGGCGGCAACACCGAGCCCCAGCCGCTCGATGGCGAACAAGGCGGCGCCGCGACTCGAGGCCTCCTTTGGCTTCCCCGCGGCGACTGGACGCCCGATGGCGTCCGCCATGATCTGCATCCACGCCGGCGACCTCAGGAGCGCTGCCCCGCTCGCGACGAGACGCGACGCGCCCGGGGCCGCCGCGTCCAACCGGCGGTTGATCCGAGCGCACTCGATCGCCACCGCCTCGAGGCCGGCGCGCGCGATGTCATCGGGCGTTGTGGCCGACGTCAGGCCGGCGATCGCGCCGAACGCGTGGGGGGCGTAACCCAGGCTTCGCTCGCCCGCCAGGTGAGGAAGGAATGTGAGGCCATGAGCCGCCGGCGCCATCCGTCGCAGCCTGCCTTCGAGGCCGCTGTCTCGCAGGCGCAGAGTCTCGAGCAGCCACGCGTGGAGATTGCCTCCGTTGCTGAGCGCGCCACCTGTCACCAGCCTGTCCGCGTCGAGGCGATAGCACCAAAGGCCCACCGGCAGCGGTCCGCGTGGAGCCCGATGCATCAGTCGCAAAGCGCCGGACGTCCCGATCGTGAGCGCCCGTTTGCGCGGCGTGATGCATCCGCTGCCCAGGT
This sequence comes from Candidatus Dormiibacterota bacterium, assembly GCA_030946685.1. Taxonomy (GTDB): domain Bacteria; phylum Chloroflexota; class Dormibacteria; order Dormibacterales; family Dormibacteraceae; genus Palsa-872. The sequence continues at coordinate 10,192 of JALYYG010000228.1, read as the reverse complement.
TCGCGAGCGCACCATCGCCAACCGCGAGGAACCAGGGCACCTTGGCCAGCGCGGGCCAGAGTCGTCCGTATTCGGGCGTGAGGTTTTGCTCCACCTCGCCGATGGGCGGCAGGGATCGCGGCGAAACGCGCAGCTCGGTCATAAGCTCGTCGTCCCATCGGCAGTCCTCGAGCCGGAAGAGACCCGTGGCCGAGGCCATCGAAAGGCTGGTCCCGAGCCTACCGAACAGCCGCCAGTACAGAAGGTCGCCGAAGCTAAGCCAGCGCACCGGCCGTTTCCAGAGATCGGACCGCACCGCCCGAAGCCAGGCGAGCTTTGAGGGCCAGTAGCTTGGGTGGATCGGGCATCCGGTTCGCAGCCGCACCTGCTCCGCATCGAGACTGGTGCGGAGCCGTGCCGTCGCATCGCCGCTTCGGCTGTCCGACCAGAGGTAGACCGGGGTGAGGGCGTGACCCAATTCGTCGGCGGCCACGAGGCCATGCCAGAAAGTGGAGACGCCGACGCACGCGATTCCTTTCGCCCTGTTCGGTCCGGCCAGGCCGATCACCTCGGTCAGTGCGCGCGCAACAAGAGCGAACAGGGTGTCCGCATCAGCCTCCGCCGTACCGTCAGGGCGCACGCGGGGCGGGTGCGGGAGGTGGACCTCCGCCCCGGGTACGGGGCGGGCTCGCAGGTCGTGCAGGATGGCTCTGACGGAAGAGCTTCCGACGTCGACGGCCACCACGTGCCGGCGGGTGGCCATCCCGCTTTACTCCGGGGCAGGGGTTGGGTTCGGGACTGTCGTCTTTCCAAGCGCCTGTAAGCGCGTCGGCACGATTGTCAGCTCAGGGATATGGGCGCCCCGCGGGAGCTTCAGCATCATGAGGCAAGCCTCTGCGATGTCCTCTGATCGGAGCATCGCTGCTGCGACCTCCGGAGGCGGCGGCACCGGACGCTTGAGCAGCAGCGGAGTGTCGACGGCTCCGGGCTTGATGACCGAGAAACGCACCCCGTTGAGATGCTCCTCGAAGCCGGCGGCTGCGGCCAGGGCACTCATCCCGGCCTTGCTCGCCTGGTAGGCCGGGCCGCTGAGGTCTGGCCAGTCGGCTGAAACGCTGCTGATCATCACGACGTCTCCGCGGGCCTCCCGCAGCTTGCCCAGGCCGGCGTTGACAAAGTAGAACGCTCCGCTGAGGTTGACCGCGATCAGATGATTCCAGACCTCCGGCGTGACCTCTTCGAGGCGCCGCCCGGGCACGTTGTCGCCCGCGGCGCACACCAGGATGTCGAGACGGTCGAGCGAATCGACGAAGCGCTGTACGGCAGGCTGGTCGGTCACGTCGAGCTTGACCGGCCCTCGGCGCCCGATGGCGTGGCAGATGACACCGGCCGCGGTCAGGTTGTCGACGATCGCCGCGCCGATACCGCTTCCGCCACCGGTGACGACGGCCACCTTGCCCTCGAGCGACTCAGCCACCGAGGAAGACCTTGATGTCGTCGGTCGGTCCCTTCGCCAGTGCTGCGAATGCCGCCGGGCCGTCCTCGAGAGGCAGCACGGCCTTCAGCTCACCGATTCCCGCGCGGCCCTGAGCGAGCCAGTCGAGGGCCTGCTGGAAGTCCGCGTCGGAGTAGGCGAAGACGCCTCTTACCGTGTGGTTGCTGCGGATCACCCGCCGCCACGGCAGTGCCGTCTCGTCGTCGTGCAGGCCGATGAATACGGCAGTCCCTCCGGGACCCAGGAGATCGATCGCCAGCAGGCGTGTTGCCTCAGCGCCCACCGCATCCACGACAAGATCGGCGCCCGGCCTTACACCCTCCGCCGAAGCGTGGGCCGCGTGCGCGCCGAGGCTGAGGGCCTGGTTGCGCCGGGTCGGGTGGGGCTCGATGACGGTGACAGCCTTCATGCCATGGAGCAGAGCCGCCTGCATACAGCCGAGGCCGATCGTCCCTGTCCCGATGACAACAGCGGTCGTCGCTCCATCGGGCGCGCCTTTGCGGATGGCGTGGACGCCGTTGGCCAGCGGCTCGACGAGCGCGCCCAGGCGTGCGTCCATGTCCGCGGGCATTTCGAACAAGCATCGCTCGGGGACCGAGACAGTGGTCGCGAAGCCCCCCGGCACGGAGACTCCGACCAGAAAGCGCTCGGGGCAGAGGTTTCGATCGCCACGTGAGCAGTAGCTGCATCGGCCGCAGCCGACAACCGGGTTGATCGCGACGCGCTTTCCGAGCCAGGAGCGGTCTACGCCCTCGCCCAGCTCAGTGACGGCGCCCGCGAACTCGTGACCCATCACGAGCGGCGGTACGCGGTTGGACATCCTGCCGAGGTAGCCCTCGATCTCCGAACCGCAGATCCCGGCGGCCTCGCTGTGGACAACAACCTCCCCGGGCTTGGGCCGGGGCTCGGGGACGTCGTCCACAGTCATCGAGCTCGGACCGCGCCACACCAAAGCCTTCATGCCACAGACATCATCGCGCAGACACCTTTTCGGCACATGTCTCGGCTACGGTCTGCAGCAAGCCTTGGAGAGCACAGCGCCGACAACCCCTTTCGACGCCCGAGAGCGGGTGCTCCGCTTCCTGCACGTTCTGCGCGAGCCGCGCTCGTATCTGAATGCGCTCTACATGCTCACAGCATTCCCGCTCGGCCTTACCTACTTCGTGGTCCTGGTCGGCGGCGCGATAGCAGGCGCGCTCTTCTCGATCGTCCTCGTCGGCCTCCTCATTCTGCTGGCATGCCTCGTCGCGGCTTATGGATTCGCCCTGTTCGAGCGTGAGCTCGCGATCGGGCTGCTCGGTATGAAAGTCCCCCCACTTTCGCTGCCGGACCCTGAGCTGGTCTCGCCGTGGCGTTTGCTCCTGCGACACCTGCGCCAGCCGGCGACCTGGCGGTCGCTGGTCTTCCTGCTGGTCAAGCTTCCGTTTGGGATCTTCGCCACCCTCCTGACAGCGGCCCTCGTCGTGCCCTCGCTCTACGGTCTTTTGAGGCCCATTGGCGAATTGCTGACTGACGGCCCAAGTCCGGGTGTGATCGGCTTTTTCATATTCCCCGGCCTACCCGGGCTCGCCGGCCTTGCGCTGGCGCTGCACGTTCTCAACTATGTCGGCCGGGTGTGGGGACGCTTCGCGGCAGAGATGCTCGGCGTCAGCGAGGAGCAGCGGTTGGTCTGGGAGGCGCGCCGCCGGGTTGAGGCGGCAGATCGCAGCCGGCGTGACCTGATCATGAACGTGTCTCACGAGCTCAGGACGCCTATCGCCACGATCCAGGCCCATGTGGATTCGCTCCTCCTGCCTGCCGACGGCCCCCTCGACCCCAAGGAGTCCGAGCGTCTCCTTCGCGTCACTGCCGCCGAGACGCGCCGCCTCGCCGACCTCATCGAGGACCTCCTCATGCTCGCCAGGGCCGACACGGACGACCTGAGGGTCACCAACCGGGCGATCGAGCTGGCGCCGGTCGTCGAGATGGTCGCGCTGTCGCTCGGTCCGTTGGCTCGCCAGCAGCGCCAGGTCACAGTCACCATCGAGGACCTGCCGGCAGGTCTTTGGGCCATGGCGGACCCTGACCGCCTGACCCAGGTGCTGACCAACCTGGTCCGTAACGCGGTCAACTACACGCCGGAGGGTGGGGTGGTGTCGATCAGGCTCAGCGGCGGCGGCCCAGACCACGTCCAGGTGGCGGTCTCCGACACGGGCGTTGGGATCTCAGCAGAGGATCTCGAGCACGTTTTCGAGCGCTTCTATCGGGCCGACGGCTCTCGCGCGCGAAATTCCGGCGGCTTCGGCCTCGGCCTGTCGATCGCGCGGGAGCTGGTCGAGGCTATGGGCGGCAGTCTCGCCGTCACCTCTCAACCAGGCCTCGGCAGCACGTTCACCATCAGCCTTCGCAGATCGGAGCCTCACTAAGAAATTGGCCAGGATCCTCGTGGTTGAGGATGAGGTTGCGCTGTCCGACCTCTTGCGCTCGCATCTCGAGAAGGAAGGGCATGTTGTCGAGCAGGCATTCGAGGGCAAGCACGCGCTGGCTGCGGCCGACCGCGCTCGCCCAGACCTGGTGATCCTCGACTGGATGCTGCCTGGGGTGGACGGACTGACCGTCTGCCAGGAGCTCCGCCGGAAGCATTTGATGCCGATCCTGATGCTCACCGCTCGCGGCGAGGTGGCCGATCGAGTCGCCGGGCTACAGGTCGGCGCCGACGACTACCTGGGCAAGCCGTTCTCAATCGTCGAGCTCGCCGCCAGGGTTGGTTCGCTGCTGCGGCGGGTTGCCCTCGACAGCGCCGCGGCGTCGTCGGACACGACGCAGCCGGTCTCGTTCGGCCAGCTTGTCCTAGACCCGGCCGGCCATCGCGTGACGCTGGGCGGGTCCTCGCTGGACCTCAGCAGCCGCGAGATGGAACTGCTTGAGCTCCTGCTGCGCCACCCGGGCCGCACGTTCTCGCGCGACTTCTTGCTGGAGAGGCTGTGGGACCCGGATTTCGACGGTCTCGACAGGGCTGTCGACACGCAGATGGTGCGCCTGCGCCGAAAGCTGGGAGAGCTGGGCGACTGCATCGAGACCGTTTGGGGCGTCGGCTACCGGTTTCGACCCGAGCTGCACGAGCCGACATAGTTTCGACACACGCCGTCTTTACCGTCTCGCCAATGGCCCGGCGTCACAGAACGGACCCCAGCAGAGCCCAAGCATCGAGCCCGGCCTTTGCTGTGCCCGAATCTCAAGAAACGAGGAAGCAGGTTGATTGACACCATCATCGAAGCCACCAGCGTCTGGAAGCGATACGACACAGGCCGCCACAAGGTCGAGGCGCTGAGGGGTGTTGACCTCGTCGTCCGCCGTGGAGAGGTGGTCGCGGTCATGGGCCCGAGCGGATGCGGTAAGACCACGCTGCTCAACTGCCTGAGCGGCCTCGACGTGATCGACGGCGGCACAATCAAAATCGCCGGCCGCGACCTCAAAGACCTCACCGACAATCAGCGCACCGACTTTCGCGCCCGGGAAATGGGCTTCGTGTTCCAGACCTACAACCTGCTGCCGGTGCTGACCGGCGTCGAAAACGTGGAGCTGCCCATGCTCGTGGGCGGAGTCAAGCCTTCCGACGCCCGCAAGCGCGCGCAGGAAGCCATCGACATGGTCGGTGTTCGAGGCTGGGCTCGTCATCGTCCGGCGGAGATGAGCGGCGGCCAGCGCCAGCGCTTCACCATCGCGCGCGCCCTGGCCACCAAACCGGCGATCGTCTGGGCCGACGAGCCGACAGGCGCACTCGACACCGAGACGAGCGCCGGGATCATGGATCTAATGGGCCAGCTCAACCGCCGAAACGACCAGACCTTTGTGTGGGTGACGCATTCGGAGGAGGTCGGCGCGCTCGCCAAGCGGCTCATCCGTATGCGTGACGGCCAGATCGTTTCTGACAGCGGCACCGCGGCCGCTGAACCGGCGGGTCCCCATTCGAGCCTGGCGGCACCCCTCGCGGCGAGGGTGGATTGATCTCGTACTTCGGGATTCCCTCATCGACGGTGGCTGCCTGGATTGCAGCCGCGGTCGGCACCGTCCTGCTGGCCTTGCTGCTGCTGGCCGCTGTCAACCGCGTCCTTCTCAAGATGGCGCTGCGCAACATCCCGCGGCGGCGCGCACAGACAGTTCTCATCCTGTTCGGCCTGATGCTGGCCACGCTCATCATCACGGCGTCACTCGCGGTCGGCGACACGCTGAGCTACTCGCTGCAAGCGATCCAGATGCGACAGATCGGTGGGATCGACGAGGCGGTCACGCGACAGCACGCGGACCAGCAGATACAGGGCGCCTCGACCAGCGACGCCGACTTCTTCAGCGAGGCTCAGGCCGCCGACGTGATCGCACGCACAACTGCAGATCCAAACGTGGCTCGGGCTGCCGGTTTGATCGGGGCCTCAGGCTCGATGATCGACAGCACCACCAGCCAGTCGGCCTCGGAGAACGTGGCGATCTTCGGCGTGCCCTCCGACTTCGGCAGCCTGTGGGGACAGCTGCACAGCCTTTCCAGCCACAACCTTGACGTGGCCTCGCTGGCACCGGGTGAGGTGTTCGTGGGCAATTCGCTGGCGACAAAGTTGAATGCGCACGCCGGCGACACGCTTCAGCTGTACGTCGACGGGCATCCGATGATGGTCACAGTTCGCGACGTTCTCGACACCGAGGTCAACCCAAGCATCTTCAACCACGGCCCGGTGGTCAGCTCGGTGCTGATGCCGCTGGCCACGATGCGCAACGTAATGCAACGGCCGACCGGCTACAACCTCATTTTCATCCGGAATCATGGCAGCGGCGGAGTCGACGATCTCGGTCCTGGCGGGGTGATCGGTAACGAGATCACGCGCCGCATGAGCGCGATCTTCACCGATCCGCAGTCTGCTGCCGAGCTGTGGACCTACCTCAGGACACCTGCGATCAAGGCTCAGATCCAGAAGATCCACGACCGGGCATCCTTCCTCGACCCAGACCAGGACCTCAGCCGGCGCCTCCTCGTCGAGCTGAACCAGCCCCAGGTGACCGACGAGTTCAAGGCGCTCGCGAGCGACAAGTTCGTCGACGGGATCATGGTCAACGCTGCTGCCAGCGCGGCGGGACAGTCGGCGAGCCCCGAAGTAGCCTCGAGGACCGCCGACGCCGTCGGCGAGATGATCGGCGCGCTGCAGGTCGACAGCACCGCTGCGGCCGACCTGCAAGCCTTCCTACGCCGGCCCGAAATCAGCGGTCCTCTGGCCGCACTGGTTGCGAAGCGGCCCGCATCGGACCCCGTTCGCCTCACCATCACCGGCCTGCTCGCTGAAGCGCAAAGCTCGCCAGTCAGCCCCAGGTTCAAAGCGATAGCCGGCAACCCCAACTTTCAGACCGACCTGGCCCATGTGATCGCTACCATCGCGCCCGACGAGCTGTCGCGGTTCACCGAGATCGTCGGGCGGCTCGACCTGTACACGTACTCGGCGTACAAGGCCGGCGCGGTGACGTTCGCGCAGCGCGGCGGCTTGTTCGCCGTGGGTGCCCTTCTCGGCGTGAGCTTCTTCTCCGTCGCGGTGGGAGTGCTGCTCATCTTCCTGATCTTCGTGATGCTCGCCGCCGAGCGGCGGGCCGAGATGGGCATGAGCCGGGCGGTCGGCCTGAAACGCCGGCACCTCACCCAGATGTTCCTGTTCGAGGGCACCGCCTACACGCTGGCGGCAAGCCTGGTCGGGGTCGTGCTCGGCGTGCTGGTAGGCTCGGTGATGATTCGCGTGCTTTCCAGCGTGTTCAGCGGCTTCTACAAGGGGCTGGAGCTGACCTATCACGTCGAATGGACGACGCTGGTCATCGCGGTCTGCCTGGGCATCCTGCTGACCTTCGTCGTGGTCGCCTTCTCGGCATACAGGGTGAGCCGGCTCAACATCGTCGCCGCCATCCGCGACCTGGACGAGAGCGAGCACCGTGACGTGGGCATGCGACACCTGTTCACGACGCCTTTCTCGGTCGCGTGGATGGCGCTGAAGCAGCTGCGCCGCGGACACCCTCTCGTTTTCCTCGGCCGCATCACCCTGGGCACCCTCGGCGCCATACGAACCTTCTGGTGGGCGCTGTTCCGGCGTGGCCCGATGACGATCCTGGCCGGCGCCGGCCTCATGTACCTGAGCCTCGGCACCGACACCCCGGCCAGCCACCTCGACAGCGTCTACTCCGCGGGGGTTTCGCTGGTGATCATCGGCACCGGCTTGCTGATCAGGTGGGTCATGTCGGCGGTGCACGCGCGGAAAATCGTCGCCTCCCGCGTCGGATTCACCTTGGCCGCGCTCGGCCTGCTGCTGTACTGGGGCCGCCCGTTCGGACGCGTCGAGAAGCTCCTTCACGTCGACGGCACATTGAAGGTGGACCAGCTCCTTGCCGGCCCGGAGCTGTTCGTGCTCTCTGCCTTCATGGTGCTGCTTGGAGCGATCTGGCTCGTCATGTACAACAGCGACCTTCTGATCAGGGGCGTCATGTTCTTCACAGGTCGTCTCAGCGGCCTGGCGGCAGTGACGCGGACGAGCATGGCGTACCCGCTGTCTACCAAGTTCCGAACCGGCATGGCCGTGGCGATGTTCGCCATCGTCACGTTCGTGATCGTCTACATGTCGATCTTCCAGGACGTCCTGATCCAGAACTTCGGGCAAGTCGACGCGGCGTCCGGTCGGTGGCAGATAGTCGCCGGTGAGCCCGACAACAATTTCAACCAGAACACCAGGACAGCGTTCCCGGCCGATATGGCCTCGCTGGTCCAGTCCAATCCCACGGTGGCGGCGGACATCAGGGCTGTGGGCTGGGAGAACTTCAACGGAACGGCGCTCCGGCGGGCCAAGCCCGATGGCACCGTCGACCCGAAAGCCCAGGTGGGCGGCTACGGCCTTCACGTCGTCGACGATGGCTACCTTGGGTCGACCGGCTACGCGCTTCAGCCGCGGGCTGCGGGTTATGCATCCGATCGTGTTGCGTGGGATGCGGTACGCGACAACACCGGCTACGCGGTGATCGATGCCTCGAGCCTCGACGCCCGCAACAGCAGCCCACCTGTCATTTCGGGGATCAAGTCCACCGATTCGACCTTCAAGCCTTTCCAGGTCGAATTGATGGGCGGTCCGAACGCGTCCGCCCCGCCATGGATAGTCACGGTGGTCGGCTTCATCCGGACGAGCGCAATCTGGGATGGGGTCTACGTCTCGACGCGCACGGCGCTCCAGAGCGGCCAGTACGAGGCGCCGGCAGCGGCAGGCACGCCATCGGCATCGGCCTCATCGGGCGCGTCAATCGCCACCCTTCAGCCACTCACGCCGACGGGTTACTACTTCGCGCTCAAGCCGAACGTGAACGTGAACAAAGCTCGGCTCGACCTGGGTCGAATGCTCGTGCAGTATCAGCTCGAGCCGGTGATCGTCGCCGACCAGCTGGCCATTCAGCTCAGCACAACGCTGACCCTGCTCAACCTGATGACAGGCTTTCTAGCGCTCGGCCTCATCGTCGGCATAGCGGGATTGGGCGTCATCAGCACGCGGGCCGTCGTGGAGAGGTGGCAGCAGATCGGCATGCTGCGCGCGCTCGGCTACCGGCGTTCCCTGATCCAGCGATCGTTTCTGATGGAGTCGAGCCTCATTGCGATCCTCGGACTGCTGATCGGCGCGCTCGTCGGCGTCTGGCAGTCGTATCGCTTCTTTGTCACCGACAAGGCGTTTGGAAATGTCACCTTCCACGTGCCGGCTGTTGAGATCACCGTGATCCTCGTCGGCGCCTACCTCGCCACGCTGCTGACCACGTTCCTGCCCGCGAGAGCGGCGTCACGCGTTGCCCCCGCCGAGGCCCTTCGATACGAGTAGCAGTCAATCTGCAACCGATAAGGCCAGTGCGACGTCAGGCGCTCTCGAGAATGCGCACAACCGCCTGGAGATAGCTCGAATCGCCGGATCGCTCTCGTCGGATCCAGTATTCGGCTCCCCAAAAGATGTAGGCGTCCAGAGCGAGGTTCTCCTCGCGCGACCAGCTCATGCACCGGTTGTAGTTCTCGATCACCAGCTCCGGAGTGCAGCTGAACATCGACCGGCCGGGCCTGTTCGGCGGGATCGTGACCGCTTCCCACGGTTCAGCTTGCCCTTCGGAGATCATCAGCCGCCGTCCATGCGAGCGGGCCCACGCGAACAATTCCCAGCGCGGACGCTGGTTCCATGAGCTCATGCCGCCGTCGAGGTACAGCGTCATCCCGCCGATGGCGAAGAGCGCATGGCGCGGGTAGTAGTCGATGCCCACAACATCCGCAAGTCGTTGAGCCACAGCAAGCGAGTCACCCTGATCTCGCGTGCGCCACCACTGTTGAAGGCGCACTGGCGACGAGGTGGGCAGGAAGCCGTTCATCATGATCGGCCTGGAGGGATCGGCACTTCTGACGGCCCGGATTTCCTCCTCGACAAATGCCGCGGCCAGCCGCCACGAGTGCTCCATTCCCAGCGGGTCGACGGCTTCGTGCTCGACCTGCCAGGCGACTATCGCCTTTCGACCCTTATAGCGCTCGACGATACGCGTGGCAAACCCGATCGCCGCGTCGAGCAGCGCCCGATGGGCGGCCGGCTCGACCAGCCTTCCCTCTCGCAGCGGCGTGACCAGGTGGTGCGCCGGCACGAAGAACTCTGGATAGCCGAACGTCTTCAGGGGGCCGACGCACAGGATGATCTGTTTGCCCGCACGCTC
>JALYYG010000215.1 GCA_030946685.1 Candidatus Dormiibacterota bacterium | reverse complement strand
TGGCGGGGATGGATGGGAATCGAACCCACCCAGGACGCCTCAGCAGCGCCCCGCAAACGGTTTTGAAGACCGCGGGGGGCACCAGCCCCCGATCATCCCCAGCTTGAAGAGATGCTATTCGGTCAGTGGAATACCGACGCCCTCGACCCCGAGCGGCCCTGCATGGCGGGTAAGCATTCCGACCAGGAACCCCAACACCCGGTCCACCGACGATCCGCCCGCGATCGTGGCCACCAGCGCCGGCTCGGGCGAGCCAAAAGCGCCGAGCTTGCCTTCCTTGGCGACGCGGGCAAAGCCTCGCGTCCCGGACTGAACAAAAGTGACCCGGACGCCTGCGTAACGCTCCCCCGAATGGACCAGGGTCAGTGGTTTCTTTCGCCGAACCTCCCAGGCCCGGATCTCCTGCCGATCGATCCGCCTCTGCAGCGCGCCCAGAAATCGTTTCCCACCCGGGTCCTTTCCGACGTAAATCGCGATCTGCACGCGTCGAACAATAGCCAGTTTGCGCTGGCAGGCAAGGCCTCAGTGGGCTAGAGGAGCGCCTCGAGCTTCGCCGTCAGGTCGCCTTTCATGTTCGGTCGATAGCCGACTGTCCGCTCCGCCGCCTTCCCGTCCTTGAAGATGATCACAGTGGGAATCGACATGATCCCGAGCGACATGGGGGTCGCCGGATTCTCGTCAATGTCCATCTTCATGATTTTGACCCTGGCCCCGAGCTCACCGTGAATCTGCTCCACGATCGGCGCGATCATTCGGCAAGGCCCGCACCATGTCGCCCAGAAATCGACCAGCACGGGGATGTCGGATTTGAGGACGAGACTCTCGAACTCGCTGTCGGTAACCGCTTGTATATCTGACATCTACGACCCCTTCTTATCGGAACCCGACTTGGACTCTGACTTCGATCTGGACTCGGACTTGGACTCTGACTTCGATCTGGACTCGGAACCCGACTTGGTGTCGGACTTGGTCTCCGATTTGGAGTCCGATTTGGCCTCGGGCTTGCTTTCGGACTTCCCCTCGGAGCTCGGGGCGACGCCGTTGCTCGACGCCTCAGCGCTCTGGCCGGAACCCTTGTAGTCAGTGGTGTAGAAGCCGCTTCCTTTGAAGCTGATTCCAACCGGGTAAAGCATCTTGGCGAGCTTGCCTTTGCACTTAGGGCAGGTCTTAAGCGGCTCGTCGGTCATCCTCTGCCGGATCTCGAATTCGTGGCCGCAGCTGCCACACCGGTAACCGTAAGTGGGCATCTTTAGGGGTTCCTCACTATAGCCGCCGACCCGGATCCAGCCGGTGGAACACCATCCCGGAAGGCGGCTTGGGGTTGAAATATGTGCTCTTCTGTGGAAGTGTCTTGCCCTCCTGGGCAAGGTTCAAAACCTGCCGGAGGTCGGGCGCGGCCAGGAAGAACGCAGCGGCACCCACCCCTTCGTCAACCCACCGCACGGCTTCGGCCGGGTCGCGCGTGTAGACGAGGAAATCCTCCGAACTTCGCTTGCCGAGGATGTTGTCGATCACCTGCTCATGTAACTCCACCAGGGCCACCTCCCCTTCCAATGGAATCACCTGGAAGCGGTGGTCCCGGTACGTTCCGGCGGCGACCCGGCCGCGAAGGGCCATCAGCGTCGCTTCCAGCGACGGCATGTCCTCGCCTCCTGTGACGGCGACGCCGGCCTTCAAGACCCGGTGCGTGGGTAGGACCTCCAGGCCAGGGTCGTCGAGGTCGGTGAGCAGCGCCAGCGTGAAGCGAGATGCGGCGTCAGGAGGTCCGCCGATTTCCTCGGAGTAGGCGAGGGCGGTCTCGTAGCGATGGTGACCGTCGGCGATCAGCACCGGCAGGTCCGCCATCGCCGCGTGCACCGCGGCATGGAGCGTGGGGTCGGTGATCGTCCACAGGCGATGCTCCGTCCCTTCGGGTCCGCTAAAAGTCACTGCCGGCGTGCGCTGGCTGATGACGTCCACGATGTTCGTCAGCCCCGTGCCCCGCCCCTCGTACACGAACCAGAGCGGTTCGAGGCTCATCTTCGTCGCCCGGAGCAGCGCCAGGCGGTCCTCTTTGGGACCGCGATGAGTGCGCTCATGCGGGAGGACGACCCTGTCCTCGTACGGCTGCAGTCGCAGCGCGGCGATCAGCTCCCTGCGGCGCCGCCCGCCGAAAGTGACCTCGTGGACGTACATCGACGGCGGGTCCGGTTCCAGGATGCCGTCGCGAATCCACGCTTCGAACGTTCGCGCTGCACTCTCGTAATCCGCGCCCGGACGGATGAGCCGGATGACATTGTACGGTGAGAGGGAGCGGTACCGGGACAGGTCCGCTTCGGGGATGACATCGTATGGGGGAGCGACGAGCGTGGCCAGATCGCCTGCTCGCGAGAGGTGGTACCGGATCCCGGGCAGCGCTCGTACGTCAGCTATCGGAGCCGCTCCGCAGCTCGACGTAGCGCAGGTCTGACATGCCGGCCACCTGACGCAGTCGCTCCAGCACATCCGCCCCCACCGGATCGTCGACGGCCAGGATCATCATGGCGTTCCCGCGTGGGCCGTCGCGACCCACCTGCATGCTCGCGATGTTGACGTCGTGCTCACCGAGGATCGTGCCAAAGCGACCAACCACGCCCGGCCGGTCTTCGTGGCGGCTGACCAGGAAGCGGCCGTCAGGCACGAGGTCGACCCGGAACAAGTCAATCCGAACTGCGCGAGGTTCGCCCATCAGCACGGTGCCCGCGATCTCGTGGCCATCGATGCGAAGCGTGACCAGGCTGGCGTAGCTGCCGTGAGCCGGGCTGCGCCGCTCGACGAGCTTCACACCTCGGCTCGACGCGATCAGGCGCGCGTTGACCTGGTTGATACGGTCCTCCGTGAACGGCTGGAGCACACCCTTGATCGCGGCCGCGATGAGCAGGTTGACGTCATGCTCGGCAAGCTCGCCCTCGAAGTCCAGCTCGATCGCGCTGACGCGACCGCCGAAGAGCTGCGTGTAAAGCGTGGCCAGGCGCTCAGTCAGGTCCGCAAATGGACGCAGGTAAGCGAGCTCTTCGGGTGGCAGGGACGGAGCGTTGACGGCGTAGCGCGGGATCTCGCCGGCCAGCACCGCTGCCACCTCCTCGGCGACATCGAACGCTACGGATGCTTGAGCTTCCGCAGTCGAGGCGGCGATGTGCGGCGTGGCGACGAAGTTGGGAAGCGTGAACAGCCGGTTCGTGCCGGCAGGCTCGTTGACGAATACATCCGACGCGGCGCCCGCAAGACGCCCCGACTCGAGCGCCTCGTAAAGTGCGCTCTCGTCGACGATCCCTCCGCGTGACGTGTTGACGAGGCGCGCGGTCACCTTCATCAACGCCAGCTGTGATGGGCCGATGAGGTTGCGATTGGCATCCACGAGCGGCACATGAATCGTCACGAAGTCGGATCGTCCCAGCAGATCGTTCAGCGCCACCAGCTCGACGTTGAAAAGCTCCGCGCGCTCCACTGAGACGACAGGGTCGTAGGCGACGACCTCCATCTCGAGCCCGTGCGCGCGTTTTGCCACCTCGGAACCGACGTTTCCTAGCCCGATGACTCCCAGCGTCTTGCCGCGGATCTCGGTGCCGAGGAATTTCGCCTTGGTCCACTCCCCGCGCCTGACCGATGCGTCCGCTTGCGAAACCCAGCGCGCCACCGCGAACAACAGGGCGATCGTGTGCTCGGCTGCCGCGACGATGTTGCCGCGCGGCGCATTCACAACCAGGATTCCCTTCCGCGTGGCGGCGGGCACGTCGATGTTGTCCACCCCGACTCCGGCGCGACCTACCACGCGTAGACGCCGGCCCGCCTCGAGGATCGGCTCCGTCACCCGGGTCTCACTGCGCACCACCAGTGCGTCGAACTCCGGGATGCGCTGGATCAGCTCCACCTCCTTGAGCTTGCTGACGACAGTGACATCGCCGGCGCGACGAAGCCGCTCGAGGCCGTCTTCAGCCAGCGCGTCGGCGACCAGGATCCTGGGCACGGTCGCCCTAACGAGTCGCTGCGGCGACGCCCTGCAGTGAAGCGGTGACCGCCGCAACGCCACGGCCGTCGGCCGCAGCGATATCGAGCTCCTCGAGCGCCTGCTCGATGGCCCAAACGACCTGGACCACGTCGCCCGCGGCGACCGCGCCGAGGTGCCCGACGCGGATCATCCTGCCGGCCATCTTGCCCTGCCCGCCGGCGATCACGACTCCGTACTTTTCGTTGAGCAGATTGCGCAACGCGGCGACGTCAAGACCCGCCGGTGGAACGGCCGAGGTCACTGTGTTGGAGCGATAACCGTCCTGCGCGTACAGCTGAAAGCCCAGCGCTTTCAGACCTGCCTGGGTGCCTCGAGCGAGGCGCTCGTGGCGCTCGTAAACAGCGTCCAGGCCTTCCTCTTCGATCATGTGCAGGCCCTCTTGAAGTGCGAAGACGACCCCGACCGCGGGCGTGAACGGGGTCATCCCCTTCTCGGCCCAGGTCTTGGCCTCCTTCCAGTCGAAATAGAAGCGCGGCGACCGCGCTTTTGCCTGCTGCGCCCAGGCCCGTTCGCTCACGCTGACCAATGCCAGGCCGGGCGGTGCCATCCAGCCTTTCTGCGAGCCGCTGACGGCGACGTCGATGCCCCATGTGTCGGTCTCAATCGCGATCGAGCTGATGGAGCTGACGCCGTCGACGACAACAATCCTGCCCGCCTGTTGCGCGACACGGGCCAGGGCCTGCAGCGGGTTCGTTAGGCCGGTTGACGTCTCGTTGTGCGTGAGGAGCACAACCTTGGCCTTGGGGTGCCTTTCGAGCACCGCGGCTAAGTCGTCCGCGTCCACGGGCTGTCCCCATTCGAACTCGAG
>JALYYG010000196.1 GCA_030946685.1 Candidatus Dormiibacterota bacterium | reverse complement strand
CCGCCGGCGCTAGGCGCATGCACCGGAGCCGCGGCCTGCTGTTTCCCCTGGTCCTGATCGCGATCGGAGCCATGGTGCTGCTCGTCAACACGGGCGCCGTCTCGTCGGAGGCCCTGTTACGACTCGGGGACCTATGGCCTCTGCTGCTCGTCATCCTCGGCCTGCAACTGATCCTCAATCACAGCTTGCCCCGCCAGCAGGCCACCCTGATCGGGCTGGGCGCGACCGTGCTCATCGTGATCGCTGCAGTCGCCTACGCCGCGCTCGCGCCCGCGGCGACTTTCGGCACGCGGCAAGCGAACTTTTCGGATCGCGTCGGGGGCCTGACCGCGGCGACGCTGGATCTGGGCTACAACGGGGCCACCGTCGCCATCCAGGCGGGTAGCCTGGGCGATTCCCTCTACCAGGCGCACGTCGATTACCCCGGCAGCGATGATCCCCCGACCATCAGCCTCGACCACGAGAGCGGCACCCTGGAGATCCGCGAAGGTTCGAGCTTCGCGCCGCTCCACCTGTTCGGTGCGGCACGGCGGCACGTCGCGATCTCCTTGAGCGATCGCATCCCCTGGACCATCAAGGTCAGCGGCGGCACCGCCAACGCGCACCTCGACCTGGGCCGCCTGCAACTGGCGAAGCTCGAGATCTCCGGCGGCGCCAGCCGGATGGATGCCCAGTTGCCCAGCCCGAAAGGCACCGTCCTGATCGACATTTCCGGGGGCGTCAGCAATCTGACGCTACGGGCGCCGGCCGGCGCAGGATGGCACGTAGGGGTGAGCGGAGGCATCAGCGGGCTGCGCATCAATGGCTCCTTCTACGCCGCCGCCGGCGGCGACTTCCAGCAGCAGAGTCCCGGCTACGCGGCGGCGTCCGACCGCTTCGACATCGAGATCAGCGGCGGCGCCTCGCACGTCGACGTCCGGACGGGCTGAGGCTGTCATGGCACACTCGGTGGTCCTGGCGCGCCACGGCGAAACGGAATGGAGCCGAACCCTCCGGCACACCGGCAAAACGGATCTTCCGCTGACCGAGGAAGGACGCCGCCAGGCTGCGGCGCTGGGCCCTCGCCTTCACGCCTGGACATTTGCCCTCGTGCTGACGAGCCCCCTGCAACGCGCGCTCGAGACCTGCCGGCTCGCCGGATACGGTGACCCGGCTCAGGTGCGGCCCGAGCTGGTCGAGTGGGACTACGGCCGCTACGAGGGTCTGACCTCGAAGCAGATCGAGGAGATCCATCCCAACTGGTCACTCTGGCGGGATGGCTGCCCCGGCGGCGAGACGGCGGCCGATGTCGGCCGGCGGGCCGACCGCGTGCTCGCCGAGGTCCGCCGCGCTGACGGCGGCGTCCTGATCTTTTCCCACGGCCACATGCTCCGGGTGCTGGCCTCCCGCTGGCTGGGCGAGCCGCCCGCAGGCGGCCGTTATTACGCGCTGCAGACCGCGACTCTGAGCACCCTCGGCTACGAGCACGAGGCGGTGATCCAACAGTGGAACCTGCCACCCTCCTGAACTAACCCCACTCGCGTGCACCCGGGGTGATCTGCTACGGTGGCGAATAGGAGCCCCCGGGTTCGCGGCGTGAACCCAGGGAAGGAGGGAAGCATGATGGGACTGTTTTCGGCGCGCGATCGGCTGCCTCAGCCGGCGGGCGACAGGGCGCCCGTCCGACTCCACTTACAAGAGACCCTGACCCGGCTTGTCCATCGATTTGGCTCGTTTTCGGCCCAACTCGGGCAGGCGGCGCGAGGTGCCGTGGAGAACGTGGGCAAGGGCCTGACCGATGGGTTGGGCGAGGCGCAGCACGTGGCGGTTTCCGCCACCAACGATGCCCGGATCGTCGCGGTCGTGCTGCTCCTGGCTGCCGTCGCCCTTGCCTGGGAGATGGCGGCAAGTTTCCATGTGATATAGACACCGTCTATCGCAGCAATCGCCAGAAACGATTGGCCTGATGATCATTTAGTTGATAACGTTGCACCCATGATCATGATGGAAGGGCGATTCACCCAGGCGACCGGCGACGACTATCAGTGCCTGGCGGAGACGGCGGAGTGCGGCTGCCCTGACGACTGCGAACGCGATCACGGGAACGAATAAACCCAGGCTGATGTCCCGGGTTGCCGTGCCGCAAACGAGCAAGCTTGTCTCCAGCCCCCTGCTGCCGGAGGGATTCCAGCTGCCTGCCTCGCGTTTCGTCCATCCCAGCACCCGGATGCGCGAGCTGCTCGACAGCGAGCCGTTCCTCTTCGGGCCCGGAGTCTACGACCCGATGGGCGCCCAGCTCGTCATGTATTACGGCTTCAAGGCGGTCTACTTCAGTGGCTACTCGTTCGCCATCGGCCACCTGGGGACGACCGACATGGACCTCTACTCCAACGTCGAGATCGCCGACGCCGCCCGGCGCACCGTCAGCGCCCTGCGCAAGTTCCAGCTGACGATGGCGGTGGGGGATCCGGAGAAGAGGGTGGCGCCCAGACACCTCGACATCCCGCCGGTGATCGTCGACATGGACGGTGGCTACGGCAAC
>JALYYG010000185.1 GCA_030946685.1 Candidatus Dormiibacterota bacterium | reverse complement strand
ACAGGCTGAGCTGCCCGAGAGTCACCAGAAGAAGGCCGGCACGCCGACGGGAGGTGGCATGCTTTTCGCCGCTCTGGGCATCGTCGCAGGCGTGGTGGCCACTGTCGCCGGGCACGCCGGCGCGCTGCCGGCCACCGCCGGTCTTCTCGCCGGGGGTCTGATCGGTTTCGCCGACGATCGCAGCAAGCTGCAGGTGGGCGCGCGCGGCATTCCCGCGCGGTTCAAGTTCCCCATCCAGGTCGTGCTGGCTTTGCCGCTGGCCGCACTTGCATTGGCGCAGGGCGGCGCGCACCAGTACCTCCTTACGGACTCCCCGTGGGTCCTCTATCCCTTTTCGGTGGTGGCGATCGTCGGTACGGCGAACGCCGTCAACATCACCGACGGCATGGACGGCCTGGCGGGCGGCCTGTCGGCGATCGCGTTCGCGGCCATCGTTCTGCTGCTGCCCGGCGCGCCGGCCGGCGAGAAAGCCGTTGCGCTGACGCTTTGCGGCGCGCTGGTCGGATTCCTCGTCTACAACCGGTATCCCGCGCGAATCTTCATGGGCGACACCGGTTCGCTCGCAGTCGGCTTCGCGCTGGCTGTGATGGCCGTGCAGCAGGGAGTGGTCTTGCTGCTGCCGCTCGTCGGCCTTGTCTTTGTCCTTGAGACGCTGTCTGTCATCATTCAGGTGGCTTACTTCAAAGCCAGCGGCGGACGCCGAGTTTTCAAGATGACCCCGATCCACTACACGTTCCACCACGAGGGTTGGTCTGAGAATCGCATTGCGCTCTCCTTCTGGGGCGCGGGGCTCCTCTCGGCACTGGCCGCGGCCGGGGTGGCGCGGCTGATCTCGTGACCTCACTGGTGGTCGGGGCGGCGCGAAGCGGGGTCGCGCTTGCCAACCACCTCACCGGCACAGGCGAGCGCGTTCGGATCGTCGATCGCAAGTCGGAGCCGGAGCTCGCAGAGACCATCGCGCAGCTGCCCGCCGGCGTGGATCTGCGACTGGGGGGCTACGACGAGGGAGTGCTGGCGGGTGTCGATATCGTTTATGCGAGCCCGGGCGTGCCGTGGGACTCCACGCTGCTCAGGCGAGCTCGCGAAAAGGGCATCGCGGTGTCGAGCGAGATCGACCTGTTCCTGCAGCTGTGTCCTGGCACCGTTGTGGGCATCACCGGTACCAACGGCAAGACCACGACCACCGCGCTGACCGGGACGGTTCTGGCTGCGGGGAACAGGCCCGTCATCGTCGGTGGCAACATCGGCGACACGGTGCTGGACCGGCTGGGCGAGATCACGCCCCAGCACTGGGTCGTGCTGGAGCTTTCCAGCTTTCAGCTGGAGTCGGTCGAGAAGCCGCACCTGCACGTCGGAGTGATCCTCAACGTGACGCCGGACCATCTAGACAGGCACGGGAGCTTCCAGCGCTACACAGACCTGAAGGCCCGCGCGGTCGAGTTCGCGGGCGCCGACGATTTCGCGGTCCTCAACGGCCGCGACGAGGCGTGCCGGCGCATCGCGAAGCGAACGCGAGCCCGCGTTGTGTGGTTCGACAAACACCGGCCGGTTCCGCCGATGCCGCTCCCAGGCCGTCACAACATCGAGAACGCCCTCGCGGCCGCGGCTGTCGGGAGGATTGCCGGTCTCTCCGACGGTGCCATCGACGCGGCAGTGCGCTCGTTCAAAGGCGTCGAGCATCGACTCGAGCTTGTTGGCGAATGGGATGGAGTTCGCTGGTACAACGACTCGAAGGCCACGAACCCCGACGCGGGACGTGTCGCGCTGAGCGCCTTTCCCGATACGCCGTTGATCCTCATTGCCGGAGGCTATGGCAGCGGATTCGAGCTGGGCGAATGGCTGGCGGACGTGCTGGCCAACGTCGAAGCGGTGGTTTTGATCGGGGCCTCGGCAGGCACGCTCGCCGAAGCCCTGCACAACCACCCCAAAGTAGTGCGAGCCGCGAACCTCGAAGACGCCGTCGATCGCGCCGCCGGCCTGGCTCGGCCTGGTGGAGTCGTGCTCCTCAGCCCGGCTTACAAGAGCTTCGACATGTTCAAGGACTTCGAGGATCGCGGCACGCAATTCAGATCCTTTGTCTACGCCAAATTCTTGAGGCCTTTGTGAGCGCGGGAGTGCGCGCAGAGCGCCAGCCCGACCGCCTGCTGCTGTTCACGACAGTCTTCCTGTGCGGCGCCGGCCTCGTCATGGTGACCAGCGCGAGCTTCGCTTTCGCCTATACCCAGAAACAATCAGCGTTCTACTACGCAGAGCGCCAGACACTCTGGATGCTCATCGGCTTTGCTGCGCTGCTCGTGATCAGCCGCATCGACTACCGCCGTCTGCGTCCGCTCGCACCCGCGGGCGCTGCGGCGGTGATGCTGCTGATGATCCTTGTCCTCGTGCCGCACCTGGGCGTTACCGTCAACGGAGCCCGGCGCTGGTTTGACGCGGGACCACTCGGTACATTTCAGCCCTCAGAGCTCGGCAAGCTCGCGTTCGCAGTGTTCGTCGCCCACTGGCTCGACCGCAACGGCTCGACTGTCGGGACCTTCCAGAAAGGGCTGCTGCCGATCGCCGCGATGCTGGCCGGCGTGCTTGCTTTGCTGATGCTCGAGAAGGACGTGGGCACCTCGGTCGTCATGGTCGCGATCTTCATGAGCGCCTACTGGGCGGCCGGGGGTCGGTTTCGGCACGTGGCTTTGCTGGTCGCGTTTCTCGGCCTTGCTTTACTTGCGATGACCCTGCTCGAGCCGTACCGGTTTGCACGCCTCGTCTCGTTCAGGAATCCCTTCTCAGACCCGCTGGGCGCCGGCTTTCAATCCACCCAGGCGCTTTACGGGCTTGGGTCCGGTGGATTCTTCGGCGTCGGCATCGGCCATTCGGTCGAGAAGTACGGATGGCTGCCCGAGGCTCACACCGACTTCATCTTCGCCATCATCGGCGAGGAGACGGGACTTGTCGGTACAACACTGGTGATGCTGGGCTTCCTGTGCTTCGCGATCCGTGGTTATCGTGCGGGCCTGCGAGCCGCCGATCGGTTCGGGGTTGTGCTTGCTGTCGCCATCACCACGTGGATCGCTTTCGAAGCACTGCTCAACATGGCGACGGTGACCAACACACTGCCGATCGCCGGAGTGCCGCTGCCCTTCTTCAGCTATGGGGGCACGGCGCTGGCCACCACTCTCGCGGCGGTCGGTCTGCTCCTCAGCATCGCGCGGCGGGGCACAAGCGCAGGACCAGGAAGTAGGAGGACGGATGCGTCTTTTGATAGCTGGCGGCGGGACCGGCGGGCACCTTTATCCGGCGCTCGCGGTCGCGCGGGCCTTTCGCGCTGAGGAACCGGACGGTGCGCTGCTGCTGGTCGGGCGCGCGGGCGGGCCCGAGGAACGGCTGGTGCCTGCTGCCGGCTTCGAGCTGGCCACAGTCAGCGTCCGCGGTCTCGACCGTGACGCGATCTGGAAGAACCTTGTGCTTCCAGCCGTCATCCCGGCAGCCCTGCGCGCCGGGCTCCGCATCGTCGATCAATTCCGGCCGGACATCGT
This sequence comes from Candidatus Dormiibacterota bacterium, assembly GCA_030946685.1. Lineage (GTDB taxonomy): Bacteria > Chloroflexota > Dormibacteria > Dormibacterales > Dormibacteraceae > Palsa-872. The sequence continues at coordinate 8,559 of JALYYG010000185.1, read as the reverse complement.
GCTCGGCATGGGCGGTTACGTGATGGCGCCGGCTGTCGCAGCGGCTCGGATGCGCGGCATCCCGTACGTGCTGCATGAGAAAGACGTTCGGCCAGGCCTGGCCACTCGCATTTTTGCTGGCGCAGCCGCCGCGGTGTGCACAACGCTCCCGGGAACCGAGAGGCGCATACCGGCGAGGCGTGTCGTGCTCACTGGAGTCCCCTTGCGTGACGGTTTCGAGCCGCGCACGCCTTCCGTGCCCCCTCGCCACCTGCTCATCACCGGCGGAAGCCAGGGAGCCCGCAACCTCAACCAGGTGGTATGGGCGGGGCTCGATGGCCTTTGCCAACGCTTTGACGAGGTCGTTCATGTCGCCGGCCGCCAGGGAGCCGAAGGGGTTGCACGACATTCGCGCCCGTGCTACCGCGGTCATGCGTTCGTGGACGACATGGCGTCGCTCATGGGCTCGGCCGACCTGGTCGTCAGTCGGGCGGGCGTGGGAACTATCGCCGAGGCCACCGCTGTCGGACTCCCGATGGTGCTCGTCCCGGGCACGTTCGGCGGAGGCCATCAGGAGGAGAACGCGGCGGCGATGGTGGAGGCAGGCGCGGCGGTGAGCATCGGCGACGCGAAGCTGACGCCCGAGAGCCTGGTCTCCACGATCGACGGCCTCACCGCCGAGCGACTGAGGGCGATGGCCAAAGCATCGGCCGCGGCGGGCCACCGGGACGCCGCGCAGCGGGTGCTGGGCGTTCTCAGAGAAGTGGTGAACGGGTGAAGGTGCATCTCATGGGCATCGGTGGTGCCGGGGTCTCCGCGCTCGCGCGCGTGCTCCTTGCGCGCGGTGACGAGGTCAGCGGGTGCGACGTCAAGTCGTCGCACACGACCGCCGAGCTCGAAGACGCCGGCATCCGGGTCGATGTCGGCCACGACCCCGAGCACGTCCTGTTCAAGGACCTGCTTGTTTACAGTGGCGCGATCAAGGCGTCGCCGGAGCTCGACGCTGCGCGAGCAATGGGGGTCAAGGTCCTTACACGCGCGGAGATGCTGGCCGAGCTGATCGCCGAGAGTGACTCGATCGCAGTCGGCGGCAGCGCCGGCAAGACCACCGTCACGTACATGATCGGGCACATCCTGACCGAGGCCGGCCTCGATCCGACGGTCCTGGTCGGCGATGGGTCGAGCTCTCGCGCGGGCCGCTCGAGATGGCTGGTGGCGGAGGTCGATGAGTCTGATGGCAGCCTCGTCCTACACCGCCCCAAGCGCGCGATCATCACCAACATCGAGTTGGACCACACGGACCACTTCAGGGACCTGGAAGCCGTGCGCAATCTCTTTGCCGAGTTCGCCGCACGCCTACCGGCCGACGGGCTCGCGGTGCTCTGCGCGGACGACGAACGCGCGCGCTCCCTGGAGTCACCTGCGAGGCGTGTCACGTACGGCTTCAGCGAGCACGCCGACTACCGCTGTGGTGACGGGCGCCCTTTTACGATCCACCACCTCGGCCGCGAGCTTGGCAGGGTCAACTTGCGACAGCCTGGCCGCCACAACGTGCAGAACGCGACAGGAGCAGCGGCCATGGCCCTCGAGTCGGGCGTGAGCTTCTCGGATGTTGCGGGTGCGCTGGAGAGATTCCCCGGCGCCCACCGCCGCCTCGAGTTCATCGGCGTGTTTCAGGGCGCTGCCGTTTACGACGACTACGGGCATCATCCGACCAAGGTGCGTGCCACGATCCAGGCCGCGCGCGAGCTCCGCCACCGCCGCCTGATCGTCGTCTTCCAACCCCACAGGTACTCGCGCCTCGAGGCTCTGATGCAGGACTTCTCGCGCGCGTTCAAGGGCGCCGACAAGGTGCTTGTGCTCGACGTCTACGCGGCGGGCGAGGACAACCCGACTGGTGTGCAGGCCACGGACCTGGCAAACCTGCTCCCCAACGGTTCTTACGTGGGCGACTTTCAAGGCGCCCGCCAGGTGCTGGAAGGCCTGGTCGGGCCGGACGACCTTCTGCTGTTGATGGGTGCGGGCGATATCCACAAGTTGGGCGATGAGCTGGCGCAGCGCGTCTAATCTCGTCTGGCTGCGCAGCCTCTCCGGGATCCGCGAGAAGGAGCCGCTCGCTTCGCGCACCTCGTTCGGCATCGGGGGCCCCGCGGACTTCTTCGCCGAGCTTGGGCTGATCGAGGCCATCGAAAAGCTTCTCGATGGCTGCCGCGAGCGCGCCATCCCTTACTTGCTGCTGGGCGCCGGCACGAACCTGCTGATCGCGGACGCCGGCATCGACGGCGTGGTAGTGCGCGTGGTCACGCGTGAGCATCGCGTTGAGGGCACGCGCGTACGCGCTTCCGCGGGCCTCAAGATGATGCGGCTCGCGCGAATCGCCGCCGACGCAAACCTGCGTGGTTTCGAGTTTGCGATCGGTGTGCCTGGGACGGTCGGGGGCGCCGTTTATCAGAACGCGGGGTGCTGGGGCAAAGAGCTGAGCGAGGTCCTCGTCGAGGCCTGCGGCTACATGCCGGCTGCGGGTCGCAAGAGGTGGACGGCGGGTGACCTTTCGCTCGGCTACCGCACGTCAGCACTACGCGACGGCGCACTCAAGGGGGCGTTCGTGGTCGACGCCACCATCCAGCTGCAGCGCGGCGATGGGGAGGAGGCCAAGAGGCAGATGGCCAAGCTGACGCGGGAGCGCAACGAGACGCAGCCGATCAAGACCAAGAACTGCGGCAGCGTATTCAAGAACCCTGCAGGCGACTCGGCAGGGAGGCTCGTGCAGGCCGCTGGAATGAAAGGCACGCGAGAAGGCGCTGCGGTCATCTCCGAGATGCACGGCAACTTCATCGTCAACGAGGGAGGCGCCACTGCAGGAGACGTCGCGCGCTTGATCGAGCGAGCGAGGGCCGAGGTGAGGCGGCGCTTCAACATCGATCTCGAGCCCGAGGTTGAGCTGGTGGGACGGTGGCGCTGAGGTTGGCGGTGCTGCGGGGGGGCCTCTCGGCGGAGCGCGAAGTTTCGCTGCGATCTGGCGCGCAGGTCGAGGCCGCTCTGCGTGGCCTCGGTCACGACGTCACGGCGGTGGACCTCGACGCAAATACCTGGGACACGCTTCGCGACGGGAGCTTCGCCTGCGTCTTCAACTCCCTTCACGGGCGGCTCGGTGAGGACGGCGGAGTGCAGGGGATGTTGGAGCTTCTCGGCATTCCGTACACCGGTTCGGGCATCCTCGCCTCCGCCCTGTGCATGGACAAGGCGCGAGCGAACACCGTCATGGCCGGCGCCGGGCTGCACATTCCGGACTTCGAGGAGATCGAAGTAAAAGACGGCGTCGCTGCGGACGTCGTCGAGCGCCTGGTTTCGAGGTTTGGCCTGCCGCTTGTGGTGAAGCCGGTGCGCGAAGGCTCGACCATCGGGCTGACGATTGCCAAGGACGCCGACGCAGCCGCGAGCGGACTGGTGCTGGCCGCGCGCTACGACCGGCGAGTGTTGGTGCAGCGATTCCAGGCCGGCACCGAGATCACTGTCGGGGTGCTGGCGACGCCTGAGGTCCAGGTGCTCCCGACGCTCGAGATCGTGAGCGACAACCCGACCTATGACTACGACGCGAAGTACACCGCCGGCAAATCGCATCACATCATCCCGGCCCGCATCTCGGAGCGGGCTCAGCTGACCGCTGCCGACTCCGCCGGCCGCGCCTTTGTCCTGCTCGGCTGTGCAGGCATGGCGCGCGTCGACATAATCGTCGACGCCAAGAACACACCCTGGATCCTCGAGGTCAACACAGTCCCCGGCCTCACCGAGCTGTCTCTGCTGCCGGACGCGGCGCGCGCGGCCGGGATCACTTTCGAGCAGATGTGCCAGCGGCTCGTCGACCATGCGATTCAGCGCCACGCACATCGCGTAGGACCACCGGTCGCGTGAGGCTCAGAAGACGCCGCTCGCTCATGCCGCGGATCAGCTGGAGACGTGGCCTGGAGGCGAGCGAGCCGCTCAAGGGTCAGCTCTGGACGCGCTCGGAGCGCGCTCTGAAAGAGCCCGACGTGCACTGGTCGCGGCGGGCGCTGGCGCTGACAGCGGCCGTCGCCGAGTGCGCGCTGCTCGGGTGGCTGTGGTTTGGGCCGGCGCTGGCTATCCGGACTGTGAACGTCACGGGCGTGCAACACCTCACGAGCGCGCAGGTGGCGGCGGCAGCCGGGCTCTCGGATGGTGCGTCAGTGCTTTCGGTGGACGGCGAGGCCGACCAGCGGCGCCTACTCGGCCTGACCTGGGTGCGGGCCGCGACTGTCGAGCCGCAGCTCCTGGGGAATGTGCAGGTAACGATTAGCGAATGGCAGCCGGTCGCCGTCTATCACGCGGGTAAGGCTGGGGCGCTGTTGCTGCTATCCGACCAGGCAGTTGTGCTCGGACCGGCTTCGTCGTCGGCTGGGCTGGTCGATGTGCAGGGCCCTGGCGGTGCCGACCCCAAGGTTGGCGATCGGCCGCTCGACCAGCCGCTCCTGACTGCCCTGGTTAACATGCAGCGCGGGTTCCCTGCGCTGCTCGGGCAGCAGGTCGCCGGGTTCATCCTCGACTCTTGCGGCGATTTGACCCTTGTCGCCAAGCGTGGCTGGAAGGTTTACTTCGGTCGTGTGCTCACTCCAGAGGAGTTCGGGACATTGCGAGACAAGCTGGTGGCGCTGAAGGCGATCGCCGGGCACGGGAACGTCGACTACAACTCGGCCGCGCTCGACTACATCAACGTGATGAACCCGACCGAGCCCGCAGTCGCATACCGCTCGACGCCCACGCCAAGCCCATCGCCGTCGCCGGGCGCGAGTCCGAGCCCGAGCCCGAGTCCGAAACCATCCCCTTCACCCGTGCCGACATGCAAGTAATAGTCGTCGCGATCGCGTTTGCGATCCTGGGCGTGTTTCTCGGCCTTGTTTCGCCGGTCACGATCCCGATCATCTACGCCCGCTACACGGCGGTCGCGCTCCTGGCCGCCCTCGACTCCATCTTCGGAGCCTTCAAGGCGTACATCGCCGGGACTTTCGAGCCGCGTGTGTTCTTCAGCGGATTGCTGACCAACATGACCCTGGCGGCGGGCCTGACCTACTTCGGCGACAAGCTGGGCGTCGACCTCTCGATCGCGGCCATCGTCGCGTTCGGAGTGCGGATCTTCAACAACCTTGGCGCCATCCGACGGCACTATCTGTAATGGTGACCCTCTCCCCGTCCGGGGAGACGGGGAGGGGAGAGGGGACGTTGTGGGATCGACCGATAACGCCTCGACCCACTAGAGCTAGCCCCGGACGAGGGCCGACCCACAAAATCTAGTCCGCAGACTCCCCTGAGCCGATATAATCCACCCCAGCCCGCCCCCAGTACCAGCCCACGTTCCAGCCAGGAGGCAACGCAACACCAGTTTTGTCACGGCGGAAGCGAACCGTCGGTCTCGACCTTGGCACAAGCCGGGTCGCCGTGGTCATAGGCGAGTCTGACGACCCCGGAGCCCCGGTGACCGTCATCGGCGTGGGCGAGAGCCCCTCCGATGGCCTGCGGAAGGGCGTTGTCGTCAACCTCGAGAAAACCATCGCTTCGATCCAGGCCGCGGCTGAGGCGGCGGAGCGCATGGCGGGCCAACGGATCGAATCCGTGGTCGTCTCCCTGGCGGGTGGCCACCTTAACTCACAGAACTCAACTGGCGTGGTTGCCGTGGCGAGACCGGACCATGAGATCGGCGAGGACGATGTTCGGCGAGTAGTAGAGGCATCCCGTGCTGTCAGCGTTGCCTCCGATCGCCAGGTCATCCATGTGATCCCGCGGGCCTACACGGTGGATGGCCAGGATGGCGTGCGCGATGCGGTCGGCATGACCGGTCACCGCCTCGAGGTTGAGACCAACATCATCACCGGCGCGCAAACCGCAATTCAGAACGTCATCAAGTGCGTCCACGGAGCCGGGTTCGACATCGAAGACGTCGTTTGCTCCGGGCTCGCCGCAGGCGAGGGAGTACTAACGCCGCAGGAGGTGGACCTCGGCGTCTGCCTGGTCGAGATCGGAGCCGGCACGACGGCTGTCGTCGTCTACAACGACGGGTCCGCGCGTCATCTCGCGGTGCTACCGGTCGGCGGGAACCATGTGACCAGCGACATCGCGATCGGGCTGCGGACGACGCTCGACGAGGCCGAGAGCCTGAAGCTCAACTACGGGCACACGCTGCCGGATGTCATCGATCACGGTGAGAAGGTCGAGGTGCGGCAGGTCGGCGGCGATCGCATCCAGGCCCTGCCGCGTCGCTTCCTGGCCGAGATCATCGGTCCTCGCATGCGAGAGATCTTCCACATGTCGCGCGAAGAGGTGCGCAAGAGCGGCTTCGACGGACTGCTGCCCGCCGGGGTGGTCGTGACCGGCGGGGGTGCGCGTCTGATGGGCACCACGGACGCAGCTCAGGCTGTCTTCGACACCTCGGTCCGCCTCGGACAGCCGTTGGGCCTGGCCGGCCTTGCCGACCGCGCTCAGGGGCCGTCGTTCGCGGTGGCCGCCGGTCTGGTGAAGTGGGGATCGCGGGCACCGGCCCGCGGTTACGCCAGCGCTCGGCAGCAGGCGACCATGGGCACCACGTATCAAAAGACAGTGAGGTGGCTGCGCGATTTTTTCTAGAGAACAGACCAGAAACCAGCTGGAGCTCGCCATCGCAAAAGCACATTTGAACCAGGAGGACGTCATGAAAGAAAGTCTGTTACACGAAGGGCGGGCCCGTATCAAGGTCGTGGGCTGCGGCGGCGGCGGCGGAAACGCCGTCAATCGCATGATCTCGAAAGCCCTCAAGGTCGAGTTCATCGCTGTCAACACCGACAAGCAGGCACTCGAGCGCTGCCAGGCGGACGTGAAGGTCCAGATGGGCAACAAGATCACCCGCGGCCTGGGCGCCGGGGGCGACTGGACGCGCGGCCGCGACGCGGCCGACGAGAGCAGGACTGAGCTCTCGGCGGTGGTCCAGGACTCCGACATGGTGTTCATCACCTGCGGCATGGGAGGGGGCACCGGCACCGGCTCCGCCGCGATCGTGGCCGAGCTGGCCAAGGAATCCGGCGCGCTCACCATCGGCGTCGTGACGCGCCCATTCGGCTTCGAAGGCCGCGTTCGTAACGAGACTGCCGAAGAGGGCATCAAGTCGCTACGCGGTCAGGTCGACGCGCTCATCGTCATACCGAACGACAGGCTGGCCCAGGTCGCCAACTCGAAGACGACCCTCGAGGATGCATTCCGGATGGCCGACGACGTCCTGCGCCAGGGCGTTCAGGGCATCTCAGACCTCGTCACCAACCCCGGCGTCATCAACCTCGACTTCGCGGACGTGAAGGCGATCATGGAGAACGCGGGCGAGGCCCTCATGGGAATCGGGCATGGCGCCGGCGACAGCCGAGCCGAGGATGCCGCCAAGCAGGCTGTCTCGAGCCCGCTCCTGGAGACATCCATCGACGGCGCCAAGGGGATCCTTTTCAACATCACGGCCGGCAAGGACATAACCCTGCAGGAGGTCCAGAAGGCGGCCGAGATCGTGCGCGCGGCGGCCGACCCCAGCGCCAACATCATCTTCGGGGTCGTTCGCGACGACACGATGCAGGGCGAGATCAAGATCACAGTCATCGCCACGGGCTTCGGCACCAAGAGCTCGACCGAGGTCAGGCAGGACGTCCGCAGGACCCTCGAGCGCGAGCGGCCGGAGTTCGGCACAGACGACATGGGCGACATCAACATCCCGGCGTTCCTTCGCAACCGGATGTAGGAGAGCTGGACACATGAGGTGCCCGTACTGCGGTCACCACGACCTGAAGGTCGTCGACTCACGCGACTCCGAGGTCGGGGAGGCGATTCGACGCAGGCGTGAGTGCCTGCAGTGCGGGCAGCGGTTCACGACGTACGAACGAATCGAGGCGGTGCCTTTCTACGTCACAAAGAAGGACGGACGACGAGAGGATTTCGATCCGCAGAAGCTGTTCACCGGGCTGAAGAAGGCGACCGAGAAGCGCGACATCTCACCGGAGCGGCTGCGCGCGATAGTCGACGACATCGAGGCTGAGCTCAGGCGCTCAGGGCGCGTCGAGATTCCCAGTGGAGAGATCGGTGAGATGGTGATGGACCGGCTCCGCGACCTCGACGAGGTCGCGTACATCCGGTTCGCATCGGTCTATCGAGAGTTCATGGATCTCCAGCAGGTCAAGCGCGAGATCGAGCAGGTCCTGAGCTCCCGGCGGCCGGCCTAAGACCGGCGCTCCCCGCTCGCGGGAGAGTCAGCTCAGCGCGCGAACCGGGTGTAGGTGGTTCTAAGCTCAATTTGATGGCGGTTGCTGCGCGCGTGTTGAAGATCCCCGAGCTGGAATCGGAGCCAGGCTTGCTGCACGGCTTCTCTACGCTGGCGCTTGGCAGCGTCGGACTGAGCCATGCACCTGACCCCGAGCCCGTCCTTACATCACGCCGCGACTTTGCCCGCGCACTCGGCGTCGACGCCGAGCCGCTCACGGTTTTGGGGGCGGTTCATGGCGCCGCCGTCGCGAGAGTCGATGACCCGCAGGACGTGGTCCAGGGGGTCGATGCGCTGGTCAC
>JALYYG010000182.1 GCA_030946685.1 Candidatus Dormiibacterota bacterium | reverse complement strand
TACTTCTGAGCCACGCGCTCGGCCGTCTCCCCCATCTGGAGAGTTCCGTACATCTCGGCCATCTTCGGGTTGACCAGCCGCCATCCGATCGCGGTGTCGTAAGCGGTCTGCTGGCCGCGGGGGAAAGCGCTGTCCGGCTTGGACATCACCCACGGCGCGCGCGTCATGCTCTCGACTCCGCCCGCAACGACCACGCCGGCGCCGCCCGACTGAATCTCGCGCGCCGCGGTGATCGTCGCCTGCATGCCTGATCCACACAGCCTGTTCACCGTCTGGCCTGGCACCTCGACGGGGAAGCCGGCGAGCAGCAGCGCCATGCGCGCCACGTTGCGGTTGTCCTCGCCCGCTTGGTTGGCGCAGCCCAGGATGACGTCGGCGACATCGGCGGGGTCCACGCCGGCGCGCTCGCACGCCTCCTTGACAGCGATGGCGGCAAGATCGTCAGCCCGCACGTCCTTAAGCTGCCCGCCATAACGGCCCATCGGCGTTCGCGCGGTGGCAACGATGACGGCCTCAGGCATCGGCATCAAATAAGGTTCCCTCCCCCCTCAACGGGGGAGGGTCACGGTGGGGGGCGTTAACTAGAAAGTCCACGAGGCGAGGGGCGCTTGTCGGGATCACGCCTTCTTAGCTCGGCGCGCGAGGAATGCCTGCACGCCGTCGACGAACTCCTGGCTCGCGGCTTGCGTCTCCTGCAAGTAGGACTCGAACTCGAGCGCGTCCTCGTAGCTCGATTCCAGCGCATGGTTCACCGCGCGCTTCGCCGCAGCCAAAGCCTGGCGAGGCTGTGAGGCGATCTGCGCGGCGAATTCGCGAACCTCTTCCTCGAACCGTTCCTGAGGCACGATACGGTTGATGATCCCCAGGCGATGCGCATCAGCGGCGCTGAGAGGCTTGCCGGTGAAGAACATCTCGTACGCGACGGCTGTGCCGGCCAGCCTGGGCAGCAGCCAGCTCACGCCGCCATCGGGCGCAAGGCCGATGTTGATGAAAGCCTCGAGTAGATAGGCCTCGGGCACGGCGATGCGGATGTCGCACGCGAGCGCGTAGCTCGCACCAATTCCCGCTGCAGGGCCGTTCATGGCTGCGATCACAGGCTTCGGCATCGTGCGCAAGCGCGTGAGCATCGGCATGTACTCGGTCCGCAGCACATTCCCCACGTCCTCCGGCGTCCGCATTCCGGCCCCCGGGCTGCCCAGCTCGGTGACGTCCGCGCCGGAGGAAAACGCGCGGCCGGTTCCGGTAAGGACCACGACACGCACCGCTTCGTCTCGCTCAGCCTGCTTGATCGCGTCGCCAAGCTGCTTGCGGGTCAGTGCGCCGATGGCGTTCATCTTCTCGGGCCGGTTGAGCCGGATCCAACCGATACCCGCCTCGACCTCAACGTTCACATGCTGTTCGACTTCAGTTGCCATCGTTACTTTCCTTTGAATACCCCGCGTCGCTTTTCCAGGAAGGCGTGCATACCTTCCTTCTGGTCCTCGGTCGAGAACAGGAAGTAGAAGCTCTTGCGCTCGACCGCCAAGCCTTCCGACAACGGGGTCTCGAACGCTTTCAGCACCGCCTCCTTGGCCATGCGCAAGGCGAGCGGGGCTTTCTCAGCGGCCTGCCGGGCGAACCGCTGGGCGACCGCAATGGTCATCTCCGCGGGCACGACCTTGTTGACCAGCCCGAGCTCGTACGCCCGGCGCGCGGTGATCGGCGCGCCGATGAGCATCGCCTCCATGGCCACGTGCTTGCCGGCGGTGCGCGGCCAGCGCTGCGTGCCGCCCGCGCCAGGGATGATCCCGAGGTTGATCTCTGGCTGCCCGAGCCGGGCGGAATCGCCCGCGATGATCAGGTCACACATGAGCGCCAGCTCGCAGCCACCGCCAAGTGCGTAGCCGTTCACGGCCGCGATCAGCGGCTTGCTGAAGGCGGCGATTCCTGCCCACCGACCGGTCTGATCGCGCTGCAGCTGGTCGACGGCTGTTCGGTCTGCCATGTCGGCAATGTCTGCCCCGGCGGCGAACACACGAGGGCCGCCGGTGATGACCACGGCCCGAACCTTCTCGTCTGCGTCCACCTCCCGAAGGGCCTCGTTGACCTCGCGGATGAGATCGGGGCTGAGCGCGTTGAGAACCTTGGGCCGGTTGAGGGTGATAGTGGCGATAGGGGCCTCAACCTCCACCACGATGTTTTCGTACCCCATCGCCGTATCATCCGCCATGTGGGGATGGGCACGCCGACGGCTACGCTGAGGGACTCCTACGGCCGGATTGCCGACGATCTCAGGATCTCGATCACCGATCGCTGCAACTTCCGCTGCATCTACTGCATGCCCGCCGAGGGCTTGAAGTGGCTGAAGCGCGACGACCTCCTGCGCTTCGAGGAGATCACTCGCCTCGCGCGCATCTTCGTGCGGAGGTACGGCGTGCGGACGATCCGCATCACGGGCGGAGAACCGCTCGTGCGTATCAAGGTCGAAGAGCTAGTCGGGATGATCAACGACCTCGATCCGACTCTCGACATCACGATGACCACCAACGGCGTGCTGCTCCGCGAGAAAGCGCAGCTGCTGAAGGACGCGGGCCTGAAGCGCATCAACATCTCACTCGACACGCTGAATATGCAGCGGTTCCACGAGATGGCGCGAAGCGATCAGTTCCAGCGGACGATGGACGGCATCGACGCGGCGCGAGAGGCAGGCCTGTGGCCGATCAAGCTGAACATGGTCGTGATGAAGGGCCACAACGACGACGAGGTGGTGGACTTCGCGCGGCTCGCCCGCGACAAGGGCTACGAGGTTCGCTTCATCGAGTTCATGCCCCTCGACGGCGACGGCACGTGGACCAACGAGCAGGTGGTGCCGAGCAGGCGCATCCAGGAGCAGATCGAAGACCTCTTTCCGCTGGTGCCGGTGAACGATACGCGACCGGGCCCTGCGACGCGTTTCAAATTCGCGGACGGTGCAAAAGGCGGGCTTGGTTTCATTTCCTCAGTGAGCCAGGCGTTCTGCACCACGTGCAATCGCGTCCGCCTTACCGCGGAGGGCGGCCTTCGCACCTGCCTGTTCTCGTTGCAGGAGACGCCGCTGCGAGACCTCCTGCGTTCCGGCGTCTCGGACGACCATCTCGGCCGCGTCATCGAAACGGCCGTCTGGCGAAAAGAGGAGGGCCACCTCATCAACAAGCCAGGCTTCGTCAAACCCTCCAAATCGATGTCCCAGATCGGCGGGTGAGCCCCGACGGGCCGAGCGAGTGGCTGGGTGGTCCAGGTGGGTCTAGCCGTAGGAGCGACGAGCACCGAAGCGGAGCGCATCTAAAAGATGCGTGAGCATCGGAGCTCAGGAGCGACAACCGGATGGGCCCGCATGGGCCGGCCAGACGCCGCTCTGCATGGCGGGGCTCAGCCGCCGTTCTGGATCGGAGGGTGATCCGGGAGCTTCCTGTCGGCGAGACTGCCCTCGCCTACAAGGCGATGTTCGAGCTAAGGCCGGCCGTGGGCGACGAGGCAGCTTTCGTCGAGCGCGTCGATGCTGTGCAGCGGCCCGACGGTTACCGGTTGGTGGCTTCCTTCGCCGAAGGAGACATCCATGCCGTCGCGGTGGCGGGTTTCCGTGTCATGCACTACCTCTTCTGGGGTGACACCCTCTACTGCGACGACCTCGGAACTTTGACCGCGCACCGAGGCAAAGGGCACGCGGGCAAGCTCATCGACTGGATGATTGAGGAGGCGCGGCGGCTTGGCTGCGGCGAGTTCCATCTCGATTCCGGGCCGGGCGCGGATCGCATCGACGCCCATCGCCTGTACTTCAACAAGGGCATGAGGATCTCGGCGTACCACTTCTCACGTCCCGTCTGAAAGTAAGCTAACTCCGTGCTCCGGCCAGAGGAAGCGCAACGTCCATACACCGTCACCGAGCTCGCCAACGAGATCCGGCGCGAGCTTCGGCCGCTAACGGCCCTGCTCGTCAAGGGCGAGGTCAGCGGAATGAAGCGCGGTGCGGCCGGCCACTTCAACTTCTCCATACAGGACGGCGTGAGCCGGCTGGACGCGGTCCTGTTCGCGGACGAGGCGCGACGCGTGACGACTCTGCCGGAGGACGGCCAGGTGTTCGTCTTCCGCGGGCGGATCGACTTCTTCGGGAAGACCGGTCGGCTCAGCTTCATCGTCGACCAGGTCGAGTTCGACGACGTCGGGAAGCTTCGCGCGCGGCTCGAGGAGCTCAAACGCCGGCTCGAGGCAGAGGGCGCCTTCGCGCCGGGGCGCAAGCGCCGGCTGCCCTTCCTGCCACGGGCGGTTGCGCTCCTCACCTCCCCGACGGGAGCGGTAATCCACGACCTTCAGGAGACGATCTGGGAGCGATACCCCAACATGGGCGTGGTCCTCTACCCGGTCCAGGTGCAGGGAGCGGCGGCGCCGATGAGCATCGCGCGAGCCCTGCGCCGCTGCAACGAAGAAGCGCTCGCCGATGTCATCGTGATCGCCCGAGGCGGGGGCAGCTTCGAGGAGCTATACGGGTTCAACAGCGAGGTGGTGGCACGCGCGATCCTCACATCAAGGCTGCCCGTTGTCACAGCCCTGGGCCATACCTCCGACCGCACAGTCGCAGACCTGGTTGCTGACGCCGAGTGCCGCACGCCGACCGAAGCCGGGGCGCGAGTCGTGCCCAAGAAGTCGGACCTCGTCGCCCTGCTGCGCGAGCGAGGCCGGCGCCTCGACCGCGAAGCCGGCCAGCGGATCGCACGTGAGGTGGAACGCCTGCTGCTCAAGAAACAGCGCCTGATCCAGCTGCTGCCCGCACTCGTGCGGTTGCGCTCCGAGCGCCTGGCGCGGGCCGCAGCCGACCTTGCCCGCCTCAGCCCGGTGCAGCAGGTGGCACGTCGCGAAGAGGCTCTTCGCGAGCGCGCACGCAGGCTCAGCGCTGCCGCGTCAGCGAGGCTGGCTCGAAGTCGCACGACGCTGGCAGGTCGCCGGGCGGCCGAGCGCCTCGAGCGGGCGCTGGCAAAGCGTTTCGACACAGCCACGCGCGGGCTCGAACACCGGCGCCAGCGGCTCACCGCGCTGAGCCCGGACGGCGTGCTGGCGCGCGGCTACAGCATCACGCAAGACGCCGAGTCCGGCGCAGTCCTCCGCTCGTCGACCGCGACTGCGGTCAAGCGCACGCTGCGCATCCGGCTGGCCGCGGGCCACCTCGGAGCGCGTGTTGAAGAGGTCGAACCGTGACCGAGGACCTGACGTACGAGATGGCGCTCGAGAAGCTGGACGAGAAGCTCAAGTCCCTGGAGGACGGCGACCTGTCGCTCGAGGATGCGCTGAAGGCAGTCGACGAGGCTCGCGTCTACCTGAAGATCTGCACAGAGCGCCTGGAAGCCGCCCGTCACAAGATCGAAGTCCGATCCGAGCCTGAAACTACCGAGAATTAGTTCTTCAGACTCACCTTACGCGCACGAAGTACCACGCGACAATGGCGCCAAAAATCACAATTGAGGCGCAGGCAGCGAGGACATCGTTGTGAGTCGTCACATTGATCAGTTCAATCACCGCGAGGGCGGTAAAGATCCTCACAACTTCCCAGATGCGGGGCCGGTATTCGTTCTGCGACCCGCCCACGTCGGTAAGGATAGTCTCGATTGGTCAAGCACCAATCGCTGCGTTTGACTACCTTGAATGTCCATGTCCTTGAGGTTTGCCTGCGCGGTCTTCGCGGCAATTGTCCTGGCAGCGTGCGGCGACACCAGCCACCAGGCGGCCTCCGGCACGCCGGTCGACCACTCGGCCGGTGCATCGCCAACACCTGCGCCGCCTTACGGCGTCTTCGTGAAAGATTTCTTCGTCGGCAAGAACGGCTACCAGGTCTTCCTTGTCCGAGCCGATGGCACCGTGGCCGCGTCTGTCAGCGCTCGCAATCGGTCATACGGCGGCGGCCTGCCCGACCTCCCGGTCGTGAGCATTTCCAGCGACAGGGTCTATTACCTCGACGGTGGCGCCGATGTTCGCTACCTGGCCAACAGGAAGGCACCCGGCGGGCTCGCCTATCAGATACCTGTGAAAGCCAACCAGATCGCGGCCTTCGCGGTGAGTCCAGATGACCTCCGAATTGCCTACACGCTGATCGACTATTCGACGAAACCTGCGGGCATGCGCCTGTTCGTCGACGACCTTGCGGGCGGCAAGCTAAATGACCTCTTCAGCTCCACGAGCATCTACGAGTGGCCCGTGGGCTGGCAACAGGGTCACCTGGTACTGGCGGTGAGCACCCGTGGCCAGGTGCAGAATGCCGGTGAGTGGTTCATGGACAGCAGTGGCTTCCACATAGCCGACGCCGCCACAGCCACCCGGTTGGCCAGCATCTGCACGGACATCGGTTCGAGCACCCCGTTTCCAATCTCGTCGTGGGGCACCCCGTGCTCGGTAATAGCGCCTACAAACGGAGTCTCCAAGGGCGACTACAGCGTGGTGTCGTGGGATGGCGCGAAGAAGCCGGTGCTCGCTCAAGACTCTTGCTCCGCCACCGGGCCGCCGTCGCCGGATGGTGCCCTGGTCGCTGTCCAGGGCAGCGACCGTGTCTGCAAAGGCACGGCCAACGATCGTCTGCGGCTGGTCGCCTTCGACGGCAGCGTGAAAACGTCAGCCGGAGTGGGAACGCCTCTGGGTTGGCTCGACAACACGCACCTGGTGTTTCAGGCGGATCTCCCGGCCGCGAGCCTGTCGCCTAGCGCCGCGCCGATCTTCATCGCCGCAGTTGGCTCGAGCTCAAGCGTTCAGGTGGCAGTTACCGGCTTGTTCGTGGGGACCGTTCCGGCCGCCTCGAGCTGATCGTTCATCACCCGAATGCGCTGGCTCAGGTTCTTCACGAACTCCAGCAGCACCTCGGGGTGCTCGTGTACAACGGCCCTGAGCTTGTCACGGCGAAGTACGCGAACAGTGGTGTCGGCGCTCGCCTGTGCGCTCGCTGAGCGAGGCTGCTCGTCGAAGACGGCCATCTCGCCGAGCACCATGCTGGGGCCTATGCGCGCAAGCGTCACCTCGCGACCCTCGTGGTCCAGGTGGATCCTGATCTCGCCCTCAAGCACGACGAACAGCTCCGAGCCGACGTCGCCCTTCGTGAAGATTGGCTCGCCCCTGGCGTAGTCACGCGTCACCATGAGGCGGTCGATACTGGCGAGCTGCTCAAGCGTCAACGTGCTGAACAGCGGTACCTTCTTGAGCGCGATCAGTTCCTTCATGCGTTCGTCGAGCCCGTTGGAAACCGCCGCCGCGGCCTCTTTGACCCACCTGTCGCCATGGTTTGCGAGCGTGTCGATCTCACCCTGCGACAGCGGTCGCGCCGACCCAGTGTCGAAAGCCTCCGGGTCGAGCAGCTGCGCCAGCGGCCCGGCAAGCCAGGCCGGGCCGAAGTTTAACAGCGTCTCCAGCCCTTCGATCCGTGCCACGGGCCCGGCGGATCGAAGCCCGCGCTCGACAGTCGCAAAACCACGCTTGCCGTGAAGAGCACGCATCGCCGCGAGGCCTGACTCGGCTGCGTGCTGGGCGTAGTCGTCAACGGTGATGCGCAGGAACAGGTATCGATCACCATCGGTTCCATGATCTCCGCCCCTCGCGACCCTGGCCGACACCCTGGCCATCCGCAGTCCCTCCCCCAGCACCAGCTCCAGGTGGACTTTCACCTGTTTGAACATGTCCGGGCGGCCGCTGCGGACGAGCGCCTCCACCGTGGCGGCGGCGGTGCCGCCGCGAGAAGCGAGCAGGGGCAGCGTGCGCTCGAGCGCCGCCGGCGCCTGTGCTGCCAGCGCCTCCGCGGCCAGCATCCGGACCTCGTGATCGGCGCTGGTCAGCCCGTCGATGAGCGCCTCCGCATACCCGCGGCTCTCCTCTGGAGCCGGCGACCAGCGCAAGGCCTGTTGAAGAGCCTCGCGACGGACAGCGATGTCCGGGTCCGTAAGGCAGGAGATCATCGGTGCGGCCGCCTTGGGAACGTCGGCCTTGAGCTTGGCGAAACTGCGAATCGCCTCCTGCCGGATGCGGGGCAGCGGATCCTGCAGGCCGATGACGACCTTCTCGTGGTCGCCCCGAAACGAGGCCGCCCACATCGCCGCGGCACGATCGTCGTCGTTCTTCGACGCCCACAGGCGGTCGAGGAGCTCGTTGGCGCGCTCCCAGGGCGGCCGGCGACCGACGCCCGCAACCGCCGCCGCGGCCACCACCCAACCGTCGGGGTCGGACACCGCCCCCTCCAGCTGCTCGAGGGCGACGATCTCCGGCGGCGCCATCTGAAAACCGAGCCTGCGGACGCGCCGATCGTCGGACGCAAGCAGCTCGGGGAGCATGCCGGCGAACGTGTCGGGGGCCAGCCTGCCGAGGGCGGCGGCGGCAAACTGGCGGACCTTGTCGTCGCCCTGCCTGACGTAGACCTGCAGCTCGTCGATCTCGGACGAGGTCGGACGCCCGACGGCTCGCTGGAAGTCGCTGAGGGTCATGGCGTGAGTTCGCAGCCGAGCGTAGATGGCGCTCACGTAGAGGTTGCGAACCCGCAGCGCCGCAGCGATGAACAAGAGCGCCACCACGATTCCAATCACTGCCAGCACCTCGACGCTCGCGGCAATCGTGTGCTGGACCACAAGCAGGACGACACCGCTCATCACGGCAGCCCCGGGCAGAACGAGGTTGTCGAGCAGGAACTTCAGCTTCGGCGCGACCTGGGCCGGCACGGCGCTACCAAGAACGCTTTCGGCGGGGTCGTCCAGGCCGGTCTGGAGCCCGTTGCGAACGACGAACAGGAATAGAGAGGTAGCCAACACAGGGCTCGCAGCCACCGCCGCGAATCCGATCAGCGTGAAGATGGGGAGCGCAAGGATGGCGTTCTTGACGCCCAGCCTGTCGAGGACCCAGGGCGCAACGAACAGGCTGATGACCAGCTGGACCACGTAGCTGGCGAGCCAGGCGTTGCCGATGAGGATTGTGAGTGCCTGCAGGTTGCGGTGGGTCGAGTTCACGAAGATGAGAGCCACGAGGTAGTCGCCGACACGGCTCGCCACCTGGAGCACCAGTGCGAGGAGAACCAGCGCCAAAACCAGGGGGCTGCTGGTCAGGTACTGGACGGCGGCCCTGAGCATGCCCATGGCGCTCTGCCGTCCGCGGACCACGTGCTCCTGAGCGACGAACTCGTCGGCGTCGTCGTCGAAGGACGGGCGGTACAGCGTGCGCTCCAACCGGATCGACATCACGGCCGTCACCGCGGCGCCGAATGCCCACACGAGCAGCAGGGGCTCGATCGCCACGAGGGCGATCAGGGTCGTCGTCAAGCCGGCGAGGATGTAGCCGATGCTCGAGCCGGCCGCGATGACGGGAAAGATGCGCTTGCCCTCCAGCAGGTTGAAGTGCTGGCTCGCAAAGCCCCAGAACTGCAGCATCACGAGCTCGAAGCCGACCGAGTAGACGACGTAAGCGGCGAACGCGACTGTCGCGCTCTCGTTGAACAGGTACGTGACGAAAGTCCCAAGAGCCGCGAGGCTGTTGAGGGCGAGGATGACGCGGAAAGCGCGGCCGACGCCAAGCCTACGGGTGAGGGCGCCCTGGAGGGCGACCATCGGCCACACGGCCAGCGCAAGGATGACGAAAAAGAGGGGATATGCCTCGGGTCCGGCCTTGTTGAGGAAGATGGCCTGGGTGCCGCTGAACGCGGTGTAAGCCGCCCAACCGAGGACGATCGCAAAGCCGGCCACCTGGAGCGTGCGAGCAAGCTCGGCGCGCCGAACGTGGAGAAACCTGGCAAGAAGCGGCACGAGCGAAATATATGGTTTGACTGCCGGGGAGGTGGCGAGCAGCGGCGGAGGTGGTCCTTGTCGGGTTAGACCTTGCCCTCTCGCAGCGCGGTCATAGCCTTGTCAATGTTTCTCTGCCGAGTCTCGGGAGTCTTGCCGTTGGCGACCGGCAGCACCAAGCGCTGCTTCTTGCTGTTGGACAGGCCTTCAAACAACCTCTTGGCGCTCGCGTCACGGTCGAGGGCTTTCACGAAGTCGGCCGGCAGCTCCAGTTCACGAGGCTGAGTGTCCAGCTCGAGGTCGACGTCCACGGTCTCGCCGGCAATGACACCCGCCGCCTTACGGTTCTCATTGCTCACTCCGATCATGAACTTGCCGCCCATGACCGCGACAGCGCTTCGATAGGTGTGGTCCTTGATAGTGACACGGACAAGCGGCACCTTCGTCGAGCCCAATGCTTCGACCACTTTCGGCGGAACCTCGATGCCGGCAGCAGTCTTGCCGGCGGCCAGGATCTTGGTGCGAAACCTCATTTGCGGGAGTATGCACCGCACGCTCGTTCAATTGCGGGCCACTCATTTCGCAAGAACTGAGTGGAGCTCTAGGCCGGATTCACTCCGGCCGTCACCCAAGCGAACTTACAAAACACCTCCAGCGTAGCGGCTCACAGGTGGGGGTTCCGCGGGAGAGGACTTGCGTCCTCACCCGCGCCTTCTCATGTCTGCTGCACTGCGGCGATCTTCTCTAGGGCCGCGATCCGCTCTTCGATCGGTGGGTGCGTGTCGAAGAGGTGGTTGAAGAAGCTGCCGTGATGCTCTTTCGGGTTGTCGATGCACATTGCAGCGACCGCGTGGTTGAAGTTCTTCATAGGCTGTTCGTTCTGGGCGATCTTCTTGAGGGCGCTCAGGAGGCCGGCCGGGTTTCGGGTCAGCTCCACCCCACTGGCATCGGCAAGCGACTCGCGCTGCCGTGAGAGCGCCATCTGCATGATCGGGCCGACGATCACCGCGATAAGCGTGAAGATCACGCCGATCGCGAGGACGATGATGACCGCGCGAGCATCCCTGGTCCTGATGCGAAAGGCGCCGTTCCAGACCACGCTCGCCAGCAGGCCGGCCAGGCCGATCATCGTCGTGACGACCAGCAGCAGCCGGACGTCGAAGTTCTTGATGTGGCTCATCTCGTGGCTGAGCACGCCCTCCAGCTCCTCGCGATTCATCATCTGGAGGAGACCGGTCGTCACAGTCACCGCCGCGTGGTTGGGGTCGCGGCCGGTGGCGAACGCGTTCGGGCTCGGATCGTCGATCACGTAGACCTTGGGCGGCGGGATCCCGTCGCCGATCGCCAGCGTCTGCACGATGTTGTAAAGCTGCTGGAACTGCTGCGGGTCCGCCTCATGGGCCCCCGAGGCGGCGAGCACCGTGGCCGAACCAAAGTAATAGGAATACAGCGCGGCGAGCACCCCGAGGATGCCCAGGATGATCGCGCCGAGGATGGCCGTGTTGATGCCGCCTCCGAACTCGCCGATGACGAAGCCGGCCAGCAGCCACACGACTATGAAGAGCACGACCACGATCATGCTGTTCCGCTTGTTCCGTGAGATCTGGTGGTACATCTCCCTCGAATCCTACGAGGACTTGTGGTCGCTCTTGGCGGCTGAACCGCGAACCGACGCCGCCAACCAGCGTCCCCAGATCTGTGCCCAGACCAGGCCGTTGCCGAAAGCCGAAACCCCCTCGGCGTGGTGCTTGAAGTGGTAGGTCCACATCGACCGATGACGCTGGTAGAGCGCCTCGCGCTGCGCCTGGATGGTGGCAGCCGCTTTGCGGTGGATGGCGCTTGCGGTGGGTAGGTAGAACACCTTCCAGCCGCCGAGGTGCAGCCGGTAACAGAGATCGATGTCCTCACCGAACATGAAGTAGCGCGGATCGAAGAAGCCGACCCTGTTGACAGCGGCCGTCCGCAGCATCAGACAGTCCGCGGTCCCGGCGTCCATCTCGTGGACGTCCGATTCCGGGACGTGACCCATGTTGTAGCGGCCGAAGTGAGGGCTCTTTGGGAACAGCCGGTTCAGCCCGACCGTGCGATAGAAGAGCGTCCTGGGCACCGGGAAGGACCGGCGGGCGTCCGGGTCCAGGCTCCCGTCTGGCATCAGAACACGGGGCCCGACCGCGCC
Organism: Candidatus Dormiibacterota bacterium; assembly: GCA_030946685.1. GTDB lineage: Bacteria > Chloroflexota > Dormibacteria > Dormibacterales > Dormibacteraceae > Palsa-872. Next base: position 1,010 of record JALYYG010000182.1, on the reverse strand, counting down.
CGCGTCTGGCCTGGTGAGCAGTAAGTCGGCCATGCGCCCAACAGCCTGCGGGTCGAGAGTGATGTCGGGATTGAGTAGGAGCACGAACCTGCCCTGGCAGCGCTCCAGGCCGATGTTCGCGGCGCGCCCATAGCCCAGGTTCCTCTGCTCCAGCAGGACGGTGGCGTTCGGAAACTCGTCGGTGACCGCGGCAGCCGAGCCGTCGGTCGAGGCGTTGTCTACGACCACCGCCTCCACCGGCACGTCGGCGGTGTTGTAGAAGGCCCGCAAGCTGTCGAGAAGCAGCTCCTTCCCGTTGTGGCTGACGATCAGGGCGGAGACCATGGGCTTCGTCGGGTCGGGCATAGCGAACGAATTATCCCCTTTGAGTATGAGAGGTAACCCGGATGGTTCCCTCTGGGAGGCGCTGTCGCGTCGCGTAGAATGCCGGGGACTGTGGAGACCGGCGCGCGACTGGGTCTCGGCCAGCGCTTGGCCCAGATCCGCGAAAGCCGGTTGGTCCGGCAGAACCTGACTCTGTTTGTCGGCGGGCTCGTCGCTGGAATCGGCGGTTTCGTATACCACGCTATCGCCGGGCGGGTGCTCGGACCGACCATATACGGCCAGGTCGCCTTCCTCATCGCGGTCTACGCGGTCGGCACCGCTCCCGCCCTGATCCTCATCGTCGTGCTGGCGCGCTACACGGCCACTCTGGTCGCCCGTGGCGACGCAGGCGTCCGCACGCTGATGACGCGCACGATCCGCCTGGTCGCAATCCCGGGCCTGGTCGCCGTGCTGGTGACCACGCTCATCGCCCGGCCGGTGGCAAATTTCGAGCACCTCGGATCCGGGCTGCCGGTGCTGATTCTTGGCTTCTCCATTGCGCTCGTCTGGCAGGTGGCAGTACCGCGGGGAATCCTCCAGGGCCTGCAGCGGTTCACCTCGCTGGCGCTCAACCTGGGCCTCGAGCTGATCGTTCGCACGGGCGTCGTGTTCGCCTTGCTGGTCGCCGGTTACGCCGTGTCGGGAGC
>JALYYG010000133.1 GCA_030946685.1 Candidatus Dormiibacterota bacterium | reverse complement strand
TCGCCAGTTTCCGCACCGCCGGCTTTACCGTGGCCGCGGACCAAGCATGTCATCGAGCGGAGGTCGTCGCCCACGCGGTGTGGCACTTCACCTACAGCGACCTGAGCTTGAATCCCTACCAGGAAATTCTGCCCACCTCGACCGCGATCGACGAGAGCTTCACTGCGACCATGATCGGATACTGCCGCTCCACTCTCGTTGGCCGCTGCATCCTTGAGAACAACTCGCTGCGCGTCGTCTCAATGGGCGCGAACTACGATTCGATGTACGCCTCGATCAAGGCGCAAGGACCGAGTATCTCGTTCCAGACCGCGACCCTGGCGCGCGTCGGCAATCTCGTCACGACGCTGAGCAAGGGCGCCGGCCTGGGAGCCAGCTCAATGGAACTTCCCTATGGCTACCAGAGCAGTCCGCCCAGCACCTTCACGCTGGCGCGAGTGCAACTGATCGCCAACACGGCTGGTCCGCTGCCGGGCCCATCGCCATCGCCATCGCCTTCCCCTTCGCCATTGCCCTCGCCATCGCCATCGCCTTCCCCTTCCCCTTCGCCGTCCCCGAGCCCGTCCCCGTTGCCGTCACCGTCTCCTGGCACGGCACGGCACGTGCTGGTGATCATGGAGGAGAACAAGGGTTACTCGAATACCCTGGGCACCTGCAGCGCCGACCCTTACCTGTGCTCGCTGGCTGCGACCTACACCAGTCAGACAGCGTGGTATGGCATCAGCCACCCCTCCGAACCCAACTACGTTGCGATGGCCTCGGGGGGCATCCAGGGATGCACCACCGATACCTCATGCGCTGCGAATTCGCTCTCCCTGACCGACCTCGGCGGCCAGCTGACCGCCGCCAACATTCCCTGGGTGGGCTACATGGAGTCGATGCCCTCCGCCTGCTACAACGGCGGCGGCTCGGGCGGCTACGCGCTCAAGCACAACCCCTTCGGCTTCTTCAAGGACAACTACGCCGGGACGTGCCGCATCCTGCCTTACCCGGGCGCCAGCGCGATGCTGAGCACGCTGAACGGACCGGGTGCACCAGACTTCGTCTGGATCACCCCCAACCTGACCAACGACATGCACAGCGGCACCGTGCAGCAGGGCGACGCATGGCTCCAGGCCAACCTCGCGCCGGTCCTCAGCTCGCCGTGGTTTACCAACTACCCGAGCACGGTGATCGTGACCATGGACGAGGGTGACGGCTCCGCCAACGCCGGCACTTGCTGCTCAGGCGGCGGGTCAGGGGGCCATATCCCGATGGTGGTCATCTCGAGCCACTCGCTCGGCAAGGGAAACATCTCGACGGCGGGCGACCTATACGGCATGCTGCGCAGCATCGAGGAGGCGTTCGGCTTGGGGCTGCTCGGCAACGCAAGCAATCCTGTCAACGGCGACCTGCTGAGCATGTTCGGGTGATCGCGGTCACTGACCGCGGCTGACTGAAGACGACCTATCGCGGCGGTGGATGATTCGAATCCACCGCCGCCTCTGCATTGCTTATCGGCCGGGGGTCAGGTGGGCCCAGCCGATCCAGGGCAGATGGAACTCGATCCTCACACCGGCAGGCGGGAGCCGAAAACAGACCCGCTGCACGAGGCTTTCACCCGGTGCAAGGGTGACCGCCTCGGGGAGCGCGCAGTCGTTGCTGGGCGACAGTTCCACAACGGTTGAGGTCCGGGCATAGTAATCGGCAGGGGCCACGTCGACGTGCGAGGCCGACCCGTTGATGTAAGTGACTTCCACAGTGACCAGCGTCGTGTCAAGTGCGTCGCGGTGAGCTCGGGCGATAGCCTCGAGGTTTCCGGAGTTGCTGAAGGTGCACCCGGAGTCGAACGCACAGGCCGTTTCCTCTGGATGACTGCTCACGTAAGAGGCAGCGGCCACCCCGATCCCCCACGGCAACGCCAGCGCCACGATCCAGAGGGCGAGCCAGCCGGCCGCGAGCGCGTTGGCGGCACCCTTGCTGAAACTAGCTGGAGGGTCGTAGAAACGCATGACAGGGATGGCGATCATCGGTGCGAGCACGGGTAGGGCGGCGACAGCGGCAAGGAGGCCGCCAAACGGAACAACGCTGAAGACGAGCGTTATCGCGAAATAGATCAGGTACCAAAGGAGGAAGATCGCCGCCCCGTACCACGCCGATCGCCAGTGCTGGGTCGCGTGGCGGACGAGCCTGTGCAACCTGAAGATCCCCCAGCCCTCCCGGTCTGACATTTCGAGGGCCGGGACGAACAGCGGCAGCGCGGGAACGTTCGCGAGTCCCAACACCGTAACTCCCGTAGCCACGGCCAGCGCGATGATCCAGGCGAGGCTGTGCGTTTGCTGATACGCGGCGTAGCCCACTGCGCCGCCCAGCGCCAGCGTGACAAGGAAGGCGATCGCCGACCAGGCGAGGCTCAGCACGAAGATGGGCGCCCCCAGCCCGATATAGGCGAAGTTCGCGGGAGGGAGCACGCGGTATCCGGCGCGAACGTTCCTGGCGGTCACGATGGCATAGCCGTAGATGTTCATCGCCCCCACGAACGGGATCAGCCCGATGAGGCCCATGATCAAGAGGGTCTGGACCCAGCCCGGCGTGGATGTGAACCAGAAGACGCCTGTCCCCCCGCCGGCAGGCATAGGAATCCAATGCACATCGCGCCACAGCCAGCGACCGTCAGATGAAACCCAGCTTCCGTCGGGTATCTGCTGGACCGCCACCGTCAGCGCGCCCTCATCCTCACATCCTCGTCCCGAGCGCGCGACCAGGTTCGATTACGATTCCGGCCGATCGTTCGGATTCCGCAGTCATCGTCGAGGTATTCGAGCTTGAGAGACGCACTCGGCAACCTTTTCTCATGGTTGGTCACCGCCTTGTTCGGCGTGATCTTTCTCGCGCTCGCATTCGAGAGCTGGGCGCTCATCACGAACCACGAGCCGATCACCGACTACATCAGGCCTGCGGTCCACTCATATCCAGGATGGGCCTTCCTTATCGCCGTCGCAATCGGCATGCTGCTTGGGCACTTCTTGTGGGGCCCTGCCAGAGGCAGGACCTCACCAACGGACGCTCCGAAATGAACCTGATCGGCGAGGCCATCATCTCCCTGATCGCCACTGCCGGCGCGGGCATCGCTTTCCTCCTCATGCTCGAGGAGGCGATAGCTCTACGGATGGGCAAGGATCCGATGAGCAACAACGTGCGAGCAGCGCTCAGGCGCTTTCCTCGTGCCACCTACGCTTTCGCAGTGGTGATCGGGATGATCCTGGGCCACCTGGTCTGGCCGTAGGCCCGACTCAGGCGCCCGCTTTCTTCTCGTCCAGGAATTCCTGGTAGCGGCGGTACGCATCCAGCTTTCGGCTGTCGACGATCTTCGTGTAGCCCTGCAGAGTGTTCAGGTTCGCGTGACCCAAAACCTCCTGGACGAGCCGAACATCACCGCCGGTAACTTCCAGCAGCGTGGTCGCGGCCGTGTGCCTGGCCACGTGCGGTGATTTGAAGGACCAGGCGCCCAACTTCTTGCGCAGGCGGCGGACGATGTATCGCGCGCCGGCTGCGGTCAGCCTGCGGCCACGGTCGTCCGCGACGGAGCGGTCGAAGTTCACGAACAGCGCCATCGAAGCGTCCTCGCGAGCGGCCAGGTAATCCTCGAGCGCTGAGCGCGCATCAGTCGTCAGGTACACAGAGCGCTGTTTCGAGCCTTTTCCCGTCACCACGAGCCGGTTGCCCGTGCGAGGGAAGTCGGTCCGGTCCAACGCGAGCGCTTCGGAGATGCGGCAACCGGTGCTGATCAGGAACTGGACCAGGGCTCTGTCACGCTTTTCTGCGACCTTCTGGGTCGGCAGGGCCCCGAGCAGCCGGACGAGCTCGTCGGGATCGATCGGTTTGGGCAGCCTCTGCTCGAGCTTGGGCAGCGTGATGCCGTTCGATAGGTCGCGCTGGATCAGGCCCTCCCTCGCCAGCCACCGCAGCCACGAGCGGATGGCGACGAGGGCGCGGGCTCGCGACGCCGGGCTTTTGAGCCGGCCGGCAAGGTGGCGTTGATAGGCGCGGAGGTCGTCGTGGCGGAGGTCGTCGACCGCGAGGGAGTGGCTGTTTGCAGTGAGGAAGTCGATCAGCTTGCGCAGCTCGGACTCATAAGCTCGGACCGTGTTCGGGCTGCGGTTCGCTTCGAGTTGAAGCCAGCCGAGGTATTCGGAGGCGGCGGCCTGCAGGTCGTTGAGCATGTCGAGGCCATCTGCATGTTGCCACACCCCTTCAGGCCCGGGGGCGGTTCGCGATCGATCTCGTAGAGTGAGACACGACATGACCAGATCACTGACAGCCGTGCTTTTGATGCTGGCCGGTTGCGGCTCCATCACGACAGCGAATGCATCGACCGCCTCGAGTGTTTCAGTCCAGCCGGGCGACCTTCCCGCCGCCATGCACCGATGCGACCAGTCCGGTGACATGAACACATACCTGAACAACCTCAAGACCAAAGATCCGGCCACATACACCACGACCAAGAGCAAGTGGGACGATGCCAAGAAGAACGGGGCGATGGCCGGCCAGGTCGAGTACTACTCCGATGACGTGGCCAACTGCGCGAAGGCCTCCAGTGTCACCTCTCTAGCCAACAAGCTCGTGGTCAACTTCGTCATCCAGTTCAAGGATGAGACGAGCGCAGCCGCCGGCTATACCAACGGATCGATCTTGGGAATCGACAGGTCGACCCTGAAGGGGGCGGGCGGCCCGGTCGTAGAGGGGACCAAGACAGGGCTTGGAGCGAATTCCATAGTGCTCAACTCGACGATTGCGAACCAGACCTTTTACATCGCCGTGTGGCAGCACAAGGCTTTCATGGTCATCCTTGGGCTCATCAACGTCGATGCGGTGTCCGGCCAAAAAGTGGCGGACGCCGAGAACAAGCGAATCCACTGAAGTACCGTCGTCGCTGCATTCGCCGCAGCATAGCCATCGGTCGACCCGGCAAAATACGGGAATGCTGCGGAACGCCGAGCTGACCCGGCTCGAGGAGAGCCTCGATCAAATACGCGATGCGCCGGCGGACGGCGGTACCGTCGAGCTGATCGCCCGCCGGCCGGCGGTGGACGAGCGGGAGATCCTGACCGAAGCGTGGCTCGACGTCCGCGAAGGCCTCGAGGGCGACACGTGGCGCGTTCGTGGCAGCAGCAGCACCGCGGACGGCGGCGCCAATCCGGACGCGCAGGTGACCCTCATGAACGCAAGGGCAGCGGCCGCAATCGCCGGGGAGCGCGAGCGCTGGCCCCTGGCCGGAGATCAGCTCTACGTGGATCTTGACCTCAGCATTTCGAACCTGCCCCCGGGCAGCCGCGTCCAGATTGGCTCGGCGGTGATCGAGTTCAGCACGCGCCCGCACACCGGGTGCGCGAAGTTCTCAGCACGCTTCGGCGTCGATGCGCTGAGATTCGTCAACTCTGCAACCGGGCGCGAGCTTCGGCTGCGAGGGGCGAACTGCAGGGTGGTCGTTGCCGGGACGGTGCGGCCGGGCGACGCGATCAAGAAGCTGCCGAACTAAGGAAGCCGGAAACCAAACGCTCCCGCATTGAAGCGGTCTGGTGCGCCTGGCAGGAATTGAACCTGCTGCCTCTTGCTCCGCAGGCAAGCGCCGCTGTCACGGGCGATCCGCCAAGATCACTGACGGCGCTTGCCGCCGGGATTATGCCATCATCTGGCGCTTGACTCGTGGGATCCGATTCGGAGCCGCTACGGGCGTCTCAGCGCGCCGTCAGGCCAGTGTGAACGCGCCCGAGCTGATCGCGACGGTCAGCGTGTTACCAGTCGTGATGGTCACGTCGGCCGGCGTCGAGTCCAGCGTGCAGAAGCACAAGACGTTGCCGCTGACCTCGTAGATTGCCGCGAAGCGGGCGGTGATCGAGCCGCCGCTGGCGGTCCAGACCGGATTGCTGGCGCCGCTCGCCGTGACCGTGGTCGTGCCCGCGAGCGTGAAGCTGACCGCGATCCCGCCCGTGGTGTAGCCGTTGGCTTGCGCGACTTCGTTGGTGACGCCGGCGTAGGTGG
>JALYYG010000096.1 GCA_030946685.1 Candidatus Dormiibacterota bacterium | reverse complement strand
TGTTCTCGACCCACCTCTGTTTCTCGGACTACAACCTCTTCTTTCCGGCGATCGAGCGCATGGAGCAGTGCCGTCAGTACGCGGTCGGCTTCGCCAACTACGACAGCCGCGAATTGGGGACGTCCGATGAGGCCCGTCCCGGCTACCAGGTGATCAAGAAGTTCCGCGACCTTCCCTACAGGCCGGCGCTGGGCCTCGGCGTGCTCGACATCCACAGCGACTTCATCGAGTCGCCTGAACTGGTGCGTGACCGCGTGCTCTATGCCGTCAAAGTCTTTGGCGATCCCAACCGAATCCACGTGACGCCCGACTGCGGGCTCCGCACCCGATCCTGGAAGGTCGCCTACGAAAAGCTGCGCAATATGACGGCGGGCGTGCGCATGGCACGCGAGCAGCTGGGGATCCCCAGCCCCGACTAGATCGTCGCGTTGACAGCGACCACGGCAAAACGCGACCCTAGTAAGTACGGAATGGGTGGGCGACAGCGGCGCCTGGTGTTGGCCGCGGTGGTCGGCCTGGCTCTACTGCCGTTGCCCACGACGGCAACGGCGGCGGCTTCCCAGGGCCCCCTGATCACTGAATTCCGTGTGCCTGGGACGATCCCCAACGGGATCGCGACGGGACCGGATGGCAACCTCTGGTTCACCGATCCGAGCAACAATGCCGTCGACCGCTTCACTCCAACTGGGAGCGTGACCGCCTACACGGTCCCAGGGACGAACGTCAACCCAGGCGAGATCACCGCCGGCCCGGATGGGAATCTGTGGTATCTCGAGCACAACGCCCAGGGCACCGCTCCGCCGATCGCATACGTGGGCAGGATGACGACGGCCGGCGCGGCAACCCAGTACCCGACCGGCTCGGGTGGGTTTCTCTCAGGCATAGCCGTGGGGTCCGATGGCAACCTCTGGTTCAACGAGGTTGATGTCTTCAAGGTCGCGAAGATGACAACGGGTGGGGCCTTGACGGAGTACACGAACCCGACTGGGGCCTCGGCCGAGCTGGTTGGCATCGCGGCCGGGTCGGACGGCAACATGTGGGTCACCGATGCCGCGGGAAATGTCGTCTGGAAGGTCACAACTGGCGGCGCATTTACCCCGATCAACCTCCCAACGCCGAACCGCGGAGCCGCGTCGATCACCGTCGGAGCTGACGGGAACGTGTGGTTTTTCGAAGGGAACGTCAACAAGATTGGGCGCATGACGCCCGGCGGCACGCTAACCGAGTTCTCCATACCGACCTCGAACGCGAGCGTTGCCGGCTTGGCGGCGGGCGCCGATGGCAATGTCTGGTTTACCGAGGCCGGCCCCAACCAGATCGGCGTCATCACGCAAGCCGGCGTGATTCACGAATATCCCATTCCGACCGCCAGCAGCAACCCTCGTGGCCCGACGCTCGGCCCTGACCATCACATCTGGTTTCCTGAGAACGTCGGCAGCCTTGCGCGGGTCAACGGGCCCGGGCGCTCGACAGACGCCGCGCCGGCGGTCGGTCATGTCACGTACCCGGTTCGCCCGCGATCAGGGCCGCCACCCGCTGTCCAGTCCACTCCCTCCCCGACGATGCCGGCCGGCACCCGACCCAGGGCGACGCAGTCCGCACCCCCGGTGACCCTGGTGGTATCGCCGAGCCTCCTGGAGACGATCCTGCAGCGGCTCCGCGCCTTCTTCTAGCCCGCGGTCACGGTGTAGCGTTCGGATCGTAGACCATCGCGCCCCAGTCCAGGCCGACAACGAGGACGCGACCATCCTGGAGCAGGTTCGCCCGCACGTCGCCGTGCAGACCGCCCATGTCGCCTGCATTCGACCACGCGTCCTTTGTGGGGTCATAGAGGTCGGCGGTGCCCGAAAAGCCCGCTTGACCGTACAGCCCGCCGAGCAACATGACCTGCCCGGAATTGAGGCGGACCGCGACGTGACTCCTTCGGTCAGTCGGCATCCGTGCGCCGGCCGACCAGGTATTCGTCGCCGGGTCGTAGATCTCGGTGGTGTCGGGCTCGTCGCCGCTGTTCCCTGCGACAAGCACCCTGCCGTTCGTCAGTAAGGTCGCGGTGTGATCGGCTCGCGCCACGCGCATCGATGCCCCGGCTGCCCAGGCGTTCGTTCGCGGATCGTAGATCTCCTCACTTGCCGTTGCGTTCAGGGAAATCCCCGCGTCATCAATAACGCCGCCTGCGACGAGCACGCGGCCATCGGGAAGCGTGGTCGCGGTTGGGCGCTCTCGCGGCGTCGGCATGTTGGGTACCGCCGCCCACCTGCCAGTCGCCGGGTCATAGATCTCCGCGTTGCGAATTGGACCGCTAGGAATCCGGCCGCCGGCCGCCAGCACCCGGCCGTCGCCCAGCATCGCCGCCGCAAAGCCGACGCGGCCCACCACCATGTTGCCGCTGCTCGACCAGCGGTTCGACATGGGATCAAACAGCTCGGCCGTCGCCGTCCGGTGCATGTCCGGACCGTAGCCGCCTGCGACGAGCACTTTTCCACTGCGGAGGCGGACGGCCGGGAAGCCGATGCGGCTGGTGTGCATCTCGGGGGCGCTGACCCAGTTGTCGCCGGCCGGCGATGCGAGGAACACATGGGTTTCGCTGACGGCGGATGGGCCCGGCAAACCGGTGCTAATCAGCACTCGGCCATCGGCGAGCAGCGTGACCATCTGCGCGTCTCCGCGGGAGGGAGGTCCAGAAGGCGTCGCGATACCGGACCACCTACCAGAGGCGAGCGACGCTGGGGAGGGCGTCGCGCTCGTTGCGGCGACCGGTGCCTCAGAGCTGGTGGGCGCCGCCGTGGCGGTATGCGTCGTCGCCGAGACCGGCTTGGAGCCCGCTGGGACGCATCCTCCGAGGAGCAGGCTCGCGGCAAGCAACAGCCACATTACTCTGGGCTTCACGAGCCGTTCAACGCAGGCCGGCGAGATTCTCTTACAGGCCCTGGGAAGAGAGGTGTTGCCGGATGATCGCCTGGCAGAGGACGACGTCGCGAACGGCGTCCTCCGCGGTCGTGCGCGGCTCTCGATTTTCGGTGACGCACGCGTAGAACTCGAGCA
>JALYYG010000084.1 GCA_030946685.1 Candidatus Dormiibacterota bacterium | reverse complement strand
ATTCAAGAGCCTCGATTCCGTTTCGAGCAACGATGACCCAGTAGCCTCTGTAGCGCAGCTCTTCGGCGATCAGGTTTCGGATGCTGGGCTCATCGTTGTGAGTGCCGGGATAAAACTGGGACAGCGGCCTGAGTGTTGCCGGGTTAAGACTGGGACACGCGGAGCAGCGTCGGCCGCTGTGTGTGGATGGTTGTGATGATAAACAACCCGCCGTCTTCGGGTCTGGGTACGTGGATGGAAACTTGGGAAGGTCGACGCTGTCTTAGTCGGCCCCGGTGTGGGCCATGTGGTAAACCGCGAAGGGTTTTCCAAGTTCTGCGCGAGCAGAACGGCATGTCCACGCCGATTCGCGCGACGCTGTGGATCACGTGGTCGCAATCACCCCCTCTGCGAGCAAGTCGGCAATGAGAACGGTGGTGTCGCACTCTGGGCACAGGCCGCCCAAACCCACCGCGCGAGCGAATAGGTGGCACTCGGCGCAGCGTCGCTCGCCGAGGAAGCGCTCACCGCACCCGCCGCACTCGTAGATCGTGTGGGCCACGAGCGCTTGGCGGCGCTGGAGAGCCTTGCGCACAGTGGTCAAATCGGTGGTGGGGGTTTGATGACGGAGTCGATAACTGCGTTGTTGGCAAGCGCGCGTACAGTACCGCGCGCGTGTCGAGGGGCGTGGTTCGCCACACGTCAGGCAGCGACCCAAACCATCACGCGAACCCTCACGCACGGGAAGGTCGCTGGACGGCGTCATGGCCAAGTGTTCGTCGGGCAGCAACTCGGCCGTGTCGACGACGAACTGCGAGTCGTGCTGGAGGGTGTTCGGAGAAACACCGCTTGCCGAGGTGCTCAACGCACTGCGTCCTGTGGTCCATCAACGCGGTGCTGAGCCTCGAGTCCACCATCGGAACCGTTGGTGGACGCAGATGCCGCGGCGACCACTTCGCTTTCCAGAGACCGACCTTTGAGTCGAAACGAAGGCCCCTTGAGGTAGAACACCTCGCCGTGGTGCAAGATGCGGTCGACCAGGGCGGCAGCCAGACTCGCATCCTGGACGATGGCCGCCCATTCGGTCAGGCTCTTGTTGGACGTGATCAGAGTTGGACGTTTTTCATACCGGCCAGCGATCAACTCGTACAAGGCGGGTCCGAAGCCCGGCAACGTCGGCAAATAACCGAGTTCGTCGAGCACCAGAACGTCGCATGCCAACAGCGGGCGCAGGACGCGCTGTCGTCCGGCGCTGGTCAGGGCGCGGCCGAGCTGGTTGGCCAGGTGCTGAGCGGTGATGAACCGAGCGGTGGCACCGAGCTGGATGTGCTTGGTGGCGATGCAGATCGCCAGCATCGTCTTACCGAGGCCGGGTGGTCCGATCAGCGCCAGCGTCCGAGCTTGCTCGACGAACGTGGCATCCAGATAGCGCAGCACAACCTGACGCTTGAGCTCGGGACGGAAGCGGAAGTCGAACTGCTCGATGGTGGCGGCATACGGAAAGCCAGCCTGGCGCAGCCGTTTCTGGGTGGCGGCGTTGGCTCGCGCGACGCTCTCCTCCTCGAGCAAACCGTGCAGGAAGTCGGCATAGCTGAGCTCCTGGCTCGCGGCCCGGTCGAGCCAATCTGGCAACACCACCGCCGCCTGACGCAAGCCCAGTTGCTCCAGCAACGGTTCGAGCGCCGCGGTCTCCGATCTGGCGATCACCAACGCACCTCCCCGGTCAGCACCAACTCATGCTCGTGGTCGAGATCGTGCTGTACGTCAAGCGCCCAGACGTAGACCTCGTACGCGCTCAGTTCGCGATCGATCTCGATTTGGGCGGGAACATCAGTGAGCACCAGCCAGGTAGCCTCTGGCGTTGGCATCTCGGCCACGGGCGCACTGACCAGCGCGGCCAGATACGCCGCGCCAAAGGCGCCCTGAGCTTGGGCCAGCTCCATGGCCGCCAGCAGCTCGGCTGCGCCGCAGCGTTCGTACAGCGCGTACACGGCCAGTATTTCGGTGCCGAGGCGTGCGCGCTGACGCCGACTGAGCTCGCTCAGGTACTGCTGAGCGATGGCGCCCAAGCCCAGGAGTGCCTCGCGATACAGCATGACCTGGCCCCGCGGCTTGCGTCCGAACAGTGGCGCGAAGTGGGCCGGGTCCACGACGCGGCGGTGTGCTCCGTCTGGCGCACGGGCATGTTCAGCCAGCAGTTCCGCGTCCCGCCAGAGAACGATGCGCTCGCGGTGTACACGCACGATGACCGGCGCGCCGACGTGCTCAATGGGCACCGAATAGCTGTTGCCGAGTAGGGCCACCAGCGCACCACTGCTCACCCGGCCTGGCTCGGCGAAGCCGTAGTCGGTGGCCGTGGACGGCAGTGGATAGCCTTTGGCGGTCTCTTCCACCAACCGCGACACTGGCGTCACGTCGGTTGCCTGTGACGGGCGCATGCTGTTGCTGCGCTCCTGCCAATCGACGCACTGTGCCTGCAGGTCGGCATCGTCGACAAACGACCGGCCGGCCAGGAAGTTGATTTTCACGAATTTCACCAAGCTCTCGACGGAGCCCTTCTGATTGCCCGACGCTGGCCAACAGGCTTCTGGATGGAAGTCGAACTCAGCGGCCAATTGCAACAGCGCTCGGTGCCAGATCGGTTGCTCCTGGTCATCGCGCCCGGTGGTGACCGTCTTCATGTTGTCGAAGACCAGCACCCAGGGCACGAAGCCCAGCGCGTTGAAGCACGCGACCAGCCCGCGGAAGAGCGTCTCCTGACGCATCTCCTTGGTGAACATCACCCAGGTCCAGCGGCTGTACTTCAACCGA
>JALYYG010000045.1 GCA_030946685.1 Candidatus Dormiibacterota bacterium | reverse complement strand
ATTCGTATTCAGAAATGATGGAGGCGACGCCCAGAATCGAACTGGGGATGGAGGTTTTGCAGACCTCTGCCTTGCCACTTGGCTACGTCGCCCCGTCGAAGTCGATTCTACCTGTGGGGCAAGTAGGTCCCGCTTCGCGGTTAGGCTACGGAATCACTTGCCAGAGCAGGACTTCCGTGACGTCATGGCCCGGCTCCCGTCGGGCGTGGTCGTGGTTAGCGCCCGCCTTGGGACCGGATACCGAGGGCTCACCGCGAGCAGCCTGGTCTCCATCTCGGCGGAGCCTCCCATGGTTCTGGTCGGCCTGGAGCGAGATGCGACGACGAGGGACGCTGTGGTCGAGGGAAGAGCCTTCAACGTGAGCGTCCTGACCCGCTCGCAGGAGTTCATCGCCGAGAGATTCGCCGGTCGCGCACCTGCCGTCGACACGGTGTGGCATGAGATACCGCATCGGCTGGGGACCAACGGCATCCCGCTCATCGAGGGCTGTGCCGCCTGGCTGGAGTGCAGCCTTGTGGACGTCCATCCGGCCGCGGATCACGACATCTGCGTCGGCAAGATCGAAGCTGCTGTTCAAGGCGCCGGCGATCCGCTCATCCTCTGGGATCGCTCGTTCTGGACGCTCCGCTGACACGCACTGGCGCTCAGTAAGGCAGGTCTTCTTCCTCCATGCCGAAATGGTGGCCGACCTCGTGGAGGATCGTCTTGCGGACCTCGTCGATGAGCTCATCGATCGAGGTTACAGCCCGCTCGTGCGAGCGCTTGTAGAGCGTGATCCGCTCGGGCATGCCCTCGCCGGCACTCAGGGCCGTTGCTCCCTCGTATAGACCCATCAGGTCCTCTGGCGAGCTTTCCTCGATCACGAAAACGGTGTTCTCGAGGTAAGGCTTGAACTCCACGGGGATGGAGTCGACCGCCGCCTGCGCCGCGGCCTCGAATTGCTGCATGCTCACGCGCATCGAGCCAATGATCAATGATCAAGGATGTCTCACATGACTGAGTTGAAGAGCGTGCTGGTAGTGGGAGCTGGAACGATGGGTTCACAGATCGCATTGCAGACCGCCATGAGTGGTCGCTACGAAGTCACGCTCGTGGACTCGATCGAGGGCCAGCTCGAGCGCGCCAACTCCCAGAACAAGCGGCTGTTGGATCGCTCCGTGGAGAAAGGGCGGATAACCCAGGAGGCTGCTACTGAAGCCCTTGCCCGCATCAGTGCTCGGGACGATCTCGCCGCTGCAGCCGGCGATGCGGAACTGGTCATAGAAGCGGTGATCGAGGACTTCGACGCCAAGAAGGGAGTGTTCAGCATCCTCGGCGAGCACGCCAGGAAGGACGCAATCCTCGCCAGCAACTCAAGCACGATAGCGATCAGTCGCCTCGCCGGATTCACCGGGCGCCCTGAGCAGTGCTGCAACATGCATTTCTTCCACCCTGTGACGGTCATGCAGCTCTGCGAGGTGGTGCGCGGTCCGAAGACCTCCGACGCGACCATCGAGACTGCGATGGAGTTCGTGCGCAGCATCGACCGCACGCCGGTTCTGCTTCAGAAGGAGATCTGGGGATTCATCGTCAACCGCATTCTTTTCGCGGCCTCCGAGGAGGCCATGCAGCTACTGGAGGGTGGCTACGCGAGCGCCGAGGATATCGACATCGCGGTGCAGAAGGGTTTGAACTGGCCCATGGGTCCGTTTCACCTGCTCGACTTCAGCGGCCTGGACATCTTCTACGGGGCCATGAAGGATCGGCATCGCCAGGGTGAAGGCGCGGACGCGCCCGAGCTGCTTAAGAAGCTGGTGGACAAGGGGAACCTGGGCCGCAAGTCCGGCAAGGGTTTCTTTGAATACCCAGGACCAGGCGTATCGGGCAATCAGTAGGGGCCATGCTGGACGCCGCCTGCGCGCTCAGAATTGATCTTGCCCCCGTAGCCCAATGGCAGAGGCAGCCGGCTTAAACCCGGTCCAGCGCGGGTTCGACCCCCGCCGGGGGTACTACGAGCCACCTACAATCGTTGGTTAGTGCCCATCACCGTCGAGGAAGATCCGGATGACGAACCTGACGAGCCCGAGCAGCCGGCCGACGGCGCTGGTCCGACCACGCACGTGCCTTCGGTTGGCATGCCCAGTCGCGAGTGGGAGTATTCGACGGAGGTCCTGACCGTCGCGCAGCTCGTGGATGGGACGACTCTCGTCAAGGTTCTCCAGGCAGCCGGAGCCGACGGTTGGGAGCTCGCCGACGTCGTCGACGGAGGGGAGAAGCGCGTCCTCCTGATGAGGCGCTCGAAGCGCTCGTCGCGCGAGTCGCGAAGGGTTGGATTCGCACCTCCGGCGCACAACTGACGGCAACGCCCTCGCGCCGGAGGCGGCGCATCTTGGTGATCGAGGACGATCCCGATGTCAGAACCCTCGTAGCCGAGGTCTGCCGGCTCCAGGGCCACGAAGTGCTCGAAGCGGCCAACGGCGCGGAAGCCATCGAGCTCGGCACGGGGGGCCAGCCGGACCTCGTCCTGGTGGACTGGGTGCTCCCGGACATCAGTGGAACGGAGGTCATCCTCGAGCTGAGGCGACAGGGCGTCATGAGCCCGATGATCATGCTGACCGGGCGTTCCACCAAAACTGATGAGGTGGTCGGCCTGGAGGTCGGCGCCGACGACTACATCACCAAACCGTTCGACTCGCGAATCCTGGCCGCTCGCATCAACGCTCATCTGAGGCGCACGGCTCTGACCGAGGCAGGCCCAGGGCGTGAGGGGATCCTCACGGTCGGCGCGCTCCGGATCGACAATGCCGCCAGGCGGGTCAAGGTGGGGAACGACGAGATCCCGCTGACCATGACCGAGTTCAATCTTCTTGCCGTGCTCGCAGCGAATCCCGAGCGCGTCCTCACGCGAGCCCAGCTTCGCGACAAGGTGTGGGGCTACCCGCACGATCTGGACGATCACTCGGTGGATCCCCACGTTCAGCGTCTCCGGCGCAAGCTGTCGGATCTGGCCAATCCCGGCGTCAACCTCGAGGCCGTCCCGGGCCTGGGTTACCGTCTATCCGTCAAGACCGTTTAGGCCTGGTGGATAAATGAGCGATCGGCGCCCCATCGGGATATTCGATTCGGGGGTGGGCGGCCTCACGGTGCTCAAGGCCATCCGTGAACGACTCCCTCTGGAGTCGACGATATACGTCGCGGACCTGCTCCACTTTCCGTACGGCCCGCGCTACCAGGAGGAGGTTCGTGGCTTTGCGATCGACATCATCCGCTACCTGGAATCACGGGACGTCAAGCTGGTGGTCATAGCGTGCAACACGGCGACCGCGGCGGCCCTCAACCAGGCGCGCGAGCTGTTCGAGGTGCCGATCGTCGGCGTTATCAGTCCCGGCGCGCAGGCTGCCGTGGACGCGACCAAGAACAATCGCATCGGCGTGATCTCGACCGAGGGCACGATGCGCAGCCAGGAGTATCTCCACGCGATCAAAGAGCTCGATCCGATGGTGGGCGTGTACCAGAAGGCTTGTCCTGAGCTCGTCGACATCGTCGAGTCGGGCCAGGCGGACTCCAAGCACGCGGAGCAGGTTCTTCACCGAGACCTCGCGGACATCGTCCAGCTGGGCGCCGACACCCTTGTTCTGGGCTGCACTCACTACCCGTTGCTGAAGCCCGCGATTGCGCGTGTCTACCCTGGCGCCTTCGAGCTGATCGACTCGGCCACGACGACTGCCGACAAGGTCGAGCGGCACTTGGACCATTCGCGACTTCGTGGTGGCGGCGAGCCCGCGCACGAGGTGCTGGTGACCGATGTGCCTGAGCACTTCCATGAGGTGGCTGCAAACCTCTTTGGCGAGGCGATCGAGGCGCAGGAGGTGCGGATCTGGGAGGAGTCGAAGGCCTAGAGGCCAGGCCTCAAGGCATCTTCGGTCCGGTTGCCGCTGACCTCGAAACCATCGAGGCCGGCCTGCGGCGCCTCATCCAGAACGACCCGGATGTGGTTGCGGCGCCAATGGCAGACCTCTTCGCTGCAGGGGGAAAACGGATCCGCCCCGCACTTGTGCTCCTGGCCGCGAAATGTGGCCGCTATGAGCTTGAGAAGGTAAGCCCCGCCGCAATCGCAGTTGAGCTCACGCACGCCGCCACGCTCGTCCACGACGACGTGATCGACCGGGCGCAGGTCAGGCGCGGCCGACCCACCGTCGCCGCCCAGCTTGGTGACGAACCGGCCATCGTCGTGGGTGACTTCTATTTCGCCAAGGCATACGAGCAGGCTGCATTGACGGATTCGCCACAGGTTGTCGCCATCCTCGCCGGTGCGGTCATGGATATTTGCGCGGGCGAGGTGCGCCAGCAGGCCATCCGGCATCGCTATGAAACAGGGGTCGAGGAGTACATGCGACGCATCGAGGCGAAGACGGCGACATTGCTCGCGGCCTGCTGCGACATCGGCGCGCTACTGGGTGGAATCGAAGGGGCCCAGCGCTCAGCTCTTCGGGCCTATGGCCGGCTTCTGGGTCTTGCATTTCAAATCGCTGATGACGTCCTCGACTACGAGGGCAGTGAAGATGAGATAGGCAAGCCGATAGGACATGACATCGCCGAGGGGTTCGTAACACTGCCCCTGATGCTGGCCAGGGAAGATGCTCCGACCGCCGGCAAGCTCGACCGCGTCCTGCGATCGGGGAGCGAGCTCAACGCGGCCGAAGCACAGGAGGTCGTCGAGCTGGTGCGCGCGAGTAAAGGACCGCAGCGCGCGCTCGGACGTGCTAGAGAGCTTTCGTCACGGGCGCGGCAGCAACTTGAGTCGCTCGGCGCCGGCAATGCACGTGATGCGCTGGCTGCTCTAAGCAACTACGTGGTATCGCGAAAGCTCTAACCTTTCTGAGTGCTGAATCGGCTTCGTGCGCATGCGCTTCTTGCGCTTGTAATTCCATATCTGAGCCCCCCACCCCTAGCCCTCCCCCCTGATGGGGGAGGGAGATTGGGTTCGGACTCTATCGATCTGTTAGAGGCATGAGCAGGGTCAGGCTCGTCGGAGTTGGGCCGGGACACCCCGGCCTGGCCACGGTGCAGGCGATCGAGGCGATCAAGGAAGCCGATATCATCCGCTGTTGCGATGCCTGTGGCGCGGCGTTGCTCCACATGGCGCCCGTGGGTGCCGACATCGCTCCGCTGGAGTCGGCGGAGGAGATCGTGCACCTTGCGCGCACGGGTCGCAGGGTGACGGTGCTCTTCCCGGGAAACCCCTACGCATTTTCAAACGGGAGCGAAATCGCCGAGAAGCTCGAGCGCGCCGGCGTGGACTTCGAGGCAGTCCCGGGCCTCATCGTGGAGCTGGCGGCGCCGGTCATGAGCGGTATTCCTCTCACCATCGAAGGGCGGTCGGCCTCGATTGGATTCGGCCTGGTCAAAGGCGGGGAGACGATAGTGCTCCGGCTCGCATCGGGCTGGTGGGAGTCGGGCATCACCGCCCTGATGGCCGATGGCAGGACTCCAGAAACGCCGGCTGCGCTGATCCTCAACCCCGGCCAGCCGGGGCAGCACCGAGTTAGCGCGCCTCTGGGTGAGCTTGCCCGCAAGGCGGTAACCTATGGCCTCCGCGGCGACGCGCTGCTCGTGCTCGGTCCAGGTGTAGAGATGGCGGACCGGCTGGACACGCTTTCGAAACGGCCGCTGCATGGACGCCGAATCCTCATCACCCGCGCCAGGCACCAGGTCGATCCGTTCCGTCGCGAGCTGGTCGATCTTGGAGCTTCAGTGATAGAGATTCCAACCATCGAGGTCAGCCCGATGCCGACAAATGAACGCGTGCGCAGCGCCATCGCCAACCTCGGCAGGACGGCTTTGGTGATCTTCGCGTCCGCGAACGCGGTAGACATCTTTTTCCGGATGCTGCTCGCTTCCGGCGGCGATGCGAGGGCCTTCCACGCGTCGAAGCTTTGCGCAATCGGCCAGGAGACGGCTGAGTCGATGGAAGCTCGCGGGCTGCGCCCCGAGCTCGTCACTTCCGAGTACACCGCGGAGGGACTGGCCAAGGCTTTGGAAGGCTGGGAGATGGAGGGCATGCGGGTCCTCGTGCCACGGGCAGAGGTCGCCCGCGACGCACTACCAACGCTTCTCGCCAAGCGAGGTGCTGAGGTCGAGATCCTTCCCGTCTACCGTGCGATGTGCCCGCCGGGTGCGAGCGAGGCGTTGCTCCAACTCTTCAAAGCCGAAGGCGTGGACGTCATCACGTTCACCAGCTCGTCCACCGTGGCGAACTTTGTGCGGGCCTTTCCCGACGATCGACTACCGGCGGTGCTCGGCGACGCTGAGGTTGCATGCATGGGTCCGGTCACTGCAGACACGGCCCGCAAGCTGGGCCTCCAGGTCACAATCATCGCCCGTGAGTACACGACTCATGGTCTCGTACAAGCCATTGCGGAGGCGGCGGTAAAGAAGTGAGCAAGGCCAAGTCGCCAGCGCGCCGGCCTGTCGCGATCCCTGAGGATGACGGGCACGATCTTTCCGAGGCTTGGCGCCGCCGGCCGTGGATCCCAATTGTGATCGCTGGCGTTGTGATCGCCGCGGTCCTCGGCGCCGGGCTGGCAATGGACCAAGCGCTGAAGGCGCCCGCACCTTCGACCCTCGCCGGCTGCAAGACATCGACGCAGATCGCCCCACACCAGTTCGTCGAACGCCCACCGATCTGCATCTCGGCCGGCCACACGTACCAGGCGACCATCAACACCACCCAGGGCGCGATCGTGATTCAACTGTACCCGGAGGTCGCTCCCGTGACCGTTAACAACTTCATCGTGCTGGCGCTGAACGGTTACTACGACGGCTTGCCCTGGAGGACGGAAGCCTGGGTGGTTCAGAGCGGAGACCCCAACGGCGACGGTCGTGGTGGGCCCGGCTACACCTTGCCCGACGAACCCAATACTGAGCCAAGCTGGGGCATCGGGGCGGTCGGGATGGCTCGACCCGTCGGGGCTCCAATCAATGGCAGCCAGTTCTTCATCGAACGGGCGGCCTGGCCGGGAAAGGGACCAACCACCATTTACAACCGATTTGGGACCGTCATCAAGGGCATTGACAAGGCGGAGCTGCTGACCGCGCCCGCCGACCGCATCAACTCGATCACCATCCAGGTGGGCTAGACCCAATAGCGCCTGTGGCGACCAGTCGGGGGCCTATAATCGGGCCAAATGCCATTTCACCCCATATGGATCGCAGTCATCCTAGTCGTCGTCTTGATCATCTTCGGCCCCGGCCGGTTGCCCGAGCTTGGGGGCGCCGTCGGCAAGGCGATGCGCGAGTTCCGCAAGGCGACTTCGGACCTGACCAACGAGGTTACGTCCGCCGCTCACACGACCCCGGCTCCGCCCCCGGCGGCCGCGCCGGCTCCGCCGGCCCCGACAGCCGACAGCGCCCCAGCAAAGGGTCAGGAGTCCACCTCCTCGTCCCACAGCTGAGACTCGTCTTGTGGCCCTCCTAGACAGGGTCCTTCGGCGCGCCCCGCCTTCGGCGGACCCGGTCGAGGAACAGCGCATGTCGATCATCGAGCACCTCGAGGCGCTGCGCCGGGCGCTGATCATCTCCCTCGGTGCGTGGGCGCTGACCACAGTCGCGGCGTTCTTCGTGTCCGGCCAGTTGGTGGGGCTGCTGGTCCGGCGTGCAGGGATCAACCAGGCGGTTTACCTGCACCCGGCGGGTGGTGTCATCACCACGCTGCTGGTCGCCGTATACATCGGCTTCATCCTCGCTGCGCCGGTCGTCATTCAGCAGATCTGGTGGTTCGTCAGCCCGGGTCTCCATCGCCACGAGCGAAGAGTGATGCTTCCTCTGATCGTGGCCACGATCTTCTTCTTCGCGCTGGGCGTGGCCGCGGCGGTGTATGCCCTGCCCCTCTACATTCGGGTTCTCGGCGCGCTGGCGCCGCCACACGTCACATACCTGGCGGATATCTCGGAGCTCATCGGGTTCATCCTCACGATGGTCATCGGCTTCGGCCTGGTGTTTGAACTACCCGTTGTGCTGGTCGTGCTGGGGATGCTTCGCATCGTCAGCTCGCGCTGGCTGTACAAGAACCGCCCTTGGTGGTTCATCGGATTGGCTCTGATTGCCAACTTCCTGACGCCTGGCGTGGACCCGCTGACTCCCCTGATCATGTTCGTGCCTCTATACGTGTTTTACGAAGGGTCTGCCCTTGTCCTCAAACTGAGTGGTCGATGACCGAAGCCTCAAGGCCCGATGGGCGCCAACCCGACCAGCTGCGACCGCTGAAGATCGAGCTCGGCGTCAATGTGCACGCGGAGGGCTCCTGCCTGATCGAGATGGGCCGCACGCGGGTTTGGATAACGGCGAGCGTCGAGGACCGGGTGCCATCCCATCGTCGCGGCAGCGGCCAGGGCTGGATCACCGCGGAGTATTCGATGCTGCCGCGCTCGACTCACGATCGTGGCACCAGGGAAGCGATCCAGGGCCGCCTGGGCGGTCGCACGCATGAGATCCAGCGCTTGATCGGACGCTCTCTTCGCGCTGCGATCGACATGGGAAAAATCGGGGAGAGGACAATCACACTCGATTGCGATGTGCTGCAGGCCGACGGTGGCACGCGCACCGCATCGATCACGGGTGCCTTTACCGCGCTGTACATGGCGGTGAAACGGATGAAGGACGCGCGCATGATCGAGCAGATCCCCGTCCGGCAGTACCTGGCTGCTGTGAGCTGCGGCATCGTCGACGGGACACCCATGCTGGACCTCGACTACACCGAAGACTTCCAGGCTTCGACCGACCTCAACTGCGTGATGACCGAGGACGGCAAGCTGGTCGAGCTGCAGGCGACCGCCGAGGGCGCGCCATACACACGCGCCGAGCTGGACTCGATGCTTGCGTTGGCCCACAAGGGAATCAAGGAGCTCATCGTCGGGCAGAAGCGTGCAATAGCCTCGCTTGGCTGAGCGCCATCGGCTGGTCATCGCGTCAGGCAACACTGGAAAGCTGCGTGAGTACCGAGAGCTGCTGGCAGGAGCCGGCGTAGAGCTCGTGGCTTTCGACAGCGAGGTCGATGAGGTCGGGGAGACCTATGCGGACAACGCCAGGCTCAAAGCTGAAACCGCGTCTGCGCGATCAGGCCGGCCGGCTTTGGGCGATGACTCGGGCGTGGAGGTCGAGGCCCTGGGAGGCTTTCCGGGCATCCGGTCTGCTCGACTTGGGCCGACACAAGAGGAGCGCACGGCCGAGCTCTTGAAACGGCTCGAGGACAAACCCCGACCGTGGAACGCCCGCTTCGTGTGCGCGCTCGCGCTCGCCAATCCTGGTCATTCCACGAAGTTCTTCGAGGGCGAGTGTCAAGGCGAGATCGTGCCGGAGTGGCGGGGCGAGGCGGGCTTCGGCTACGACCCTGTGTTCCTGGTCGCGGGGACGGGGAAGACCTTTGGCGAGATGCCGCCAGAGGAGAAGCGCCTGTACAGTCATCGGGCGCGGGCGGTGGGCGCGCTGCTCGAGTCAGGCGCGCTGGAGCGCCTCTCTGGTTGAATCTCTTCGCGCGGGCGGTAGCTTAGCTCGGCAAAGCGCCTGGTTTGGGACCAGGAGACCGCGAGTTCGAATCTCGCCCGCCCGACCAACGTATTTTGAGACCCTGAAAACGGCCGATTTCGATCTCGTTCCGACCGTTTGGGAAGGCGTTGGGCGCGGGGTTGGAACGGCTGTGGAAAACCCCTGGAACCTGCCGAGTTAAGAGACTTGGGGCATTGCCTACCAGTCTCATGGTGGGGAAATATGCACAGGGTGAGTCAGGCAGTCAGCGTTCTTCCAGGCGGTGTTCCGAGCCCAACGCGGCGGCAGCCGCCGATCCTCGCCGCCTACGAGCACTTCCGCCTGGATCGCCAGGGGATGCTGGTCTCGCCCAGGACGCTGGAGTACTACGACGGCATGGTCCTGCCGTTCCTGCGGTGGGTGGAAGCTGAAGGAGTGCAGCGATTCGAGGCATTGGATGTGTCTCGACTGCGCGTCTACCGCGCCCAGCTGGCGGCGCGGCCGGGGCGCCATGGCCACGCCCTGCAGCCGAAGACGATCCTGGAATCGCACCGGGCGATTCTTTGCTTCCTGCGCTGGGCGCAACGCGAGGGCTACCACGTCGATGGCCGCATCCTCGAGCTCACTGCGCCACGGGTGCCCGACAAGGAGCCGACGGTCTATCACATCGCCCAGGTGCGGAAGGTGCTCGCCGCCTGCAACCCCGCCGTGCCGACCGAGGACCTGGTGGTCCGGATCCTGGTCGGCTCAGGTCTGCGACGCGCCGAGATCTGCGGGCTGGCAATCCTGGGTCCCGATGGTCTCTCCGATGTGATGACCGACTCCCTGTCGCGAGGCCGAGTCGAACTCCGGGTGCGCTGGGATGCCGGCGCCAAAGGCCGGAAGTCGCGCCGGGTGCCGATCACCCCCAAGCTGGCGGCGGCGATCAAGCGCTACGAGGCGCGCCACCGCCCTGAGACGGAACTGTCACAGCTGCTCATCAATGGCCGCGGTGCGCCGTATCAGGG
>JALYYG010000012.1 GCA_030946685.1 Candidatus Dormiibacterota bacterium | reverse complement strand
CCCGTGACGACACCCTCATCTCCTTACTCGACGAGTTGTTGGACCAATGGGAGCTCGCAGCCAAAGCCGAGGATGAGGATCTGTACGTCGCCCAGGAATGGGAGATCGAGGCGCTAGCCTTCGTGAGCGAGATGATGCGCAAAGCCGAGGTCGTGTGACCGACAAGACGCGCGCCGCGGACGACTACCGGGAGATGCTCACCCAGTCCACCGAGCTGCTCAACGAGATCCGATGGGGCCTGAGTGGATACCTCGACCGCATCGACGAGATGACCGGCTCGTTCGGCGGCGGAGATGGTGGTGGGTCCTCCAAGGGCAGTGTGTCGGACCCCACGGCCGCGGCCGCGACCAAGCGCGACCCGGGCCGCGCGGAGCTGGCCCAGTTCCGGCGCGAGGTGGGCACGCTCTACAAGGCGGTTCTGGTCCTCCACGCGCGATGGCGGCGGGGACGCGACGTCCAGACCGCACCGCCGCGGCTCTACGACCCCGGCTGCGAACTGTGCTCGTCGTTGCCGGCGACGTTGCCCAACGGCGCGCCGGTCGAGGATCGCCACTGGTGCGGCTCGTACTGCACGGTGACAATTACCACCGTCCGGCCCAAGAAGCGCGGCAAGGGCTCGGACACCTACACCGAGGAGCTTCGGGTGTGCTACTGGTGCTACCGGTTCCACCGTCGCACGGACCGCCGCCCGAACGTGTCCGAGCTGGCTGCCCACGCCAACGGCCGGCGCGTGATGGCCAGTGCTTGACGTAGAGACACTGAGTGTGGTTATATTCGCTCAGATATTGTGGGATGGGCTGGGCGGTTGGGAGGCAGTCGAACCCCAAACCCCCGGCACGAGTCAACCTTGCCTTGCCAACCATGCGTCGATTACGTCGGCGCGCCAGACCGGGCCCATTGCCAACCGAGCGTCTGGGGTGGGGAGCTTGCCTCGGGCGGCCGTCACCACCGCCCGAGATTGCGGATGCGAGAGACGGTCGATTCCGCAATCTCGTACTCGCGTGCGATAACGCTGAGGAGCCGACGATCTCCTCCATCGAATGACAGCCGTGTAAGTAGGATGTCGCCATGAAGGCCGCCTTCACGAGGGGAAGAGACACGCCTGACAAACCCCGTCTGCTCGACCTCTTCTGCTGCGCCGGGGGCGCCGGAGTCGGGTTTGCCCGGGCAGGTTTCGACGTGGTCGGGGTGGACATCAAACCGCAACCCAACTACCCGTTCGAGTTCATCCAGGCCGACGCCCTGAACCTTGACCCGGGCTTACTTGAGTCGTTCGACGCTGTCCACGCGTCTCCGCCGTGCCAGTCGTACTCCGACCTGGCGAAGCGGAACCGTAACGGGCATATGTGGCCTCGACTGATTGAGCCGACCCGGAAGCTCCTGCGGAGCCTCGGCGTGCCCTACATCATCGAAAACGTCGAAGGGGCACCGCTCATTGACCCGGTGATCCTCTGCGGAACGATGTTTTCTGAGCTGCGCGTCATCCGCCACCGACTATTCGAGAGCAACCTGGACCTGATCGCGCCTGCACACGGGAAGCACCCGCTCGTCTTTACGCATGACAAGCGCAAGGCGCACTACGGCAAGCTCGACCAGAACGTCTCTTTCGTGCAGGTCACCGGCGGCGGCGGCGAAGGGCCAACGGGTGACCGTAACGGCAACGTTCAACAACAAGGCCGGCGCACCACGGACGCAAGTCCTGAAGCGGCCGCATGGCCGTTTCTGACGATGCTCAACACCTGGGGGCGGTGCAGGTCGTGGCCGGCGAGGACGGGTTCGACCCGCAGGCGTTCTTGGATTGGGCCGATGAGTTTTTCGAGGGCGACGTAATGGCCGCGCTCCACGAGCTTTGGGAGTCGGTCTATGGCGACTGACCTCACATCGGAGGCCGAGCGACGCATAGCGGAGCTGGAGGCGGCGCTAAGGGCTTGGGCTGAATGGCTATCTGCTGCACCCCCACCGAAGCCGCTTTCTCCCACGGTGGCCGCTATCTGCGCGTTGCTCGACACGGAGGCAGAGGCATGAAAGTTGTCAAGCCATGAGCACCCCCGAGCTAGGCGGCGGGTGCCTAGGCGAGGTCTGTGTCAACTGCTGCCTGTGCGACGCGTGCGGTCGCAAGGTAGGCACGCCGCACCTAGACGTCTGCGCCTGCCCTCCTGACGGTAAACACTGGCTCTGCCGGGATTGCAACGCCAAGCGAGTCGCCTACATCTTGACGAGAACAGCGAACGAATCTCATGACGGATGGCCGGACACCCCTCATCGGCGGCAGACACCCCCGACCCGTCGCCATGACACCATGGGAAGAGCAGAGTGCGGGCAGCGCTAGCGCGAGGTGACCGATAATGTCCACCCCCTACGACTGTCCGAAGTGCGGACAGATCCATCCCAACGGCTGCCAGGGTCACATCGCAGGGGGCGTGCGTCCTGAGCGCAAGGGCGAGCCCTGCTGTGGGGCCCCCATGCGTGGCGGCAATGTCTGCTACAGCCACGGCGGCAACTCCCCGCAGGTTCGAGCGGCTTCGGCGAGGCGCCTCGCCACCGTCGACGCCCGCAAGTTCTTGGATCGCGCAGCGCCCAACGTCGCCGTCGACAACCCGCTTGAGTTGATCGCGCGGGTCACGGTGCAGGCTGCGCAGGATCTGGCGGTGCTCGAATCTCTCGTCGCCGACCTCGCCGACTACGTGCGCCTAGGAGTCCAGGGCGAGCAGGTCCGGGCGACGGTCACGCTCTACGAGCGCTGCCTCGAACGGGCGCAGCGCTTCGCAGCGGAGATGCTGCGCCTCGGCATCGAAGACAAGTTGGCGACGGTCAACGAGGCGATCGCCCGCAAGGTGCTCGACGCCCTCGATGCCGCCCTTGCCGAGGTAGCGCTGCCTGTCGAAGTGGCGCACCGGCTGAGGCTCGTCACGGCTGAAGGGTTGCGCCGAGCGAGCTAGGCCGAAACCAGGGAGGCGAGCAATGCCCACAGCCTCCGTATTCGACCGCATTGCCGACGGCCTCGCCGGCCCCGTCCCTTCCCCCGAGCTTGCCGAATTGGCCAACGACTGGCGGCGCTGGTTGCGGCGGCTGTTCGCGGACTACACCCAGTACCCGTTCGCCCCTCATCACGCAGTGCTGTGGGATTGGTTGTGGGCGATAGAGCCTGGCGTGCGGCCTGATCCTCTCGTTGCCATCTGGGCGCGCGGTGGGGCCAAGTCGACCTGTGCGGAGATGGCGACGGTCGCTCTCGGCGCACGCCGGAAGCGTCGCTACGGCCTCTACGTCTCCGGCACTCAGGACCAGGCCAACGACCACGTCTCAACTATCGGTGCCATGTTGGAGTCCCGCCCGGTCGAGATCAACTACTCGTCGCTGTCTGCTCGTCTGGTGGACAAGTACGGGTCCTCGAAGGGCTGGACCAAGAGCCGACTGCGTACGTCCATCGGCTTCACCGTCGACGCCATCGGGCTCGACACTCACGTCCGCGGCGTCAAGCTCGAAGACGCCCGCCCGGATTTCATCATTCTCGACGACATCGATGACGCCGGGGACAAGGTTCCCATGGTCGAGCGCAAGATCAAGACGCTCACCCATGGGATCATCCCCGCCGGCTCCGCCGACGTTGCCATCCTCGCTATTCAGAACCTGATCCACCCCGACTCGGTGTTCTCCCGCCTCGCGGACGGGCGAGCAGAGTTCCTGGCCAATCGCGTCGTCTCCGGGCCTATCCCTGCCATTGAGGGACTGACGTGGCGGCGCGTCGCCAACAAGGCCGTCATCACCGGGGGCAAGGCCACATGGGAGGGTCAGGGCATTGCCGCCTGTCAGGCCCAGCTCGACGATGAGGCAATCTCGGCGTTCCTCTCCGAACGTCAGCATGAGGTCGAAGCGTTGCCGGGCGGCATGTTCGACCACGTCGAGTTCGCCCACTGCCGATACGTTGACCTGCCCGACCTCGTCCGCATCGTCGTGTGGGTCGACCCCGCAGTCACCGACACCGACACCTCCGACAGCCAAGGCATCCAGGCCGACGGCATAGACGCACGCGGGACCATCTACAGGCTGTGGTCGTGGGAGCAACGTACGTCGCCCCTCGACGCCATGTGCCGGGCCATACGCAAGGCGCGCGAGCTGCGCGCCGAAGCCGTCGGCGTGGAGACGGACCAGGGCGGAGACACGTGGGCCTCGGTGTACGACGAGGCGCTGCGGTCCCTCGCCAAAGCGGACCCCGACGAGTGGGGCCGCCCCGGTCACATTCCCGCCTTCCGCCAGGCCAAGGCCGGCGCCGGCCACGGTCCCAAGGCTCATCGCGCACAGCAGATGCTCGCCGACTACGAGCGTGGCGGTCGCATCATCCACGTCGAGGGAACGCACCAGGTCCTCGAGCGGGCACTGCGCCGCTTCCCAAGGACCAAGCCCCTGGACCTTTGTGACGCCGCCTACTGGTCGTGGCACGACCTGCGCCAGAGCGGCGGTGTGAGCTTCCTGTCCGCCTTGGCGCCGCCGTGTCCCGCCTGCGGGTTCCCCAACCGCCGTGGCTCGACGCAATGCGGCAAGTGCCGAAGGGAGCTGTAGCCCATGGGCATCATCTCCCGGCGCCGTGAACGCCAAGCCGACGCTCTCGCCGACGCTGTGAAGGTGGCGCTGGCATCCGCAGACCTCACCAAGGCCCCGACGTCAGCCGCCGCGGTGCAAGCGCAGCTCCCGGCGGGCGCGCAGCTCTCGAACTTCCAGACGTCGCTGGCGCGGGCACAGGCCCGCTCGCAATCCGCCGGTGCGACCGCCGTCGCACTGCCGCGCGATCCCGTCGACGACACACCGTTCGGCCCCTTCTCGCCGCCTGTCCCCGCTCCCATCGACCCGACCACCCCCGCCGGGCGCCAGCCTCCCCGTCGCTATGAGTACCCCGTCGGCTGGAACCTCCCCGGCCAGGGAGCCCCGCCGGTGCCGTGGCGGCTGCTGCGTGACTTCGCCGAACGCATCGACATCGCCCGCCAGTGCATCCGCGTGCGCAAGAATGAGATCACGGCGCTCGACTGGGACATCACGCTCTCGGAGCGTGCGGTGTCGCGTGTGATGCGCGAGGCCGGTACCAACAACCAGTTGCGCGCGGCGGCGGCCATCCGCGACGACTTCGTCGACGACATCGAGCGTATCCGCACGTGGTGGGAGTACCCCGACCGCCAGAACGGCTACACCTTCGCCGACTGGCTGGGCCTGCTCTTGGAAGAGCACTTCGTGCTCGACGCCGTGAGCATCTACCCCCGCATGACCCTCGGCGCAGACCTCTACGGCCTGGAGATCCTCGACTCCTCGTGCATCAAGCCGCTACTGGATCACCGCGGCAACCGCCCGGCCCCGCCGAGCCCCGCGTACCAGCAGATCCTGCACGGCTTCCCTCGCGGCGAGTACATGGCAACCGCGGAGACCGAGACGGCAGGCGAGTACTCATCCGACCAGCTCATCTACAAGCCTCGCTACCTGCGCACGACGATGCCCTACGGCTACTCCAACACCGAGGAGGCGATCGTCACCGGGACGATCTACGCCGCGCGTCAGACCTGGGTGCGCAACGAGTTCGACGAGGGCGTCACCCCCGAGGCGCTCATGAAGGTCGTCGGCGGATCGATGACCCCCGAGCAGTGGCAGGAGTGGTCGACGATCTTCAACGATGAGCTGGCGGGCAAGTCCGGCGAGCGCAAGCGCTGGCATGTCATGCCTCCGGACTTCGAGCCGATGTTCCCCCCGCAGTTCGCCGAGAAGTACCGCCCCGAGTTCGACGAGCACCTCATCCGCCTCCTCTGTTCCGCCTACGACGTCATGCCGTCGGAGTTGGGGTTCAGTCCACGAGGTGGCCTCGGGGGCAAGGGCTTCGGCGAGGCCGAGGAGAACACCACCTACCGCCGTGGCATCCGCCCGACTTCCCGGTGGCTGGCCTCGATCTGCAACGAGATCTCCTGGAACATGCTGGGGATGCCTCGTGAACTCAGCTTCACGTTCCTGGGTCTTGAATCCCAGGACCAGCACCTTGCCGAGCAGGTCGAGGACCTCAAGATCCGTGGCGGGCGCAAGACGATAAACGAGAGCCGCGCAGATCAGGGATTGGCGCTCTATGACATCGACTACGCCGACTTCCCGCTGGTAACCACCAACCGCGCGATCATCGCCCTGACCCCCGACGGCCCCATCGACCTGGCCACCCCCGCCCCCACGCCCGACGGCCCCGCACCGGGCTCCGCGAGTACTCCTCCCGACCAGGCACCTACCGACGCGCAGGCGCCCACCGACGCGCAGCGCCGGGAGCTGAACCGCTTTGCCGAGGTGGCGGCGTCTCGTATCCGTCGCGGCGAGTGGCGGGACTTCGAGTTCTTCGCCAACGACGAGGCCACGGCCGAGACCTTGAACAAGCTGGGCGCGGCCTCCGACCTCGATGCCATCAAGGCCGCGGTCCGGCCCCAATCAACCGCCGGCCACACCGTCGTCACCGTCGGCCCGCCCAACGTCACCGTCACGCCGCCCAACGTCACCGTCAACATCGAGCCCGCCGTGACCAACGTCACCACTCCACCGGTCAACATCGACGCCCCTGTCACGGTGCACGTGCCGAGACCCGGCGGCACCAAGACGATCGCGCGCAACGCCGATGGCGACATCGTGGCAATCACCGAGGAGGACTGACTCGGTGGCCGAGGGCACGATTCAGCTCCCCGCCGACGGCGCGGGCAAGGCGCTGCGGACCATCACCAACCCCGGCGTCGCCGCCGGTGCTCACCAGGAGGTGACCACCCTCGCCGGAGGGGACGGCACTCTGGCCGACATCGCACCTACGGGGATCAAGGCGCGCGACGACTTCCAGACAGGCGAGTGCCTGGCGGACCAGACGGGCGCCGGTGCGGTGCTGACATTCACGTTCGCCGCCCCGCGCAACCTCGTGTTGATCGAAGCTGTCGGCACCGGTACCCAGGTGGCGCGCGCCGATCCGTTCGGCGGCACGCCGAACGTGACGACCGGCATCCGCTGCGACGACGGTGTGCCGACGTATGTCCCAGTCACGACGACGACGCTCAGGGTGTGGGCGCCTGCGTCGATGGCCGTCGCCGTCGCGGGCTTCAGCCGAGCGTGAAGCTCTACCCCGTCGTCGTCCGCAAGACCACGACGGTCGCAGGCGGGGGGCCGACCTTCACCATCGCTGATGCCGCCGGGGCCGCAGAGGCGATCACCCAGCCGTGGAGACTCCCCGAGGCGGCCGGCGCCGCCGACACAGCAGTGGCGATGGTGGCCAACCCGACCGAATACATCGGCGCGACCGACAGCCTCAACGTGGCCGGTGTCCCCAAGTACTCAGATTGCGCCGGGCCGGGCGACGCCGTCGTCCTCGTGGCCGCCGAAGCGGCGCAGGGCCGCTCACCGACGCCAGACGCCGATTCATGGGGTGACGCCTGGGTCGACCGGCTGCTGGCCAACCAGGGCGTCAACCACGGTGCCGCCGCCGCCCTCACCGTCTCGGCGGGCAGCGCGCTCAGCCAGACGGACGGCTATGCCAAGATCGACTTCCGCCGGTTCGCCTCCCTGGTTGGGGGAGCCGGCGCCTCCACCCTCACCTTCGCCGCACTATGGAGCGCCTTCACCGCCACGCCCGCCGGAACGCTGCTCGTGGATCTCGTGTCTAATGCGGCTTCCCCGTGGACCGAGTCGACCATCACCGCCAACAACCGGGCTCGCTTCACCAGCTCATCGCCCTACAGCCGGCGCAGCTTCGGCGCTGTCTTTGACGGAGTGACGCGGACTCACACGATCACTTTCACCCCAGCCGAAGTCAACGACTTCGTGGGCAACTGGCTTGAGTTGCAGTTCACGGTCGCCGACCTGACCGCCGCCTCCATCGGGGTGCAGTCGCGCGAGGCGGCGGTAGCGACAGACCGCCCCTCCTATTCGCTCAGCTTGGCAAAGGGGTAGCCCGTGGAACGACCAGACGGGGTAGCTCTCAAAGGCGACCTCACCATCTTCGGGGCGTGCGAGTTCCCTGAGAACACCCGCATCGAACTCGACGACAAGGGCAGCTTCGACGTGTTCGAGGGCCCCGAAGCACTGAGAGAATCCCCGCCGTGGATGCGCGACGCCGTGAATCGCCACGGCCACCTGCTCGTGATCGCCGAGCCCAACGGCTTCGTGTCCGGTGGGCTTGACGTCTTCATCAACCGAGCCTTCGGCGTCGGCGGGCCACCGGCGGTAGTGCAGTCCCTCATCGTCGCCAAGTCCTCCACCGCCGTCGCCGCCACGGACACGTCCATACTCGGCGGAACCACCGCCCCCACTTTCACTGGCGCCGGACAGAACGCCATCTCCAAGGCCCTCACTGCGCCCGCCCCTGTGGCCGCCGTCGCCAACGCCGTCTCGGGCGGGATGAGCTTCACGAACACCGACGTGACCGGCGGCGCGAACTTCTGGCCCATCAACCGCATCGGCCTGGTGAACGTCGCTGCATCCACTCCTGGCGGGCTCGTCGATGTGATCGGCAACACCGCGGCTCAGGCTGATCCGTACTCACGGACCTTCTCGGTCGACTTCTCCTCGGCGGGGGTCTTCACCCTTTCACCACAGATCACCGTGACCATGATCCGCAGGGTCGCCGACTTCCCGGTTCTGTAGACCCGTGGCCGCCTGGAAGGACTTCTGGCTCTCGGGATGGGGCGCCCCGCCCACCAGGGGAGACCGTACCAACTACCGCGGCATCCCCGTCGGTCGGCCCCAGATCGTCCGCCATCACCGCCGACAGCCACAGCGCCCCCCCGCCGTGGTGCCCGCTCACCTCCGGGCGGCGATGGTGGACAGAAGACGACGAGCCAAAGAGAACGAGCTTCTCGTCCTCGATCTCATCTGAGGAGCCACACATGCCAAACCCGAACCTGAATGACGAAGACCTCTTCACCAACCACCCACCGACACCCGAGCAGGGGGCGGTGCTGGACAGCATCACGGCGCAGATGCTCAACGTCGCCGACTACCTCCTAACCCTACCGCCGAGTCGTTTCCGCTCTCTGGCCATGACCAAGCTGGAGGAGTGCTCCATGTGGGCCAAGAAGGCTGCCGTCTTCACTGTGGGGATATCGACCGATGGCTGAGATCATCCACGTCGTCGCGGGCGAGATCGTCAAGGCGAACCGCCGCGACGACGGCACGGTCGAGTTCCTGGCATCGAAGGCCGCCGGCCCCGAGCTGGACATCGACCAGCAGAAGCTCGACTCGAAATGGCTCGCAAGGGAAATGCCCGAGTGGTTCGAGACGGGCGGCAATCTCCGGGAGATGCACCAGCCCATCGCCGCTGGCGTTGCCACCGAGATGGAGGAGCGCCCTGACGGGTTCTACATCGCAGGCGAGGTCGTCGATCCCGGCTCGGCGTCCAAGGTGGAGAAGGGCATCCTCAAAGCGCTGTCGGTCGGCATCAAAGGGCACCGACTGGTCAAGGACGCATCGGCGCCCGGGGGGCGCGTCGTCGGCGGCAAGATCGTAGAGGTATCCCTCGTCGACCGCCCAGCCAACTCGCTGTGCAAGCTCACCCTGGCCAAGGCCGCCGGGCCGCAGATACGCAAGACCGAGGAGCTTGTCGAGTCCGGCGAGGCCGAGCTCACGCCCGAGCCCCAGCCATACGCGCCGAACACGCCCGAGACCCTGCGAGCTGGGATCGCCAAGGTCGCCGGCGCTCCCGACGCCGCTGCCGCTCTCTCCCATCTCTCCCACCGCGACGCCTCCCTCGCCACCAAGGCAGCGACACCCGACCAGGCCGTGAACCTGAATATCGCCATGCAGAACATCGCTGCGCTCATCTCCTCCGAAGCCGCTGAGATGGCCGCCACCGGATCGGACGAGATCAGCGACCTCCGACTCCTCCTCGACGCCGCGAGTGCCCTCAAGTGGTTCTCCCTCGCCGAGGCCAACGAACCGTCCGAGGAGGACGACATGACCGAACTGACACTCGCTGCCGTCATCGACGCAGCCAAGAACGCCACAACCGAGGAGCTGGAGTCCCTTTCCAAGCTCATGGCGCCGCTGGGTGCACCGGGTGTGGCGCCTGGGAATGACGCAGAGGAGCCCCCTGGCGCACCGGGCACCGGGGTTGACTCGGCGACCGATCCTGGGGCGACTACCGCCGCTGCACCGATCTCCAAGACCGACATCATCGACGCCGTAAAGGCGGCCCTGGCCGAATCCAGCAAGGGATACGAAGCCAGGCTCGCAGAGGTGGAGAAGATGGCTGCACCGGGTGGGCCTGTTCGGACCCGCTCGCCACAGGACGCGACGAAAGCCGCCGCCTCCGACTCCAAGGCAACGGCTGCCTACTACCGCCAACAGGCGGCGCAGGTTGCCGACCCGAAGCTGGCGGCCGGCTATCGCCAGATGGCCGCCGAAGCCGAAGCCAAGGCCTAACCCCTTCCACCTCTGAGCGTGCCCCGGCCTTTGGTCGCGCGCGCCTCTTTCCGATCAAGGAGCTCCAATGCCCTACGCACCGCCCCGCCCCCACGAGATGTTCTCCGACGCCTCCTCCTCCGCGGAGGTCGCGTCGTCCTTCGAGTCCTACAAGTCGGCTGTGGCCGACTCCCACGACCGCACCCAGCGAGCGAACCTGCGCTTCGTGCCCGGCGTCGGCGCCGTCTCTGCCGCCAACGAGACTGCGGCGCAGGACCTCACCGCCGTGCTCGCCGGCCTGGAGAAGTCGGCATCGGCCGACGTCTTGTCCTCGCTGTCATCCCAGCTCGAAACCCTCAAGGCGGTCCTGCCCGACCTGTCCAAGGACTGGTCGTCGGCTTCGCCGCTGTCGACGGGCCTTGTTGCCTACGACCTGCAGGCACCGGCCAAGCTGTTGCTGCCCAGGCGCACACCGCTGCGCAACCGCACGCCCCGCACCACCCAGGGCGTCGGCACCACCGCGCGCTACAAGCGCATCACCGGCCTCACCAACCTCGGCGTCGGGGGCGTGGCCGACCAGACCACGTTCTTCAACTCCGAGGCGGTATCGACGACTTTCGGTGGCGTGACCGGCCTGCGCCGGCCCCCCAAGATCAGCTATGCCGCAGACGAGAAGGCGGTTCTGTTCGCCGAGCAGGGACTGTCGGACTCGGTGACCGCCAAGGCGACGTACCAGTCCCAGGGGTTTCAGGACCTGCGCTCGCTGTCGCACACGGCGCTGCTGTGGGCCACGATGGTCGGCGAGGAGAAGAACCTCCTCCTCGGCCGCTCCTCGGCCTCGGGCTTCGCAGGTGCCATCGCGGCGCCGACCGCCGTCGCCGCTACCGCCGTCGCCGCAGGTGCCGGCCAGACCGGCAACTCGGCCAACATTGCCAACCTGTACATCTACGTGACCGCCAAGGGCGGCGGAGGGGAGTCGGTCGCTTCGACCGTGCTCAACTCCACAGCGCTGGCGGCGGTGACCGGTCGTGTCCTGAACGTCACCTGGACCGACTCGCCAGGCGCCCTCGGCTACAACGTCTATGCAGGCACGACCGCGGGCATCGCCAGCGCCTGGTACTACGGCACCACCGGCACCAACGCCTTCACCATGCAGTTCACCGGTGCGGGCACGGGTGGCGCGCTCAACTCCGGCACCGCTCCCTCGCCTGCGTTGGTGGCGGGAACTGACACCACGGCCAACGCCGTGGGCTACGACGGGTTCCTCACCGTGCTCTCCGACCCCACCCAGTCCGGCTACGTCGGGCGTCAGAACGCCACCTTCTCCACCACCAACCCCGGCGGTGAGTTCCAGACGGCGTTCTCGGCGATGTTCGCGAAGAACATGGCTGACCCGAACGTCATCTACCTCTACGCCGGAGGGCGAGTGGCGCTGTCGGACCTGCTCAAGACGTCCTCGTCGTCGAACTACCGCCTGACCATCGACTCCGGAGAGGCCGGTACCGGCACCCACCTCGGGTCGCTCGTCACCGGCCTGGTCAACGAGGTGACGGGCACGATGGTGGACCTCGAGGTCCACCCCTACATGCCCCTAGGGACGGCGATCATCCACTCCGAGTCGCTGCCGATGCCCGACACCAACATCACCTCCACCACCGAGGTCCGCAACGTCGTCGACTACATGGCGATTGAGTGGCCACAAATACAACTGACCTTTGATGTCTCGACCTACCTCCTCGGGTCGTTGATCTTCTACGCGCCGGGCTGGTCAGGAGCGATCCTCGGCATCGCCAACTAGCACTCGCCCCCCCCGGCGCGCGTCCAGGGAGTCCTCACCTCCCTGGACG
>JALYYG010000306.1 GCA_030946685.1 Candidatus Dormiibacterota bacterium | reverse complement strand
CAGCGGATGAGCCAACCCTGCGCCTCGGCGCATGGACGGCCGATGGCGTCCTGGCAGGGATGGCGGAGGCTGCCTTGAGTGATGACGGGGCAAAGTACACGGATCGCGCTTCTGGATTCATTGCGGTCGCTCCGCCCCATCGACGGCAAGGCCTGGGCGCCCGCCTGGCCGACGAGGTCAATCGATTCGTGGCGACCGCCGGAGTCAGATGGCTCGAGATTGAAACCCTCGAGCGCGAACTGGCGACAGCGCAGCCGCTGCTGCGAACGGGCGGCTTTAAGGAGTTGGAGCGGTATCAGACGTCTCACCAGAAGCCGGCCACGGTGAATCTCAACAAGCTCGATGAGCTGAGAAGCCATCTGCGCAGCGAAGGTATTGAGACGGTGGCGCTTCCGGACATCGATAGTGCGCTTACGCGTCAGGAGCTGTATCGGTGCAACACGGCAATCTGGCGCGACATGCCACACGAAGCGCACGTCGACTGGCAGGATCCTTCATTCGAGACGTTCACTCGAAGCATCTACGCGCGCCCTTCGGTCTTGCTCGATAGCTTCTTCGTCGCCCGAGACGGCGATCACATCGTCGGCCTCAGCTATCTTCTGAGCCGCCCGGCTGGCGATGCCGAGGTCGGCGACACAGGCGTGCTCAGCAGTCATCGCCGTCGCGGCATTGCGCGCGTCTTGAAGATGCTCGCCACCCGCTACGCGGCGCAGCAAGGGATCCCGATGGTGCACACCGATAACCGGGCGGATAACGCCGCCATGCTGGCGATCAACCACGAACTCGGCTTCCAACCCGGCGAGGTGATCCTGGTCCTGGAAAAGACGATGGCGGCGGCGGACCGCGATCTGAGATCCGTGGTCGAACAGGAGCAGCAGCGATAATTGGCTGCGGCATGAGTGTCATCGCGCGGCCCGGCGAAGCGGGTCTCGGTACCGAGACGCATGGGTTTGCGATTGTCGTCGACGGGTTGCGCAAGCGGTACGGCAGCCTCGTTGCGGTCGACGGCATCTCGTTTCGCGTCAAAGAGCGGGAGATCTTTGGTCTGCTGGGCCCCAACGGCGCGGGCAAAACGACCACCGTCGAGATCCTCGAAGGTCTGCGCAGCGCGGACGAAGGCCTGGCCCTGGTGGGTGGCATCGACGTACGCAAGGACCCTCAGAAGGTGAAGAACGTCATCGGTGTCCAGCTGCAATCGTCGGCCTTCTTCGACGGCTTGAACCTGCTGGAGCTCCTCGACTTGTTCGCCGCCCTCTACAAGCGCTCGGTCGATGCCATGGCCATCCTCAAGAAAGTCGACCTTGCCGAGAAGGCGCGCTCGAAAGTGAGCACGCTGTCCGGCGGCCAGAAGCAGCGCTTCAGTATCGCCACGGCGCTCGTCAACGAGCCGCAGATCCTGTTTCTCGACGAGCCGACGACTGGGCTCGATCCGCAGGCACGCCGGAACCTCTGGGAGCTGGCGCAATCGATCCGTGCGGAGGGCCGCACGATCTTCCTAACCACGCATTACATGGATGAGGCCGAGACCCTCTGCGACCGGGTCGCGATCATGGACCAGGGAAAGATCCTGGCGATGGAGCCGCCCGCCGCTTTGATCCAGCGTCTGCTGGACAAAGGATTTAAGGGTGAGCGGGTGGAACGATCGGCCAGCCTCGAGGACGTCTTCCTCGATATGACCGGGCACGGACTTCGCGAAAGCTAACGTGAAGCGCAACCCGTTCTTGATGCTGACCTGGTCGTCGCTGAAGGCCTATTTCCGCAACCGCGGGGCGATCTTCTTCAGCCTGCTGGTGCCGTTGATGATCATGGGCATCTTCGGCTTGATCAACTTCGGGAACAGCACGCCCAGCGTCAACATCGGCGTCGTCGACCAGGCCCACAATCAGGTCAGCAATAGCATCATCAGCAATCTTCGGGGCATCAAGGCGGTCAAGCTGCACCTGGGCAGCCTCGACGCCGAGAAGCGCGAGCTCACGCAGGGAAACCGCGACCTGGTCGCCGTGCTTCCAGCCTCCATCGGCCAGGGATCGACCGCCATCGCCGGCTACTACAACCAGGGCAACCCCCAGAATTCGCAAGTTGCGATTGCGATCATGAACCAGTTCATGGATCAGGCCTCCTTTGCGAAGGCGGGTATCGCGCCGGCCTTTACGCTGCAGGCCCAGCCGGTCCAGAGCCGCAACCTGACCTACGTCGACTTCCTGGTGCCGGGCATGATGGCCCTCTCGATCATGCAGACGGGGCTATTCGGCGTGGTGTTCACCTTCGTCCAGTGGAAGCAACGCGGGATCCTGCGTCGCCTGATGGCGACCCCGATGCGGGTTCGCGATTTCTTCTTCTCCCAGCTCGTCACCCGGCTGGCGACAGTGGCGCTGCAGATCGTCGTGCTGCTCGCGGTCGGCTTCTTTGTCTTTCACTTCCATTTCGCCGGCAACCTGTTCTACCTGCTGATCGTTGGCATCATCGGTGGCGGCATCTTTCTGGCCATGGGCCTCGCCATCTCTGGCGCGTCCAAGAGCGAGGAGACGGCGGCGCCGATCGCCAACCTGGTCTCGCTGCCACTGATGTTCCTGTCGGGCATCTTTTTTGCCCGCTCCAGCATGCCGCAGTGGCTACAGACGGTCACCCAGTACTCGCCGCTTACCTACGTCTCCGATGCCCTGCGCAGTATCAGCGTCGACGGCGCCTCGCTCTGGGCGGTCCGCACCGACTTGCTCGGCATCTTCATCTGGCTCGGGATCACCGTGGTGCTAGCCACTCGCTTATTCAAATGGGAGGTCGTGTGATGGCAGTCGAGCTCAGCCCGAAAATGCAGGCGTTTACCCAGGAGGTTTTTCCGGCCATCATCGGGACGAACCGCAAGGACGGTTCGGTCGAGATGGTGCCCGTCTGGTTCGAGCAAAAGGACGGCTCGTTCTGGATCAACGGCGGCACGAATCGCGGCT
>JALYYG010000275.1 GCA_030946685.1 Candidatus Dormiibacterota bacterium | reverse complement strand
GAGGACGCAGGTCCTCCCCGCGGAACCCCCACCTGTTAGCCGCCACGCCTGGAGGAGTTTTGAAATGAAATGCTGGGTGACGGCCGGAGTAAATCCGGCCTAGGGCTCCACTTAGAGCGCGGGTGAGGACGTAAGTCCTCCCCCACGGAACCCCCACCTGTTGGCTGCCACGCCTGGAGGTGTTTGAAATGGAGGGCTGGGTGACGGCCGGATTAAGTCCGGCCTACGACTCCACTGAGGTTTGTTAGAAGAAGGCTGACCCTGTAAACAAAAGCAATACCTGGTTCGCCAGGAATATCAGGAGTGCAACCAGGATCACCAGGAGCACGTAGCGCATATCCCGTCTAACGGCTGGGGAGGCTCGCGACTTGCGATCAGCACCGCCCATCCCGCCGAAAAAGGGGTCGTCACCAGCCCCTCCCTGCGCCATCATTTAGGTATGGCCCAGCTTCGGTTCAGCGGGGCTCACGTGTGGGTGCGAGTCGAGGGGCAGGAAGCGGTTCTCGGGCTCAGCGACTACCTCCAGGACCAGATGGGGGAGATCACCGCACTTGAGCTTCCCGACCTCGGCGACATCCTGAGCGCCAGACGGCGAATGGGTCATGTGGAGTCCGAGGAAGCTTCGTCGCCGATCGAAGCGCCTATCAGCGGTGAGGTCCTCGAGGTCAATGCGGAAGCCATCGACAACCCGGACATCGTGAACACGGAGCCGTACGCCACCGGTTGGCTGCTTCGCGTCCGCATCGAGGACCCGAGCGAGCTCGACGACCTGATCAGCGAAGAGGAGTACACGGAGCTCACGACCGAAGTCTGAAAATTCAAATCGGTGCTGCGGGGCAAGCTCTGGCGCGACGGCGAGTTTCTGAAACTCTGGTTCGGCCAGGGAGTCAGCGAGCTGGGCAGCCAGGTCAGCCAGCTCGCTTTACCGACCGTCGCGATCCTCGTCCTTGGTGCCACGGCCTTTCAGGTCGGACTTCTGGCGGCGCTCGAGACACTGGCCTTTCCGTTGCTCGGCCTGGTGGCCGGAGTCTACGTGGACCGCCTGCGCCGCCGGCCGATCATGATCGTTTGCGACCTCGGCAGGATGCTTGCGCTGGCCAGCGTGCCGCTCGCCTTTGGTTTCAACGTGCTCACGATGCCTCAGCTATACGTCGTGGCGCTCATCACCGGCATCGGCACGGTGTTCTTCGACGTCGCATATCAGTCCTACCTGCCCGCATTGATCCAGCGTGCCGACCTGGTCGAGGGCAACACCAAGCTGCAGGTGACCGGTTCGGTGGCCCAGATGGCAGGGCCGGCACTGGCTGGATTTCTGATCCAGCTGGTGGGGTCGGCTCGGGCAGTCGCGGCCGACGCCGCGTCCTTTTTTATATCGGTCGTTTCGCTGTGGTGGGTCCGGCGGCCCGAACCCTCGCCCAAACCGGCGAGTGAATCAGGCCGTCAGGGCTTCTGGTCGGAGATGTTGGAGGGCATCCGGGTTGTCTTCGGATCACCCACCATCTGGAAGATCGCCGGCAGCACCTCGACCTCGAACCTGGGCTCGAGCGTCTTCTTCGCGGTCTATTTGATCTTCGCCTACCGCGTGCTGCACCTAAGCCCAGGCACGATTGGAGTCATCTTCGGCGCCGGCGCTGTCGGTGGCCTTCTAGGCGCGCTCAGCGCGTCCTGGGTCGCGCGCCGCATTGGGCTTGGCCCGACTCTCTTCGTGACCAGCGTCATCGGCGGCCTGGCGGCGATCCTCATACCCATCGCACAATTCGGCTTGGCGGTTCCGCTCCTGCTTGCTGCGACACTGGTCGTGAGCTTCACCAACCCCGTCTACAACATCAACCAGGTGAGCCTTCGCCAGGCGATAACTCCGGACCGGGTGCAGGGCCGCATGAACGCCACAGTGCGGACCATCATCTGGGGCACGATGCCGATCGGCGCGTTCATTGGCGGCGTGATCGGAAACACGTACGGCCTCGTGCCGGCGATGTACGTCGGCATCGCAATATGGATCTTCTCCGGATTCTGGATTCTTCTCGGGCCGATCCGTCTGCGTGTCCAGCCGGAGCCCGTTTAGGGAATCCCGTACATCCGGCGCGTGCTGGATTTGACGAGCAGATACAGCACTGGGATTCCGAGAAGGATCAATGACCATGCTGCCGCGACGATCAAGGCGGCGATCCAGCCCCACGGTTTGCGTGCCTTGAGGCCGAAGTACGCCGTCGCATGCAGACAAGCCGCCGCCCCGACGAAGAAGAAGACAAGCGCGGCCTCGAGCACGATCAATGTCGACACGTCGCCTTTCAGACCCGCATGCACCACCGCCTGGTGCAGCTGGTCGCGACCGGCGGGCGCTGCAACGACGGCGGCGAACTGTACGAGCTGGACGAGCCAGAAGATCGCGCCGGCCCCGAAGATGAAGGGCAGCCAGCGCAATCCCACCGGCGGAGACACCTTCGGCGCCGGGGGTTCGAAAGGCTGAGTCCCCGCGCCGGGCGGCGGGCGGATCGAGGGGCCGGTCACCTCGATATCGTCCCACCCAGGTGAAAAGACGTGTTAAGGCTTGACAGTCACTATATTCGGCGGTATAACTTCGCCCGGGACACAACATATCGTAGTCAACATCTCAGCCCGTTGAGTCCCAAGGCCCAACGACAGGCAGGCGGACAACTCCCAACGTCGCACCCCACGACCCAGAACAGGCTCCCCCAACCGCCTGCCTGTCCAGTCCTCCCCGCTCCGCGGGGAGGTGTCCTCCGCCCGCGGAGCGGGCGCGGGCCGGAGGTGGCTCTCACGCCGGCAAGGGCCCTTGCTCGAACTACGGACCTCTTACACTCGACACCTGTGAGCCGCAAGAGTAAGAAGAAGGGCCGCGGCGGCAAATTCCGCCCACCGGTTAGAGCTGCCGGCACCCCGAGCGCGCCCGGACAAGCAGTTAGTCAGCGCAGCGTGCCGCAGGCACGCGTCGGCGGTGACCAGGCTCTTGTCCGCGCGGTCGAGATGTCGTTGGGGGCACGCAACCAGACAGTCAAGGCCAGAGGCGGCCAGCGGGTGATCGAATCAAGCGACCCCGCGATACCTTTGGACCGCGTCCCGTATTTCACCAAAGACCTCGTGCGCTTGGCCGTCGTCGGCGTGGCCATGCTGGTTCTCCTCGGAGCCGGCTCGATCGCGGTGCCCCTGATCGTCAAGTAACACCGCATCGCGTAGACAGCTACAGGCCCCGAAGTTAACCTTCAACCTATGGCCCAAACCGACACACCCGCTTCACCCAAAGTGCCGGCGGAGCGCCACGCGCACGTAGTCCACAGGCTTCGCCAGACGCACCGCAAACCAAAAGTCGACCACAAGCATCCGGTTAACAAGAGGCATTACGAGGAAGCATCTTTCGGTGCTCGCGTCGCGGACAAACTGGCCGCGGGTATGGGCTCGTGGCCGTTCATCATCACCCAGTCCGTGCTTCTGCTCGTCTGGGTGGCGATCAACTATTGGGGCCTCTTCGTCAAGCGCTGGGACGTATATCCATTCATCCTGCTCAACCTGCTGCTCTCCCTCCAGGCCACTTACGCCGGCCCGATCGTGCTGCTGGCAGGCAACCGCCAGTCAAAGAAGGACCGACTGACGCTGGAGCATGCGGCCGAGGAGGCGGACAAAGGCGAGGAGCACATCACCCGCATCCTCATCGAGATCAAGAAGAACACCGACCTCACGCTCCGCATACTCACGGAGCTGGAGGCGGAGTCCGCGTAATGTCAGCTGATACCGAGATCACCACCGCGCGGAAGAGGGTGGCGGCCAAACACAAGCACCCGGTCAACCAGCTCTTCCACGACGAGGCGACCCTGGGTGAGCGGGTCGCGGACCGGGCCTCCGCAGGCATCGGTTCCTGGTGGTTCCTCATCATCCAGAGCGTCCTCATCGTGATCTGGGTGTCCATCAACACTGTCGAGTTCTTCACCCACAAGTGGGACCTCTACCCGTTCATCCTCCTCAACCTAATGTTCAGCATCCAGGCTGCATTTACCGGCCCACTGCTGTTGCTGTCCGGGAATCGCCAAGCTCAGAAGGACCGCCTTCGGCTGGAGCACACGGCCGAGGTCGCCGAAACGGCAGAGAGGGCGACCCTCGAGATCCTCGAGGAGATTGCACGCAACACCCAGGCCACGCTGAGGGTTCTGGAGCACCTGAAGAAGCGCCGCGATTCGAAGAGCCAGACTGCGGCCCAGGGCTGACCAGGGTCGTGCCCGAGGGGCGGATACACTCACTTCGTGCGAGTGATCCTGTTCACGGGCAAGGGCGGAGTCGGTAAGACTTCGGTCGCCGCGGCCACCGCCGTGCAGTGCGCCCGCGCCGGTTACCGAACGGTGGTGATGAGCACCGACCCGGCCCATTCCCTGGGCGACTCGTTCGACATCGAGCTTGGAGTGGACCTCACGCCGATCTCGGGCAACCTATGGGCTCACGAGGTCTCATCCCTGCACGAGATGCAACGCCACTGGGCGAAGCTGCATGAATACGCGGTCGAGGTTCTCTCCACCCAGGGTCTCGACGAGGTCGTGGCAGAGGAGGTGGCCAACCCACCAGGTATGGACGAGATCGCCTCCCTGATGTGGATCAAGCACTACGCCCAGCGCAATGACCACGATGTCCTGATCGTCGACTGCGCGCCGACGGGCGAGACCCTTCAGCTCCTCACCTTTCCGGACGCCGCGAAGTGGTGGCTCGACAAGATCTACCCCTGGGAGCGGCGCGCGATGCGCATTGCGCGGCCCGTGCTTCAGCCGATGATGGGCATTCCTCTGCCGTCCGACGAGGTATACGCGTCGCTCAAGGACCTCCTCCTGGACCTCGGTGGCATGCGCAAAGTGCTCACTGATCCGGCGATCACAACGGTGCGCATCGTCCTCAACCTCGAGAAGATGGTGGTCAAGGAGGCCAAGCGCGCATTTAGCTACCTGAGCCTGTTCGGGTATGTCACCGACGCGGTGATCGTGAACCGTTTGCTTCCGACCGAGGTGAACGACGAGCTCTTCAAGAAGTGGCAGCTCATTCACAAACGGTACGAGGTCGAGGTTGAGCAGTCGTTCGCTGGAATTCCGATCTTGAACGTCCCTCTCTTCGACCGGGAGGTCGTTGGGGAGAAGATGCTGCTGCGCATGGCGAAGGCGACCTATGGAGACCGAGACCCGGCCGAGCACTTCGCCACCGCGAGCCCCCAGCGGATCGACAAGGAAGGGTCCGACTACGTCCTCACGCTGAAGGTTCCCTTCGTCGATCGTTCTGAGGTCGACCTCAGCCGCCATAACGGTGAGCTCTACGTGACGGTGGGCAACTACCGGCGGGAGATATCGCTTCCGGGTGCACTCGCCAAGC
Source organism: Candidatus Dormiibacterota bacterium (assembly GCA_030946685.1). Taxonomy (GTDB): domain Bacteria; phylum Chloroflexota; class Dormibacteria; order Dormibacterales; family Dormibacteraceae; genus Palsa-872. The sequence continues at coordinate 42,992 of JALYYG010000275.1, read as the reverse complement.
GGGAGACGGCCGGAGCAACCATCCATGACGGCGAGCTGCGGGTGCGGTTCGCGCGCCGATCGGAGACGCGTTCGGCCGACAAGCCGCCGTCCGAGCCGCCCGATCTGGCGCGTAAGGAGAAGGGACGGCGATGACCCGCGACGGCGAGCGCCTGATCGAACTCCTCAACGAGCTTGGCTCGCGGGTCACCCACGTGGTCTCCGACATGGTTCCGCCGGCCGCCCAGGTCCATCTGCTCAACGCACAGCGCGAGCTGATCACGGCGCTCATGCTCATCTACGAGAACCGGGTCACGGCCGCACCGCCCGGACGGGCTAGGCGAGGGTCAGCCTCGTCGCAGCGCACCACTCGCCGCCGCTCTCCGAGACGCGTGGGCAAGATACCCATCGAGTGAGCGGACTCGTCGCTTTCGTCCTCGCGGCGCTGTTCCTCGTGCCCGCGCTGCTGGTGGCGATCCCGGTCCATGAGATGGGGCATGCGGCCGCGGCATATTTCCAGGGCGACCGTTCAGTGCGGTACTTCGGTTACTTCACGCTCGACCCGCGCCGCTTTCTGGATCCGCTCGGTGTGATCGCGGTTTTCATCGCACTTGTCGGGTGGGGCCGCCGCGTGCCGGTCCAGCCGAACCGCATTTACACGACACGTCAGCATGTCGTCCACGAACTGGGTGGGTCCGTGGCGAATCTCCTGGTGGCTGTGGCGCTGGGCGCCTTATACCGGGCGTTAGGCGGGGTTGGTCTGGTTGTCACGCCGAGCATAGGCCCCGCCCTGATCGGCGCCGCGATCTACGCGATCATCTTCCTTAACCTTTCGATCTTCGCCTTCCAGCTTCTGCCGATTCCCGGTCTGGACGGCTGGAATGTTGTCGAGGCACTGTTCCGCCATCGCAACGCGCGCTTCTTCTTCAACGTTTCGACGCGAAGGCGCGAGATCTGGGTTGGGCTGTTCATGGTCGCCTTTCTGTTCTCGATCTTCCAGCGTGTGAACCTTCTCGCGCTGGTGATGTCGCCTTTCTATGCCCCGGCGAGCCTAATCTCATTGGGTCACCTATGCAGCGGATACGCAATCCCTTACCTGGCGGGCCTGTTTCCCTGCCTGCCGTTGGCACCTTAGTCAACCAACCGGCCTACGCCGCCCTCGTGGTCGATTTCGGTCGCGACCGGGTGATCGGGGCCATTCGTGAACAGGTTGCGGCCGAACGGAATGGGACTGTGGTGTCGGACGCGGAGCGCCTGAGCCAGGTGGAAGCCCGCCTTCGAGCAGCGGTTGCGCCGAGGCTGCTCCGGGTCATCAACGCGAGCGGCGTGATCCTCCACACCAACCTCGGTCGGGCGCCACTCTCTCGCGCGGCGGTTGACGCGGTGGCTGCCGCAGCGGGGAGCTACACCAACCTCGAGCTTGACGTCAGCACAGGTCGCCGCGGCGAGCGATCGTCGCTCCTGGAGGGGTTGCTTATGGGCCTGTTCGCGTGTGGCGCGGCGCTGGTGGTGAACAACAACGCGGCCGCTGTGCTTCTGGCGCTGACCGCCCTGTGTAAGGGTCGCGAGGTGGTCGTGTCTCGCGGGCAGCTCGTCGAGATCGGCGGATCGTTCCGCATGCCTGACGTGATGCGCCTGTCAGGTGCGCGAATGGTCGATGTTGGCACGACCAACCGCACTCGGACGGATGACTTCGAGCAGGCGGTGAACGCGCGGACGGCGGCACTGCTGCGGGTCCACACTTCCAACTTCCGGGTCTCAGGCTTCACCGAGTCGACGTCTCTGGCCGACATGGCCGCGGTCGCCCGGGGGCGGGGGCTGCTCCTTATCGACGACCTCGGCAGTGGTGCGATCGAAGCCATCGCCGACGAGCCCACGATCGCGGATTCGCTTCGGCATTGCGACGTCGTCACCTTCTCCGGGGACAAGCTCATCGGCGGACCGCAGGCTGGGATCGTGCTCGGCGCCACAGAGGCGGGAGTAGCGGCCGTCCGCAAGATGTCCCGGCATCCGCTGGCTCGAGCGGTGCGCATCGACAAGCTCACGCTCGCGGCGCTCGAAGCGACGCTCAAGCAGCGCCTGACCGGTCGCCTCGAAGACATCCCGGTCGAGCGGATGCTGCGGGTACCGGTCGAAGAGGTGCGCCGGCGGGCGGCTCTGTGGTCGGTGAAGCTCGAGGAGCGAGGCGTGCCGACACGCCTGGTGGTAGGTGAGTCGGTGGTGGGCGGAGGATCAGTGCCGGGCCATGGCTTGCCGACAGTTCTGGTCGCGCTTAAGGGCCCCGCCTCGCGCTTTGCGGCTGCCCTGCGGCGCGGAAGCCCTCCCGTGATTGCGCGCATAGAGAAGGACGCCTGCTGCCTGGACCCGCGGACCGTGTTGAGGGGCGAAGACGAAACCCTGATCGACGCTGTGGAGGTGGCCGCGCGGAGCGTCGGCTTGTGACTCGCTCTGTTCGACCCCCGCACCGGGTCAATGCCGGCTCGGACCCCCCTCCGCAGCCCTCCCCCCTTCAGGGGGAGGGAGCATTTGTGGTCGGCACTGCCGGGCATATCGACCACGGGAAATCGACCCTCATCACCGCACTGACCGGCATCGATCCCGACCGGCTCGCCGAGGAGAAGACGCGGGGCATGACCATCGACCTGGGATTCGCACACATGCGGCTGCCCAGCGGCCGCGAGATCGGCATCGTCGATGTGCCGGGACACGCCCGCTTCATGCGCAACATGCTTGCGGGCACGCACGGACTCGATGCCGTCTTGCTCGTCGTCGCGGCCGACGAGGGGGTCATGCCCCAGACGCGCGAGCACCTTGACATCGTCGACCTGCTGGATGTTCGCCGTGGCATCGTCGTGCTGTCCAAGGTCGATCTCGTCGAGGAAGGGTGGCTCGATCTCGTAACGGCTGAGGTGCGCGAGACGCTGGAGCACACGGCGCTGGCGGGCGCGATGGTGCTTCGGGTGTCGGCAACGAGCGGTCAGGGCCTGGGCGAGCTGAGCTCGGCGTTGGACGGCCTCCTCGATGGAGCCGAGCCGCGAGTTGACCTGGGACGCCCGCGCCTGCCGATTGACCGCGTGTTCACGATGAGCGGATTCGGCACTGTCGTGACCGGCACCCTCGTCGATGGAACCCTGAGCGTTGGAGATGAGCTCGAGGTGGTGCCCCGCGGGCGCCTGGTGCGTGTCCGAGGGCTGCAGCGCCACAACCGCAGCGTTGAGACGGCGTCACCGGGGAGCCGGGTGGCTGCGAACGTAACCGGGGTTGAGAAGAGCGAGCTGACCCGGGGCGACGTCCTCGCCCTGCCGAGCACTCTGCAATCGACGCATCGGGTTGACGCACAGGTGCGGGTGCTCGCCTCGGCGCCTCGAGGGCTGCGACACGGGGCCGAGATGCTGCTCAATACCGGCACGACCGAGGTCGGCTGCCGCGTCATCGTGTTGGCTGGGGACGCAATCGAGCCGGGCGAGGAGGGTTGGGTACAGCTGTACCTCGAGCGTGCCATCGCAGCCGCTAGCCAGGACCGCTTCGTACTGCGGGTTCCCAGTCCACCGCTGACACTTGCCGGAGGCCGTTTTGTGGACGTGGCACCGCGCAAGCATTCCCGTCATGACGCTGCGGTGGGCGAGTCGCTCGACCGGCGAGCCGCCGGCGACGTGCTGCAGGAAGAGCTGCGCAAGTACCCGCGAGGAGTCACCGTGGCCGCGCTCCTGAAGGCGACCATGGCCCAGCAAGGTGATTTCGATGGGCTCCACGCTCGCCGAATTGGCGAGTGGCTCTTTGCCGACGAATCATGGAACGCGATTGCGGAACGCGCCACGACCGACGTCGATGCGTACCACGTGGCGCATCCCCTGCGCACTGGGATGGCACGAGAGGAGCTGAGGAGCCACCTCAGACTCCCGCCGCATTCATTTCCGGCGGTGCTCGCAAGCCTTATCGCAGAGGGCAGGCTCGAGGAGAGAGCTGGTGCGATCGCAGCGCCGAACCACCGCGTGGCCATCGAATCATCCGACGGCCCAGCCGCGCGCTTGCTTCAGGTGCTCGCGGACAACCCCTTCGCCCCACCCTCACTGGCGGAGGCAATGGAGAGGACCGGAGCCGGGGATGAGGTCGTGCGCGCGCTCGCTCAGCGGGGCGACCTCGTGCGGGTGAGTGGGGACATTGCGTTCACGCAGGACGCGTATGCGAAAGCGGTAGCCGTCGTCAAGGACGTGATCGCCACGACCGGAGCGGTCACCGTTGCGCAGCTCCGCGATCGCATGCGAGCCAGCCGCCGACCGGTGCTCGCGCTCCTGGAGCACCTTGATGCGGAAAAGGTGACTCGCCGCGTCGGCGACCAACGCGTGCTTTTTCGCTAACCTTCGGCCATGGCGCGCCCACGCGGCGACCAAATGGGACCCACTGAATGCGAATAGCCGAACTGCTCGGTCGCAGCCGGCCGACCATCTCATTCGAGTTCATGGCGCCCCGCGACGAGACCGAGGTGGAAGTCCTCGAGAAGACAATCGCGGCGCTGGCCGGCCATGCGCCGGATTGGGTCTCGGTCACCTACCGCCTGCGCACCGGTGACAAGACGCTCGAGCTGGTGACACGGATCAAGCGCCACTATCACATCGAGGCAATGGCACATCTCACCTGTGCGAACTCGCCTGACAGGACCCGACAGATCCTCAACTGGATGGAGAGAGAGGGGGTCGCCAACGTCCTGGCGTTGCGCGGAGACCCGCAGGACTCGGATGACCACTTCGTGCCGGCGGATCCCGAGCTCGCTCACGGCAGCGACCTGGTCGCATTCGTACGCCGTAACGGCTACGGCTTCGGAATCGGCGCCGCCTGCAGCGCCGAGAAGCATCCCGAGAGTCCGGATCTTGAGCACGAGTTCCGCTTCATGAAGCTCAAGGTCGACTCAGGCGCCGACTTCCTGGTCACGCAGCTCTTTTTCGACAACCATTTCTACTTCGACCTCGTTTCGCGGGCGCGCGCGGCAGGCATCAAGGTGCCAATCGTCCCGGGGTTGATGCCGGTCCCCAGCCGCCGCTCGCTTGCGCACATGACCGGCATGTCGGGGGCGACCGTCCCCGAGGTACTCCAGCTCGCGATCGACGAGCAGCCGGATGACGACGCCGTCCGCAGGCTCGGCGTTCAGCACTGCATAGCGCAGTGCGCGGAGCTGCTCGAGGTTGGCGTCCCCGGCCTCCACTTCTACACGTTCAACCGGGCCCGAGCGCCGATCGAGATCCTGGCCGCGCTTCGAGGTCAGCAGCTGATCGCGTCCTGATTCAAAGCGCCGCGCGATTACAGTACGTTCGGCATGCTGGCTGGGATCGACCTCGGTGGGACACAGGTCCGCGTTGCGCTCGCGCGCTCCGACGGCCAGCTGATTGCCAGCTTCAAGACCAGGACCCCGCTGCTCGGCAGCCCTCAGCGCGTGGTTGAATGGGCGGCGGCGGAGATCGAAAGGCACCGAGGCCGCGAGAAGGTGCGCAGCATTGCCATCGGCGCCCCTGGACCGATCGACATCGAGCGAGGCGTGCTCGTCAACCCGCCAAACCTTCCCGGTTGGCGTAACGTCCCGCTAGCGGCAATGCTCAGGCACGCAACAGGGGCCCTGGTTCACGTCGCCAACGACGCGGACATGGCCGGGCTCGGAGAGTTTCACCGCGGCGCCGGTCGTGGCACCCGCAACATGCTCTACATCACCTGGTCCACCGGGGTGGGCGGCGGGCTGATCGTCGACGGAAAGCTGCACCGCGGCGCCCATGGGACGGCGGGCGAGGTCGGGCACATGATCATCGATCCCAACGGGCCTCTCGACCAGTGCGGGCAGCACGGCTGCCTCGAGGTGTTCTGCGGCGGCGCGAACCTGGCGCGCGAAACAGGCCATCCGGCGGCCGAGCTCTTCGCCGCGGCCGCGCGTGGCGACAAGCGCGCGAGGATGGTGGTCGAGCGGGCTGCGCGTTACATGGGAATGGCGCTGATCAGCCTGACCAATGCTGTGGATCCCGAGATGTTCGTGATGGGCGGCGGCGTTACGCGTTCGTGGAGCCTGGTGCAGCCCATGATGCTGGAAACGCTGCGCTCCTCTCCATTCATCAGGCCCGCGCGCCGGCCCCTCCTGCGTCGAGCCCGATTGGGGGACCGCGCCGGACAGGTTGGAGCCGTCGAATGGGCGCGGATCAACCAGTAGACGACAGCGAGCTGCTGCGCCTCCTGAAACGAGCCGCCGCCGAGCTGAGCGCCAAGGCCTGGGTGGTGGGCGGCTACGTTCGCGACCACCTGATCGGCCACGCGCAACCCGACCTGGATGTCGTGGTCGAAGGAGGAGCGGCAGGACAACTTGCAGAGCGCTTCGCGCAGCTGGCGGGCGCAGGGCCGCCGGTCACCTTCGAGCGATACGGCACCGCCCAGGTCACCCTGCCCGGGCATCTCGTAGAGTTCGTCTCGGCCCGATCCGAGTCCTACGCGCCGGACTCCCGAAAGCCAAACGTGCGTCCGGCGACCCTCGACGAGGACCTGCGCCGGCGCGACTTCACCGTCAACACGCTGTTGATGGACCTCGACGGCAACATCCACGACCGCCTCGGCGGCGCCCGCGCGGACCTCGATGCCCGTATCCTCCGCACTCCTGCCGACCCCCTCGAGACGTTCAATGACGACCCACTCCGGATGCTGCGGGCGGTGCGCTTTGCCGCCCAGCTCGGCTTCGACCTGGCGCCGGACCTGCTGCCCGCAATGCGGCAGCTGCGCAGCCGGCTTGCATCTCCAGTGATTTCTGTCGAACGCACCGCCGAGGAGCTGCGCAAGATGCTCGTCTCCGAGCGGCCGCGCCTGGCGCTCGAGCTGCTCGATGCTGGGGGACTCCTGGAGTTGGTGCTGCCCGAGCTGGCTGCGTGCAAGGGCATCGAGCAAGGCGGTTATCACACCCACGACGTGTACGGCCACACTCTGCTGGCGGTCGAGCTGACCCCACCCGACCTCGTGGTGAGGCTGGCGGCGGTCTTCCATGATGTGGGCAAGCCGGCCACGGCCACTCCCGACGGGGCGTTCACCGGCCACGAGGAGGTGGGAGCAGCCATGGCACGGGCCGCGCTGGAGCGGCTCCGCTTCTCCCTGAAAGAGAACGATGCCGTCGTAGTCCTGGTTCGTCTGCACCTGCGACCGGTGTATTACCGTTCGGAGTGGTCCGACGGTGCAGTCCGCCGGCTGGCGCGGGATGCGGGCGCTCAGATCGAGAGGCTGATGGCTTTAGCCCGCGCCGACATTGCGGCTTCAGCCTATCCGGAGCCACAGAAGCTGGACGAGCTGGCGGCTCGTCTGGCTGAGGTCCTGTCGGAGCGGCCGACCAGGTTGGCGCCCCCTGTCGACGGTGAGGACATCATGCGGGCACTCGGCATGCCGCCCGGACCTGCGGTGGGGCGGATCAAGGAGCGCCTCAGCGAACTGGTCATGGACGGCGAGATCGAGCCCTCTCGCGAGGCAGTGCTCGCCTACCTGACATCGCATCCCGATCTCTGAAATGAACGATTCCTGGGGGGCTGGCAGCCGCTATGCTGCGGAAGGTGGGACCAGCGTGGGCTGGGTAAGGGAGGGTCAGATGACCGACATCGGATTGGAGACGGTTGAGGTTTTGGAGACGGTTGAGGTTTCCGCCAGCAACGGGGGGCCGGACTCATATGGCGTGGAGCAGAAATCGACTGTGCTCAGCCGCGATGACGTGCTCTCGGGACGGTTGCAGCTGAAGGGCGGCGGCCAGATTCTGGGTTACTTCAGCGGCCAAATCGAGTGCGACGGCGATCTGCTCATCGGGCCGGAAGCGCACGTCGAAGCGGATGTTCGGACCGTCAAGGTGACTATCGCCGGGTTCTTGCGCGGCAACATCGTCGCCGCGAGCCGTCTCAAGATCACGAACACGGGCCGCCTCGAAGGCGATGCCAAGGTTGGAGCGCTGGTGGTCCAGGAAGGCGGGGTCCACCACGGCGTGATCAGGGTCCACCCGGAGGGCGTTCCCGACCACGAGGACCAGATCATCTTGGACTCCACATCACGGCCGGCGGTCGTCGCCATTAAGAGCCTCCCCAACCCAGTGGGCCGGGTAAGGAAGTTCTGGGGTGAGTTCTTCTAGGGGGCGTCCGGAGCTCCGGGTCGGGCGTCGCCGGGACAGCCTGCGGCGAATCAGTCGGCGCAAGGCACCCGAAAGGGAATATCTACAAGCGCCCGTCAGCAGGACTCGAAAGGGTCCGTCCGCGTCCGCAAGGCGTCCACAGGCGCCGCCTGGCTGCGACCGCAAACCTGCACCCCGGTCATCGCCTCGGAGCCCAGGCCGAGAGGGCCACGACGACTGAGCGATGTGTCGCTCGACGAGGAGAGGTGCTCGTCGAGGGCTTCGATGCCACGCTGGACGGGGTCAGGGTGCTCGTGACCGCTGTGCTCGAGCGCACATGTGTCTACATGGACCGCTCTGGTGATCGCCCGTTGGTGAGCAAACAAGATCTCTGGATGGATGCTGGCAAGTTGCCAATCCGCCGCCGCGGCACCGGCTAGAGGGATACGCTACCCGGCGCGATGTCGATGGGGAGGAGGTAGTTGGACCAGGAGATGGACCGAAACCTGGCCCTGGAGCTGCTCAGGGTGACCGAGGCCGGGGCCCTGGCCGCCGCACCACTCCAGGGTCGAGGCGACAAGATGGGCGCCGACGGGCGCGCCGTCGAGGCGATTCGAAGCGCGCTGGCGTCCGTCGACATGAAGGGCACCGTCGTCATCGGGGAAGGAGAGAAGGACGAGGCCCCGATGCTCTACTTCGGCGAGCAGATTGGCAACGGGCTCGAGCCCGAGCTCGACGTGGCGGTCGATCCAATCGAGGGCACGAGCCTGACCGCCGCCGGTCTCCCTGGCGCGATCTCGGTGATCGCCCTGGCAGAGCGCGGGACGATGTTCACGACTCATGTGCATTACATGCAGAAGCTCGTGGTCGGCCGTCGAGCGCGCGGAGTCATCGATCTCGACATGCCCGTCGAGTGGAACCTCCGCCGCATCGCGAAGGCCGAGGGCCTGCCGCCCCAAGAGCTGACTGTGGTCGTGCTCGAACGCCCGAGGAACGCCGACCTCGTGGCCGAGATCCGCGACGTCGGGGCCCGCATCAAGCTGATCACCGCCGGGGACGTCGCTGGCGCGCTCGAGGCGGCGCTCGAGATGAGGTTCGGAATCCACTGCATGATGGGCTCGGGGGGTGCCACCGAGGGAGTGCTCGCCGCATGTGCTGTCAAGACGATTGGTGGCGATATGCAGGCCAAACTTTTGTTGCGCGACGACGACGAGCGAAAGGTAGCCGTCAAAGAGGGACACCAGCCAAACAGAGTGTTGTCGATCGATGACCTGTGCTCGGGCAACAACATTTTCTTCGCCGCCACCGGGATAACCTCGGGGGAGCTGCTGAAAGGAGTTCGATACGAGGACGTTTACGCGTATACGCAATCGATGGTACTGCGTTCCGCTTCGGGAACCATGCGTATCGTCGATGCGTATCACCCGATCGACATGCTGCGGGCCAAAGGGCTGTTGCCAGAGCAGGTAGTGGCCCGGCCGGGTACGCGCTGAGCGCCACCGAAGCCGGGCAGTTCCTCACTGCGGCCGGCAAGTCACTCAGTAAAGAGCAGTGGCAGTGGATCGCACTCGCGCGCGTCCTCTCCCGGCAGCGTCCGACCACTTCGGCTGTGGAACAGGTCCTGGATCCGTTGCTCTCTGGTGCTGACCAGTCCATGGTCAATGCCTTCACAGGCGGGTTCAGAGTCGCGCAGATCCAGCAGGCGATCAGCAAGGCCCTTCCGGAGCCCACGGCGGCGGCCGCCGCCCTGGAGTCCGCCCAGATCGTCGCCTTGGCCATTCTCGTTCGTGAGCAGATGTATCCGATTCAATTCGCGTCCATCTACAGGCCTTTTGCGACAGTGCTGCCGGGGCCTGACTATCAGCCCCCACCGTCCGTTGATCGCCAGATCGCCGCATTTCTCCAGCGGCTTCCGTCGCTGGCCGGGGAGGCCGAGGCTGAAGTGGCGGCCGTCGCCAAAGTGCTCGGCGAGGCCCCAAAATCGGCTCCCGGCTCAGCGGCGGCCGGGACGGTCGCCGTTTGGTCGGCTGAGCTGGATCCCGCAGCTCTTTACTCGGCGGCGTGGAGGTCGGCGATCGCCATCGCCACTCAATCTGGGCGCACGAACGCGCTCCGCGCGGCGCAGGACGGCGCCGAACAGCAGGCGCCGCACGACGGTTCTGGGATCGTCGGATCGGCCGGGGTGGCCGCCGGCGGCATCTTCCTGCGCGACGTGATGCCGATCGAGCAGGTGCTCCTGCTCTACGAGCCGTTCGCCGCCGCCTTCCCCTACGAAAGTTTGCTATAGCCTCCAGGAATCTGGCACCCCCCGGGGGGGCCTGTCGTGCTACGCGGTTCTGACTCCGGCCGCCTTCTCCAGACCCAACTCCTCCACTGCGGCCTCGCGCATCTTGAACTTCTGGACTTTGCCGGTGACCGTCATGGGAAACGAGTCCACGAGCTTCCAGTGACGGGGGATCTTGTAAGAGGCGATCTTGCCTTTGCACCACGCGGCGAGCTCCTCCCCGGTGACTGTGGCTCCCTCTCGCGGCTTGATCCAGGCCATGACCTCCTCGCCATACTTTTCAGAGGGCACGCCGATCACCTGGACATCGGTGATGTCCGGATGGCCGTAAAGGAACTCCTCGACCTCACGCGGGTAGATGTTCTCGCCTCCGCGAATGATCATGTCCTTGATCCGCCCGACGATATTGAGGTATCCGTCCTCATCCATCGTCGCGAGGTCACCGGTATGCATCCATCGGCCCGGGTCGACAGCCTGCCGTGTCGCCTCCTCATTGTTCCAGTACCCCCGCATGACGATGTATCCCCGGCTGCAGAGCTCGCCGGTTTCGCCGCGCGGGATGACATCGCCTGTTGCCGGGTCGACGATCTTGATCTCCACGTGTGGATGCACCCTGCCGACTGTCGAGACGCGCCGGTCCAAGGGATCGTCGGTGGCGCACTGCGTGGAAACCGGCGAAGTTTCGGTCATTCCATAAGCGATCGTCATCTCCGGGATGTGCATCACCGTCTGAACCTTCTTCATGACCTCGACCGGGCACGGCGAACCGGCCATGATGCCGGTCCGCAGCGAGCTGAAGTCGAACTCTTTGAAGCGAGGGTGGTCGAGCTCGCCGATGAACATCGTGGGCACGCCGTAAAGCGACGTGCATCGCTCTTTCTGTACGGTCTCCATCACCGCGACGGGGTCGAACGCCTCGCCCGGGATCACCATCGTCGCTCCATGGGTGGTGCACGCGAGATTGCCGAGCACCATGCCAAAACAGTGATAGAACGGGACGGGGATGCAGACGCGGTCCTTTTCCGTGTAGTTCAACGTCTCGCCTATGAAGTACCCGTTGTTGAGGATGCTGTGATGAGTCAGCGTTGCCCCTTTCGGGAAGCCCGTCGTGCCAGACGTGTACTGGATGTTGATGGGATCGTCGAATTGCAGCGAGGCTTCGAGCTCGCGCAGCGCGTCCACGCTGGTTTTCGCGGCATCGCGCTTCAGAGCCTCCCATCCATCCTCTAGGACCAACGCTTCCCTCAGCTCAGGGCAGCGGCCTCTGACTTCGGCGAGCATCGCCGCGTAATCCGCTTGGCGGAAACCGGCGGCAAGGATGAGCAGGCTGATGCCCGACTGGTTCAGCGCGTACTCGAGCTCCGACGTGCGGTACGCGGGGTTGATGTTGACGAGAATCGCGCCGATAGCCGCTGTCGCGTACTGGACGATCACCCACTCGTAACGATTGGGCGACCAGATTCCGACACGATCCCCGTTCCGGACCCCACGTGCCATCAGGCCGCGGGCGATCAATTCGCACTGCTCGATCAGCTCCGCATATGTGGAGCGGTGGCCCTGGTGCGCCACAACCAGCGCTTCCCGATTACTGAAACGTTCGGCGGTCCGGCGCAGATTTTGAAAAATCGTTTCGCCCAGCAGCGGAACATCGCTGGCGCCGTGAACGTAGCTGAGCTTGCGCAAGATTCGAGCCACCTCCGCCTGGACTTTCGGTTTCAATTGTGCGCCTCTCACAATGTGCCAGACCTCATTCAGTCAGCGTTGGCGCGCGTGCTGGGAAAACCAACCACTTGACACTCACTCGCGAATCGCGCAACTTGTTTTCAATTCGTTCGACGCCGGATCCGCCGCAGTTCACGCGAGGTTGGCCTCCAAAAGTAGGCAACGGCCGCAAGGCGCAGTAACCAAAAAAGCGTGTCACCCGACGGAAACCGGCCGAGGCGGTGTCCGCTGCAGGCGCCGCCTCGTATTTTGGAACTCGGCCCAGCCATAATCTCGGCTACGTGAACGCGTCGGCAGCATTGCGGCTACCGGCTCTGTCCAATCGGTGGTTCAGGTCGCTGCTTCTCGTTTGGGCTGGGCTCCCCATCGCGCTGCTGTATCTGTGGCAAGACCTGGTTCAACCTCTCGTGTTCGGCACGCACCTGGGTGACTTCCAGGAGAGCTACATGCGAGCGGCCGCCCGGCTGGCCGCAGGACAGGACCCGTACGACCTCTGCACGTCGATGGGCTGCCTCGAGCCGACTGGCCCGCAGTATGTGATGCCACCGGCCCTGGCCTGGCTTCTGCAGCCGGCCGTCGGTGTGGACGGCCACCTGCTCACGGTGGCGGCCGTTCTGCTGCTCAATGCATCGCTCATTGCATTTCTCTTCTGCGCCTTGCGCGCTCTCCGTGTCGACGATTGGCAGCTGGCGGTCCTACTCGTGTTGGTGGCGCTCGCCTTCGAGCCAGTGACTGGCAATATTGTCGAGGGCCAGATCAATCTCGTCCTCCTGGCGCTGTCAGGTGTTTGGCTCTGGGCCTGGGTTTCCGGCCGTTGGTGGGGTGGGGCCGCGCTCGGATTGGCGGTGGCATTGAAATTGATCCAGGCGCCCGTTGGACTGCTCATCCTTTGGGGCAGGCGTTGGTCGATGCTCGCTGCCGCCATAGTCGCCGGTCTGGGCTTGTGGCTCCTGGCGGCGCCACACTACCTGCTCGAGTACTTGCGCCAGGTGCTGCCGGCCATCAGCTCCGGGACCGGCCTGTTCGAAAATCATTCACCCGGGGGCACGATCACTCGATTGCTGCAACCCGACACATTTTTTGGGGCTGAGCGTGGCAGCCCGCCGGTAGCAAGGATCATCACAGTGGTGATAGCTATCGCTGTGGTTGCGATCACCTTGGGCGTCCTGAGGTCGCCCGCGAGCACCTGGTCGGGGCGAGCCCTCGAAGCGGGTGCGATGGTGGCCGCCACTCCCCTCGTTGCCAGCTACTCGTGGGGCACGCACCTGGTCCTGCTGCTGCTCCCGATGCTGGTCCTGCTGGCGTGGGCCGTTCGGCGCCGGGACTGGGTGATTCTAGGGCTCGTCTCCGCAGGCTGGATCCTCATCGGACCGGGCCATAACTGGTTGCAGACCCTGCTCGTCTCCGGCTACTCAAACCTGTTCGTGCTGCGGCTGATGGCGGAATTCGGTGTGCTGGGTGTCACGTCGATCTGGATCGCCAGCCTCGTCGCGGTGCGTCGCGAGAGATCAAGCGCTGCTAGCGCACGCCTTTGATCATTCGCACGAAGACGAGGCTCAGCACGAACCACAAGGCGGCGGTAGCGAAAACAACTCGGTAACCGAAGTTGTTGCCCGCTGATTGGTTGAGGTGATACAAGAGCTGACCGGCGAGCGCAGAAGCGAATACCTGCGGCAGCGTGAACGAGACGTGAAACAGTGCCATGTCTTTAGCGGCTGCGTTGTCGCGGTCGGGCAGCACGTCGCAAGCAAGCGCCCAGTCCACGGCCTGATACGCGCCGAAGCCGAGCCCGAACAGGACGCCGAGCACATATAGGACAGTGAGATCGGTAACGAGGCTAAAAAGCAGTACCGCTGACACAGCGGCCTGCATACCTGCGGATATGTAGACGAAGACCTTGCGCCGGCCGCCCATCCGGTCGGACAGGAAGCCGCCCACAACGGCCGGGATGATGCCTCCGCCGATCACCGCGAGCAGCCACAGCGAGCTGTCGAAAGCCCAGTCCTTCCTATGTACGACGTCCTTGAAGAAGTAGCCGATGTATGGGGCGATCGTCCAGATACCGCATGTGTTGAAAAAGCGCGTCGTCAACACCCAGAAAAAGTCGCGATCACGCAGCGGCCCGAGTGTTGCTCGAACCTGGGGAATCCCGGTTGAGGCAAAGCCGGCGACGGCCGCCGCTGCTGCCCCAACGCCCATCACCACGAACCACAAGGCCGACACCGGCGTCAACAAGACGAATTCGAGGGCAACCAACACGACTACGAACCCAACCGCAGCCACCGCCACCCGCATGGGTATTCGGATGCGCGCCGCTGAGCGCAATCGTTGCAGTGGCGCTTCGGGAATCGCGGCCAGCGTGACCATGACCGAGCCGGCCGTGAAGATTCCGACCACCCATAAGCCGGCGACCGCCCCGGCATGCGTGCTGCCCAGATGGTCGGGACTCAGGAGAATTGTGAGCGCGAACAACCCAACCACGGTGCCCAGTTGCTGCATTGAATTCAGCAAACCGGACGCTCGGCCGTTTTGGTGCACCGGGACGACGTCAGGGATCACCGCGCTGTACGCGGCGAATGCGCCGTTGTTGCTGATCTGGACGACCAGGTACGCGGCGATGAGCGCGGGAACAGAACCTGCGCCCGCAAGAAGGCCTAGGCCAAACAGGTTGAAGAGGGTCCCGCTGGCGATCCAGGGACGGCGGCGACCGAATCTTGTCGAGGTTCGGTCGCTGAGGTAGCCGACAAGTATCGGCACCACCACTGCGAACACAGCTCCGGCTGAGGTGGCTTGTGCTACTACCAGTGTCCCCCTGGTGCCGCCGGCCACCGCGACCGCGAGGACCTGGAGGATGATCGTGTTGAGCGGCGTCCAGTGGACCCCATCGCCACCAAACTTGAAAGCGTTGATAGCCAGCAACCGGAGTAGGCTGACCTCGTCGCGTGCTCGGATCGGGCTGACCGCCGTTGCCATGGCGCTAGGCTAAGTTAAGTAGCTCCCCTTTGGCAGTCGAAAGGCGTTAGGCTGTTGCGGCCCCCATGCATCCGATACTTTCGCGTGCCAAAGAGCTGCTGGTCGACGTGCCGAGGCATGGCAAGCTTGCCTATTGCCTGCTGCGCGACGAACGGGTTCCGGCTGCACCCAAGGCGGTGCTGCTGGGCGCACTGGTGCTGATCGTCAGCCCGATCGACCTTCCAGCCTGGGTGCCGCTCATGGGCGAGCTCGACATGCTCGCACTCGCGGTGCTGGCGGTTAGCACGTTCATCGAAGCGTGCCCTGAAGACGTCCGCCGCGAGCATGAGGCGGCTCTGAAGGCGGGGGAGAGCGTGTTCGACCGCGACTTTCGCGACACGGTCGTCGCGGCGCGCGAGGGTGGCGGGCGACTGTTCAACAGAATCCGAGGGCGCGTTTGGCGCCGGGACCCTTATCAATCGGTATCGGAGGGATAGGCGAAATTGCGTGTGATGCTGACCAAGGATGTTGAGAACGTCGGTCGCGCCGGCGACGTGAAGGAGGTCACGGACGGGTACGGGCGCAACTTCCTGTTTCCGCGAAAGCTCGCGGTGCCCGCCAGCCGGGGCTACGAGGCAGAGGCCAAGCGGCTGAAGGACGCCGCGGTCAAGCGGGAGACCAAGGATCGCGTCGACGCACAGGCGCTGGCGGATGAGATCCACAACAAGACCGTGGTCGTGCGGTTGAAGGTCGGGGCGGAAGACAAGGCATTCGGATCGATCACGAACCAGGACATTGCGGGAGCACTCAAAGCACAGCACCGGGTCGAGATCGACAAGCACAAGATCGACATGAAAGAGCCGATCAAGACCCTTGGCGAGCACCAGGTCCCGCTGAAGCTGCACCGCGACGTGGCCGCCCACGTCAATGTGATCGTCACCCAGGACCGCTGAGGCGGAGACGACCCGATGCAGACCATCCCTCTCACACCTGGGAGGGTGCCACCCCACGACCTCGACGCCGAGATGTCAGTGCTCGGATCCATCCTTCTCGACCCTCTGTCGGTTGCGAAGGTTTTGCAATTCCTGCACCCCGAGGACTTTTACAGGGAGAACAACGGCCAGGTATTCAGGGCCGCGCTGGATCTGTTCGCCGCGGGCGAGCCGATCGACAACGTCACTCTGGCCGCCCAGCTCCAGACGATGGGGATGCTCGACCGCGTTGGTGGGCGGACCCAGCTGGCGTCGATGCAGAGCGCGGTCCCGACCGCGGCCAACATCGAGTATTACGGCCGGATCGTCAAAGAGAAGGCGTACAAGAGGCGCCTGATCTCGGCCGGCTCGAACATCGCCGGCTTCGGGTACGACGACGGGGTCGAGGCGGAAGAGGCGATCAACCAGGCTCAATCGTTGGTGTTCGGCGTGGCCGACGACCGCGACCAGCGCGAGCTGGCGAAGCTCTACGACCTGCTCGGACCCGCGATGGAGCGGATCTCGCTGCAGATGGAGAGCGGGCAGGGCGTCATCGGGGTCCCATCTGGGTTCCACGACCTGGACCGGATGACGGGAGGCTTCAAGGACTCTGACCTGATCATCGTGGCGGGCCGGCCCTCGATGGGCAAAACCTCCCTGGCACTGAACATTGCGTTGCATGCAGCGCTGAATGCAACCAAGGCAGTTGCGATCTTCAGCCTCGAGATGTCCAAGGAACAGCTCACGGAGCGCTTGCTGACAGAGCAGGCCCAGATCGACGCTCAGCGGCTGCATCGCGGACTGCTGAGCGAGGCAGAGTTCGACCGAGTGTCCAATGCCCTCGGGCCCCTCGGGGAGGCGGCGATTTACATCGATGACACGCCGGCGATGGACGAGCTGACGCTGCAGCTCAAGGCTCGCCAGGCCAAGATGCGGCACAACGTCGACCTCATCGTCGTCGACTACCTTCAGCTCATGCATGGGCGCTCCCGCGGCGATGACAATCGGGTGCAGGAGGTCTCGTCGATCTCGCGCGCGCTGAAGGGTTTGGCACGCGAGCTTCGGATACCTGTGATCGCCATCTCTCAGTTGAGTCGGGCGCCTGAGCAGCGTCCGGACAAGCGACCGATCCTCAGCGACCTTCGCGAAAGCGGGGCGATAGAACAGGATAGTGATGTTGTAATGTTTCTTTATAGGCCCGAGTATTACAAGTCCGATGAGCGTCCCGGAATCGCCGAGGTCATCGTCGCCAAGCACCGGAACGGCCCCACCGGGATGATCGAGCTCAAGTTCCGGCGGGACCACACCCGCTTCTACAACCTGGAGACCCGCCGACCCGAACCCGGGACGGAGTAACCCCATGGTCATCATCCTGGTCGGGGGCCAATGGGGCGACGAGGGTAAGGGCAAGGTCATCGACTTCCTCGCAGCCAAGGCGCAGATGGTCATCCGCTCGCAAGGTGGAAACAACGCCGGCCACACTGTCATCACCGAGGACGGCGAGTTCAAGTTTCAGCTCATCCCCTCCGGGATCCTGTACCCGCGCTGCATGTGCATCATCGGCAACGGGGTCGTGGTCGACCCGATCGTTCTTCTCCGCGAGCTGTCCCAGTTGCGCGAGCGCGGCATCGAGCCGAACAACCTGCTGGTCAGCGAGCGAGCCCACATGGTGATGCGGTACCACCCGCTCTTCGATCAGCTCGAGGAAGAGGCGCGCGGCGACGACCGCCTCGGCACGACGTGGCGCGGCATCGGCCCGGCGTATGCGGACAAGATCCGGCGCATCGGGTTCCGCATCGGCGACCTGCAAAAGGAAGGCTTCATGCGCAAGAAGCTCGCCTTCGTCGTCGGCCAGGTGAAAAATCCGATCCTCACGAAGCTCTATGGCGGTGAGGCGTACGACTGGGAAAGCATGCTTGACGAATACCTGGGCTATGCGAAACAGCTGGACCCCTACATCAAGGACACGTTCCCGATCATCCAGGAAGCGCTCGACAACAAAACCAACATCCTGTTGGAAGGCGCCCAAGCGACGATGCTCGATCTGGATTTCGGCACGTACCCCTACGTGACGAGCTCCAATCCGACGGCGGGCGGCGCTCTGACCGGCAGCGGCATCCCGCCGACCAAGGTCGACCTCACCATCGGAGTCTTCAAGGCATATACGTCGCGCGTCGGCTACGGACCCTTCCCGTCTGAGCTCCTGGACGAGGTCGGGGACCAGATCCGCGAGCGCGGACACGAGTTCGGTACGGTGACCGGCCGCCCACGGCGCATCGGCTGGTTCGACTCTGCGGTGGCTCGTTACGCCGTGCGTGTCAATGGCGTCGGCTGTGCCGCCCTCATGCGCCTGGACATACTCGACGACCAGCCGATCCTCAAGATCTGCACGGCCTACGATTTCCGTGGAGAGCGCCACGACCATCCGATAGCCAACATCTCGCACTACAAGCACTGCAGACCGGTCTACGAGGACATGCCCGGGTGGGAGACCACGATCGGCGCCGCCCGCTGCTGGGACGACCTGCCCCAGCCGTGCCGGGACTACATCGAGCGGATCGGTGAGCTGATCGGCGCTCCAGTGGAGCTGGTGGGGACGGGACCGCGCCGCGACCAGTTCGTCACCCGCGGCCGCAAGCTGTTCGACTGACCCACCCCGAGCGAGATTGGTTGCAGGTGCAACCAGATTGCAAATAGGCGTGTGGCTGCAAATACAAGCAGCCGTGCCCGATGATTTCGGGTTGACTTGAAAGGGACGGTGCCGGCTGCGGTCGAGTTGAGCTGGCCTGAGGTCCATGCGTTTCGCCTGAGACGACATCACCTCACGCGTCGAGCGCCCAAGAAAGACCTCGCCGGCGTGGTCGGTGAGATCGGCGGAGTCCAGGCGCAACTGATGTCTGCCGCCGAGCTGCAGATCTGCGTCCGCGTCGACTGCACGGTCGAGGACGTGCGGAACGCCCTTTGGACTAACAAGTCGTTGGTAAAGACCTGGCTCATGCGCGGCACCCTCCACCTGGTCCCTTCCAGGGAGCTGCCCATCTACACGGCGGCGATGCGCACGCTCCGCATCCGAAACATCAATGCCTGGCTGAAGTTCACCCAGCTGACCGAGCCGGAGCTCAACGAGCTGTTCGGCGCCATCGGCGACGCGCTGGATGGGCGCACGGTGACCAGGGAGGAGCTCATTGCGGCTGTGGGACGCGGTCGGTCCGAGCAAGTTCGGAACGTCTTGAAGTCCGGCTGGGGCAGCATGTTGAAGCCGGTCGCTCGCAACGGCCTTCTGTGTTTCGGGCCGAGCCGCGGCCAGAGCGTCACCTTCGTCCGGCCGGAGCAGTGGCTCGGCTCATGGCATGAGCTCGATCCTGAAAAGGCCCTGGTGGAGATCGCCCGGCGCTACCTCCGCGCATATGGACCTGCGACCAAAGACGATTTCGCCCGGTGGTGGGGCGCCTGGCCGGGCGTCGGCAAGGCCGCCTGGGCCGGCCTGTCGGACGAGCTGGTTCCTGTTTCGATCGAAGGCCGGCGCGCCGAGATGCTGGCTGGCGATCTGAGGTCGATTTCTAAAGTGGCTGATGGTCCGTCGGTCCATTTGCTGCCGGCTTTCGACCCTTACTTGATGGGCCACGCCAAACGCGACCACCTTTTCGAAGCCGGCTACCGAGCCAGGGTGAGCCGCACGGCTGGCTGGATCTCAGCGGTGGTGCTCATCGGAGGGCGCGTCGCAGCCACCTGGTCCCACACGGTGACGAAGCAGACCCTGCGCATCGCGGTGGAGCCGTTGGGTCCGCTGTCGCCAAAAGCTCGTCCCGAAATTCGGGCCCGCGCTGAGGAGCTTGCCGCCACCCTCGGCCTCGCCAAGGTCGAGGTTGCAGTCGTCTAGAGCCGCTCCATGGCTCGCCCGCTATCCGGTTTTCACCACGCGAAGCTGAGCGTCGCGCTGGCGCAGCCTCCGATTTCTCTGCCACCTGTCGGTCCACATCGAGGCGGCCCACAGGGCGACAACGACCACCGCCATCAATGCCTGCACGCCGGCAACCGTGATGTACGCCGCTTCGATGCCACCCCCTCGGGCCCGTAGCCCGATCGCCAGAAGGCCAGCGGCCAAGCCCAATATCGGGCGGATCGCCCAGGACCCCGGGAGGCTGCGCCGATCAGCAAGTAGCAATCCGGCTACGAACCACGTCGGCCCGCTGTCCAGGTGTGCGACGTAATCCCAGTGGTACGCCCCAATCGCAACGACGCCACCAGCCAGAAAGCCGACGGCGACCACGATGCTCAACCGGCGCGCGTATGCGAGCCAGGCGATCCCAATCGCAACTGCCAGCAGCGAGGTGGCGAATGCCGGTCCCGCGACATTTCCCACATATAGCGTGATCGGGTCGTAGGAAGCAGGCAGGGAGGGCTGAACCGACCAGATCGCAATCGGGTCCGGGAAAGGCTTGCCGCTTGCCGGATTGATGTAGGCAAGCGGGGCACCCCTCGTGATGAGGGCCACGGCCACGAAGGCCAGGAGGCCCGTCTGAGCGCGGATTGCCGGGACGTAGCGCGCCCGAAGCAGTTCCAGGATGACGGCCAGCGAGGCGATGGCGACAGATGTGGCGAACGGCGCGCCGGCTCCAACCAATGTGACACCGAAAACTGCCGCGATGACCGCGCCTGGTTTCGGCCGCGGTATGTCACGGCGCCAAACCCAGCGCGCAATCAGCTGCCCACCAATTCCAACAGCGAGCGCCACCCCAAGCATCTCCAGCGCCGGAACTTTGAAGATGATGATGCCGGCAGCCACCGGTGGCGCCAGCGCGATGCCCGTGACCAAATCGTCGGGCAGCGAGGCCGGGCTGAAAGCCACCTGGTCGAGCCGGGCAGTGGCCCGGTGCAGCCAGGCTCTGGGGCGAGCCAGCACGCACGGATTGTAGGCAATCACCCGGTGCCGAGTGGGTGGCCGCCGAGAGCCGTCCCAACTCGCCCGTCGGCTGACCGCGTTGGGTGATAATCGGCACGCTCGTGTCGCTTCCTCGCAAACGCCTTGCCGCGACGCTTGTGGCGCTGCTGGCGTGCGCTTGGGCCGCCCTTGCTGTCGTGGCGGGAGCGCTTCCAGCATCGACATGGGTCCGCCTGCCACCGCTGCCCCAGCAGGGTCATCGCGCCATCCTCGCCCTGGGTGTCAATCCCTTCAACAGTCAGGTCCTTGTGGCGGGCACGGCCGAGGGTTCGCTGGTAAGGAGCGCCGACGGTGGCTCGACGTGGAAGTCTGCGCGCAGCGGTTCCTCGGGTTTTCTCACCATCGCGTTCAGCCCGTTCAAAGCCGGCCTGGTGTTTGCCGGCACGCGTGGATCGGGTGCGTTGGTGAGCACGGATGGAGGGTTGACCTGGGCCGTGGTGAATGGGATGGAGGGGCGCTCCGTGCGGGTCTTCGGGTTCGCGCTCGTGCTCGCCGCGGCAGGCACGGACCACGGTGTCTACATCACGGCGGACGGCCTCACCTGGAGGCAGTCAGGGCTCTCCAGCACCAGCATCGGCTCGCTTGCGGTGGCCGCCATTCACGACCCGGTCCGCCTGGTGGCCGGCAGTGACGCCGCCTCGACGATTGGCGGGGCGCCGCTATTCCAGAGCACGGATGGTGGAGCGTCATGGGCGCAGTTAGGCGCCGCGATCAATGGCAAGGTCGTGGCATGCGTTGCGGCCGGCCCGTTGCCGCCGGCCGGCAGCGTGCGGCCCCTGATCGTCGGCACGAACGCCGGCCTTTACTCCTCACGCGACAATGGCGCGTCCTTTGCCCCCAACAGCGGCGGCAACCTGCTGCCGTCGACCGACTACACGCAGATCGCCTTCATCACCACTCATTACGATCGCTACTACACCGCCAGCGATGGCGGTGGGTCGGCGTCGGGCGGGCTCTGGAGGACCGGCGATTCGGGCCGCAGCTTCACCTCTCTCGGGCCGCCGATACTGTCCGTGACCGCGCTCGCTGTGTCGAACGACGAGGCCCCGACGCTGTATGTGGCCACGTTTCGACCAGCAGACCAGGTTGCAGTGGTCTGGGCCTACCATGACACCGGCGCGGCTCCGCAGGGACCGCCGGCGGTCACGCCGCCTGCCAGCGGCAGCCGCACCGCGACGCCCGTGTCGGATGGAATATCGGGCCTCAGCAGGTTGCCCTACATCGCCATCGGCCTGGTCGCTGTGGTCGTGATCGTGCTGGCCGTGGTCTCCCATTTCCGCGGTCGTCGCGGGTAACTCCACTAGACTCCCTCGAGTTGACTGACCCATACGAGCGCCTGCGCCAGCTCGGACTGAAGCTGCCCGTTCCTCCTGCCCCAGTCGCGTCGTACGTTCCTACCGTGCTTGTGCCGATCGGAAACGGGCGCTCACTGCTCTACATCGCCGGCCAGGTGTCGATCCAGGACGGTAAGCGTCTGACCGGTCGCTGCCCGGATGAGGTGAGCGTTGAGGATGCGCAGGCGGCCGCACGGGTGTGTGGGCTCAACCTTCTCGCCCAGATGGAATCTGCGGCCGGGCTGGCAAATGTCGAGCAGGTTGCCCAGCTGACGGGTTTCGTGCTGTCGACCGGTGACTTCGGCGATCAGCCGAAAGTGCTCAACGCAGCCTCGGAGCTGCTGGTCGAGGTTCTTGGTGACGCCGGCAGGCACACACGAGCGGCGCTCGGAGCCAGCTCGCTTCCCTTCTCAGTCACGGTGGAAATCGCGGCGGTCGCTGTTGTCCGCGCCGGCTGAGCCAAAGCCGGTGGCGGCTCGCCGGCCCCGCCTGTTGCTCATCGGCAGCGTCGCCTACCTCGCGCTGATCTTCGGGGTGATGCTGTGGCGGGGCGTATCAATCGAGCCGGAGTGGGTGCTGCTCGTTCTGCTCGTCATAGCCATCGCCCTGGGACGCGGACGCACGTTCATCACTGACTGGACGCCCTTCCTGCTGCTGTTTTTCGCCTACGAGGCGATGAGGGGTTTCGCGGCAAAGACGAATTTCCCACCACACGACCTGTCGGGATTGGAGAGGTGGGTCTTCTGGGGCACGATCCCCACGCTCACTCTTCAGCATGCCTTCTATCACCATGGGGTGGTCGGCCTCCAGGACATCGTCGCGATGTTCTTCTACTTCATGCACTTCGTCTTGCCGATCGTTGTCGGCTTCGTGTTCTGGGTGAACAGCCGCGAGTACTACTGGCGCTTCGTTGCCGCCCTCCTTCTCATGTGCTTCCTGGCTTTTGTGACTTACCTCTTCTGGCCGAGCGCCCCGCCCTGGTATCAGCTGCCCGACGTGGTCAAGGTCAACGACCATACTGTCCGCACCCTGTGGGGATACACGCTGGTCAGCCCTATCTACCACAGCTTCAATTCGAATCAGTTCGCAGCCTTCCCTTCCCTCCATGCGGCCTTCCCGATGCTGGCGGCCGTCTACGCGTGGCAGCGGTACCGGCTTCTGGCGGTGGGGTTGGCCGCGTGGTCGGCGGCGGTGATGATCTCGATCGTCTATCTGGGCGAGCACTACGTTGTCGATGCGCTCGTGTCGGTGGTCTACGTCGCCGCCGCCACCATCATCGTCGAGACCGTAAGCCGCCTGCGAGCGCGTGGCGCCGAGGTAGCAGTCGCCGTCCCTACGCCTGCCAAACCTTCCGCATGATCGACCGCGCGAGCTTGTCCGGGTCGTGGTGGGAAGGCACCCGAACGTTCACGACGTCGGCGCCGATGAAGCGAACCTCGGGGTGCTTCGATAGGTCCTCAGGTCGGAAGATGACCTGTGACTGGCCGCCTGTGGGCAGATGGGAATTGTTCGAATTGACCAGCACGAAATCGAAGATGTTCGATCCGACGTGCTCATGGATCACCCGCAGGTAATCGTCGACGTCGTACCCGTCGGTCTCTCCGTGCTGCGCGGCAAGGTTGCAGATGTAGACCTTGAGCGCCGGCGAAGCCTTGATGGCCTCGACCATGCCTTCCACGAGAAGGTTGGGCAGGATCGACGTGTACAGCGATCCCGGTCCGATGACGACCAGCTCAGCGCTCAAGATCGCTTGCGCCGCCTCGGGGTTCAGCTGAGCGCCGTCGGGCTTGAGGAAAACCTGACTGATGGGCGCGTTCTGCTTCGGAATCTTGGATTCACCCTCAACCGTGTGGCCGTTGATCGAAGCCACGAGGGTCACGTCTTGCAGGGTGGACGGGATGATGGTGCCTTTGACCGCGAGCACCTTGCCGGACTCCCGCAGCGCATGCTCAAAGTTCCCGGTCACGTCGGCCATGGCCATGATGAAAAGGTTGCCGAAGGAGTGACCATCGAGCGACCCTTCTTTGAATCGATGATCGAAGAGCTGTTTCATCAGCGGCTCGGCATCAGCGAGGGCGATGAGGCACTGCCTGAAATCGCCCGGTGGAAGGATTCGGTATTCGTCACGCAGCCTTCCGGACGAACCGCCGTCGTCGGCGACTGTGACGATGGCCGACAGGTTGGAGGTGTATGTCTTCAGTCCGCGCAGCAGTGAGCTTAGGCCGGTGCCGCCACCGATCGCGACGATGCGTGGGCCGCGGCTCTTGAGGCGGAAGGCGTGAATCACCTCGACCATGCTGCTCGAGCTGCTGCCGGGCAGAAACGGTCCGAGGACTGATTGCGTGAGCTTCAGATAGCTGAAAACGAGCAAGCCGACTCCAAGCGCGCCGAAGATGAGGGCGCGTATGGGGTAAGGCCAAAATTGGAGGGTTATGTAATAGAACTGCGACGGCAGCTCGGCGGTCTTGTACAGGGCCTTGAGGCCGTAAGCGAATCCAAGCACCAACACCAGCTCCGCGAGCATGAGGAGCAGAAGCCACCGCTTGATCTCGAGACCAGGCGTTAACCACCGCAAAAGGCGTGTCGTCGATTGGAGTCTTGTGGCCATCTACCCCGCTTGCGACAACGGATTCAAAACATGCAAGGTTACTGTGGAATACGCTTCACTTTGAAGTATGGGGACTTTGCGCGGGATACGTCGGTTGATGCGGCTCACGGCTGTCGGGCTTGTGGTGGCGGCAGTCGCCACCGAGCTTGCGAAACCCGAGGCTGAGCGCACCTGGCACGGAAGGGTGCTGGGCGTCGTGCCTTATGACTTTCGACCGCCGACCTGGGAGCGATTTCGCAGTGCCTACTGGAACCCCGCCTCCGACAGCCTCTTTAGCGATCGCGTATTCGGCGTCGGCTGGGCGATCAACCTCTATCGGGCGAAGGGGCTCCTCGAGACTGCTTTCGGGCGCCTGATGGGAACGCCGCCACCGCTGTCGATCCGCATGTCCTCGCGACCCCAAGCCATGCGCGGCGGATCTGGGGCGAAGGACACCAGGGACTAGACCGGAGCCTGTGGATTAACCGGTCGCTCAGGCTGCGCCCCGGCCCGGGACGGCGCTGATTTGCGGTTGCCGACCCGAAGCAGGGTAGCTTGCACAGCGAGGCATCTGCAGGCTACCGGACACCGGTAGGCGACAGAAAGCGAGCCTGGGGAGAGAGTGTGGAAAACCCCATGGCGGGGGCGTCGATTGTGCTGGTTAGAATAGGCGGCCGACCCGGCCCGTTGGGGAGTGGCGCAACGGTAGCGCAGCTGACTCTGGATCAGAAGGTTGAAGGTTCGAATCCTTCCTCCCCAGCCACACCACACTGCGTCCAAAGCGCAGGATTCAAGTGTTGTGAGCTCGCAATGGCCGCTGGGCGCGCTTGAGCTGAAGGTGCTCGGCCTCGAGCGTGAGGTCGAGTTCTACGAGTGGTTCGGGCTGACCCGGCTGGCGAGCGAAGCGAGCTCGGCCACGCTTGGTGTGGGTGGACTACCTCTGCTGCACCTCACGACTTCGCATGCATTGCGACCGCGTCCGCGCCACACCGCCGGCCTCTATCACTTCGCGATCCTCCTGCCGTCCGAGGAGGAGCTCGGTGGAGTCTTGCGGCGCTCGCTCGAGGAGAAGCTCCCCTTGACAGGTACCTCGGACCACTTCGTGAGCCAGGCCCTCTATTTCGACGACCCGGAGGGAAACGGCATAGAGGTGTATGCCGACCGGCCGCGAAGTGAGTGGACCTATCCAAACGGACAGCTCAACATCGGCATCGACCACCTCGACTTCGAGCGGCTGCTGCGAATCGCGGCCAATTCCCAGGAGAAGTTCTCGAACGGCACAGTCCTCGGGCACATGCATCTCAACGTCGGTGACCTGGATCGAAGCCAGGCTTTCTACGAGTCGATGGGGATGGAGCTGACGGCGCAGGCGGGGCAAGTAATGCGGTTTCTGAGCTGGGACGGCTATCACCATCACATCGGAATCAATCTGCTCGAGGGTCGTGGCGCGGCGCCGGTCGAGCCCGGCGTCGCCGGCCTCAAGGGCTTCGAGGTCCGTCGCATTGACGGCGCGAGAACAGACGCCGACGGAGTCGAGGTGCTGCCGCTCTAGCGTTTTACGTGGTGCCGGCACCAGGCATAGAGCGCGTCGTACAGCGGCGTCTCGAGTGCGATCTTCCGGTGATCGTCTTCGCCGTGCACCATGGCAAAGCCGTGTGCGATTGCCTTCAGGCCGGCCGCCTCCGGTGTGATTCCCAGGTCGGTTGACACGTCCGCGCCGTGCACGATCAACGCAAGGCGGTCGAGCGCCGGGTCTTTCAGCCCATATTTGTGAACGATCGATTCGAAGCTGCACCTTCCGTCGACATGCCCCAGCTCGACGCCACCGACGTCATAGGGGATTGCGCCTTCCCGCTCGGCAACAGCTGTTACGTCCGGCGCGGGCACGTACAGGAACTCCGCGTCGGGGTCGATGAAGCGTTTGATGAGCCACGGACACGCGATCCGGTCGACGCTGGCGTTCTTTCGAGTCACCCACTTCATCGGCTCGCTCCTCGCGCACTGGCGTTGGCATCCCTGGGACGGTTCCCTTATTCTCGATCAATGGCTGACCTGCTCCGAGTCCTGCAAGCGGCCATCGTGGCGGCTTTCGTGCTGCTGGCCCTTGCAGCGCTGATCGACTGGATCCGGCACCGCAACACACGCCGGGGCTACCTCGCCCTCGCTCTTGGCTCATTGGCGGTGCTGATCTTGATAGCGCCGACACTGGGCCAGGCGGGAGCGCTCAACCAGCTCGCAACGGATGTGGCGGTCGTGGTCTTCCTGCTCTCCGGCTACGCACTGCTGATGTTCCGCGACTCGTTCATCCCGTTGAGCGCAGCAACACGGCGTACCGTCACCATCGCGCTCCTGGCCGTGGCGGCTCTAGCCATCGTCGCCCGGCTACCTGCGGATCCACAGCAACGGCAAGGGCCGCTTCAATCGATAGCCCTGTTCGCGGTTCTGATCGTTTGGGGGCTCTGCATCATCGAGCCGATCTTCCGGCTGTGGCTGGCCTCGAACCAGCGCCCTGCCGTCGAGTCCGCTCGGTTGCGCGCGCTGAGCCTTGGCTACGCCGCCTTGCTCGCTGTGGTGGGGGTCGGAACGCTCGACGGCGCTGCAACTCGCCCTCCCTATTTCGAGCTCGCGACCGACCTGGTCGCCCTGGCGATCGTTCCCCTTCTGTATGTCAGCTTCTCGCCACCGAACTGGCTTCGATGGGTCTGGAGGCAACCGGAGGAGGATGCAGCCCGGAACGCGCTTCACGACCTGCTGCTGTACAGCCCTGACCGCGCAACGCTCGCACACCGAGCGCTCGGGTGGGCGACGCGCATCGTCGGCGGCGAGGGCGCCGTCATCGTCGACTCAGACGGATCGATCCTCGCGGCGCAGGACTTGACGCTCGACCAGGCCGAGAAGGTCGCGTCCGGAGCGACTGCCGCTTCGGCGAAGGGCGGCGTTCGCGCCTCATCGCCACCGGCAACCCGACTTGTGATCCCCCTTAATCTCCAGCAGGGCGCGGGCGCAATGATCATCCTCTCCGGCCCGTTCACGCCGATGTTCGGCGATGACGAGATGCTTCGTCTGCGCCAGTACGCCGGCAGCATCACAGCCGGTCTCGATCGTGTGTCTCTGAATCAAAGACTGGCGACTCTCGAGAAGGCGAAGACGGAGTTCTTGAACGTTGCTTCACACGAGCTGCGGGGGCCCATGACCGTCATCAAGGGTTACCTCACGATGCTCGACGCCGGATCTCTCGGCGACCTTTCGAGCCAATCGAAGTCAGTGCTTCCTCTGCTGATCGCGAAATCGGATGAGGTCAACTGGATGATCGAGCAGATGGTGGAGGCCGCCCGCCTGGAAGAGGGCCGGCTTGCCCTCCATAAGCTGTCCGCCGACGTTGTCGAGCTCACCGACCTCGCGATCGAAGGCGTGAGCCAGCTCCTCAGCAAGCACGAGGTGAGCGTCGACAAACCGACCCGCGCCATTCAGGCCGAGGTGGATCCGGATCGCATCCAGATCGTGGTCAAGAACCTTCTCAGCAATGCTGCAAAGTACTCGCCCGCAGGCGCGCGCATCAGGGTTCGGGTCAGTGGGAACGGCGTCGCCCGGGTGGCTGTCAGTGATGAGGGTATTGGGATCGCCGAGGAAGACCAGGCGCGCTTGTTCACCCGCTTCGTCCGCATCCAGACCAAGGCCACCGAGCGCGTGTCCGGTACGGGCCTTGGTCTCTGGCTCTCCCGGGAGATCGCCCGCATGCACGACGGTGACCTCACTGTGGAGTCGACACCCGGCCGGGGAAGCACCTTCACCCTACAGCTGCCGCTGAACGCGTAACCGTGGCGGCGGAAGCCCGCGGGCGCTTCGAGCCGCGCCGGTCGCTCGACCTCGCGTTGACGCTGGCGCCGATCGGCCAGGGTTCATGGCTTCGCCTGGAGAATGGCGAGGCTTGGCGGGCCAGCAACACCCCGGATGGCGCGGCGACTCTCCACTTGACGCACTCGGCTGCCGGCGTCGAGGTCGAGGCGTGGGGCCCGGGAGCCGCCTGGGCGGTCCTGCATGCCCCGGCACTGTGTGGAGAGGAGGACGACGACGCAGGGTTCCATCCCGGCCACCCGCTCCTCGTGCAGGCCCACAAGCGAAACCCTGGGGTGCGCATTCCCAAAACGCTTGCGGTTTTCGAAGCGCTGGTGCCCGCGATCCTCGCCCAGAAAGTCACCGGCGTGGAGGCTCACAGGTCCTATCGAGGTCTCGTAGAAGCCCTCGGCGAGCGGGCCCCCGGACCATTTCGTCTCACCGTCCCACCGGCGCCGGGCGTGCTGGCGCGGTCGCCTTACTGGGCCTACCACCGATTCGGCATCGAGCGCCGGCGTGCTGAGGTGATCATCGGCGCGGCTCGCCGCGCCACGAGGTTGGAGGAAACGGTGGCGATGGACATTCCGGCCGCGTATGAGCGGCTCGTGTCATTTCCAGGTGTGGGTCCTTGGACCGCTGCCAAGGTCTCGCTCGTCGCATTGGGCGACGCTGACGCTGTACCCGTCGGCGACTACAACCTACCTCACAGTGTCGGCTATGCGTTGGAAGGCACGCCGCGGTCGAGCGACGAGCGGATGCTCGAGCTGCTCGACCCCTACCGCGGCCACCGCGCACGGGTCATCCGGCTGATCGGCCTCGCCGGCATCAGCGCGCCGCGGTTCGGCCCGAGAATGCCCCTTCGGAAAATATGAGAAGGAACCGAATGGTTCCCCTCACCGGCGGGCGCTTTGCCCGCGCCTGCTCTCCCTCCGGTATATCGATGGGATTACCTAAGGATCAGTCTCTCCAGACGACGATTGGGAGACGAGGAAACAAAGTCATGGCCGTAAGAACCCCGGCCAACCCTGCCACGCGGAACATATGAGAGGGAACCCGGATGGTTCCCTACTGGAGCTTGTCGACCTCTTCCTCTACCAGGGTGATCAGCTCGCGCATGCCGGCGCTGTCGAAGATCAGGCGCGCGCCGGCGGCTTTGAACAGCTCCGGCAACCGCTGGGTCGCGCCGAGAGATAGCGCTCTCTTGTACTTCCGTACCGCCTCCTTTTGGTCGGCGAGGCTGTTTCGCCACACCTGGAGCGCGCCGAGCTGGGCGATCCCGTACTCGATGTAGTAGAACGGGCTGGAAAAGAAGTGCGGCTGCTGGTACCAGCGCGCGATGCGCTCCTTGTCGAGCCCACCCCAAGCGATCGCATCACCTTCGAAGCGCCGGCGCAGCTCGAGCCACTTGGCGTCTCGCGCGTCAGCGTCACGTCCCGCCGCGTTCAAATAAATCCAGTGTTGAAACGCGTCGACCGACGCACAGTGAGGAAAGAAGAGGACGATCCCCTCCAGTAGATCGGCACGCGATCGTCGCTCGTCATCCTCCGAGTAGTAGCCCCCGCTCTCTTTGTCAACGAACGGCCACGCAAGCAGCTCCATCGACATCGATGCGACCTCCGCCATCTCTGACCCTGGATGGCGCTGGAACAGCAGTGGCAGCCGGGACGCCTCGAAAGAATGGAAGGCATGGCCGGATTCGTGCAAAAGGGTGCGCACATCGTCGTCAACGCCTACAGCATTCATGAAGATGAGCGGTTGCTTTCTGAAGGGCAGCGTCTGGCTGTAGGCACCGGGCGCTTTGCCTTTGCGATTCTCCAGGTCAAGCAGCTTCGCATCAACCATCGTCTCGTAGTAGCCGCGGAAGTCAGGATCGACGTGCCCGAACACGTCTGCGGCGCGCTCGATAAGGGTCTCGATGTCTGTAAACGGCTTGAGGGCCGGCCTCCCGCCTGGGTCGACCGACGTGTCCCACGGTCTGAGTTGATCGAGCTTCATCTGGCGGCGCCGCCGATCATGGATGCGCACGACGGCCGGCAGGACCGCCTCTTCCACTGCCTCGTGGAATCGCGTGCAGTCCTCCGGCGTGTAGTCGAATCGGTTCTTTTCCTGGTGGACGTAGTCGCGATAGTTGTCGAAACCGGCATTCTTAGCGGTCTGCTGACGAAGGTCGTACATACGGTCGAAGATGCCGGCGATCATGTCGCGCTTCTCGATATAAGGCTTGGCGCGAAACTTGAATGCGCGCTCGCGAAGGCTGCGATCGCGTGATTCCAAGAACGGGAGAAGCTGGGAAGGCGTTTTTTCCGCGCCGTCCCATTCGACTGTCATTGCCCCGATGAGCTTTGACCACTCGGTGCCCAACCTCGAGAGCTCGGCCGACAGGGGGACGTTGGCCTCGTTGAAGATCCGCATCTGGTTGCGAAAACGTTCCACCATGGTTTCGAGGCCGGGGCGTATGTAATCGAGCTTCACCAGCCTCTGCTGGAGCCGGACCCGCTGCTCCTGAGCCTTAGGAGAGATCTGCGTGCCGAATCGCAACTGCGCAGCTTCCCGATCGGGGTCTGATGTGTCGCATGTGTATGCGAAGCTCGCCAGCGCAGAGGCCTCCGATAGCAGCGACTCGAAGCGAGACCAGTCCGCCAGCCATTCTTCGACGTTGCCGGCGTTAAGAGGCCGAGAGGCGAGCTCCTCATAGTACGGAAGCACGTCCTCCCAGGCCGCCTCCCTGAAGGCATCCGGCGACTCCGGGATAGCGTTCACCACACCACTCACCCTCGAACCAAAAAACCGCAGCCGCAGCAATCGTACAGGGGCACCCCTGGGGCGCGGCGGCTACTCTTCAGCCCTGTGACCAGCCCTTTGAGGATGCCCGCCGAGGTCCGGTCCGCGGCCGAGTCGGCGCTCGGCGTGAAGCGGTTCCACAGCGAGTTTGCGTGGCTGAGCTGGGCCGGCACCGTTTGGCGCCTCGCCGGCGAGTCGGGCGCGGTCTACGTCAAGCGGGCGGCGGAGCTGAAGGGCGAGCGCGACCGCATCGCGTGGCTGGCCGGCCGCCTTCCGGTGCCGGAGGTGGTCGGTTTCGTTCACGCCTATGGCGACGACTGGCTGCTCACGCTAGAGCTACCCGGGGTTCCCTTCTACCACGCATCGCTCGGCTGGGAGCCGAATCGAATCGCGCGCCGGTTCGGCGAGATCCTGCGCGAGATTCACTCGACGGACTCCTTTGGGTGCCCTTTCGGTGAGGCCGCGCCCGGCCACGTCCTCATCCATGGCGACTACTGCCTGCCGAACGTGTTGGTCGAGAAGGGCAGCCTGACCGGTCTCGTAGACGTGGGGCGGGCTGGGCTCGGCGATCCGCGCGACGACCTTGCGGCGGGCGCATGGACGCTGCATTACAACTTCGGCCACGGGTTCGCGCCGCACTTCCTCGACGCCTACGGCGCCCCGGCTATGACCGACAAGGACATCGAACGGCTGCGCCGTAGGTATAGCAGGCCCTACAAGGGCAGAACCGTGTCCACCGCGCGCCAGCAGTACAGGGCCGCGATCGACCTGTAGGGCCTGAACCTATCCCCCTCGCCCTCGAGCGCACGAGGAGTCGGGGGTTCCTTGAGCTTGTGCGCGAGCGCCCAACCCTTGCGTACGCCGTAGTCGTCGACGGGCCAGACATCGAGGCGCTGCAGCTGGAAGATAAGGAACATCTCCGCGGTCCACCGCCCGATACCGCGGACCTGGACGAGGCGCGCCACCAGTTCGTCATCAGACAGCGATTCCACATCGTGAAGGGGAACGGTCCCATCGCCCACCTTCGTCGCAAGGTCGGCGATGGCGGTAGCCTTCGATCCGCTGACGCCGGCCGACCGCATCGCTCCTTCGGGGAGCGCGAGCACCGCGGCGGGGGAAAGACCCTTGGAGAACAGCTTCAGGAACCGGCCGTGGATGGTCGATGCGGCCGCTCCCGCCAGCTGCTGGTACATGATCGAACGAACCAGCGCCGCGAAGCCGTCATCCATCGTGTCTCGCAGGTCGAGAGGGCCTGCCATTTTGATGAGCCTTGCCATCGCAGGGTCACGCCGGGCAACCAGCCTGGAGCCACGCACAAGGTCTGGCGCGGAGCCGGACCGTACTGCTCCCCACCTCGCGGGGAGCACCGCGCGCTTACGCGCGCGGGTGGGGGCGGCTGTGGGCACTCGGTCGGTCTTGCGGGGACTCAGGCGAATTCGGACATGAGGAGGTCGAAATCGTCGCGGCTGAGTCGCAGCTCGTCCTCGCCAAGATCTTTCAGCGGGCGCTCGGGGATGCGCTCGGTGGTGGCGAAGTCCTCCATTGTCGTGTCCAGGTAAAGGAGCCCGGTCACCAGATGGCCGGCGGCGCGGCCCTCTTCGATGACCCTCATCGCCGCGCGGCGGTCGGTCGGGTCGTGGTCGTCGCCCAGCTTCTTGAGGACGATGTGCGACCCGTCGTGGAGCTCGACGTCACGAACGGTTCCGGGCTCGTAGTCGACGTGGACCTCCTCGAAGAACGGCACGAAGGAGACGTCGGCGATCGACTCCTCGTGGTCTTTGACCCAGCTGTAGCTCTTGGTCGAGCCGTCATGGTCGTTGAAGGTGACGCAGGGGGACACGATGTCCAGGATCGCCGTGCCGCGGTGGGCGATGGCCGCCTTGATCAACGGCACGACCTGTTTGCCGTCGCCGCTGAAAGAGCGTGCGACGAAAGAGCAGCCGAGCGTCAGGGCGACCGCGCACGGGTCGATTGGCTGGAATGTATTGACAGCTCCCTTCTTCTGAACCGAGCCGATGTCGGCGGTAGCGGAAAACTGGCCTTTGGTCAGCCCGTATGTGCCGTTGTCTTCGATGATGTAAGTGCAGTCGATGTTGCGGCGGATCATATGCATGAACTGGCCGAGGCCGATCGAGGCCGTATCGCCGTCACCCGACACTCCAAGCATGATCAGCTGCCTGTTGGCGAGCTGAGCGCCGGTGGTGAGCGCCGGCATGCGCCCATGCACGCCGTTGAAGCCGTGGGCGGTCTCGACGAAATAGGCTGGGGTCTTCGACGAACAGCCGATGCCCGACATCTTGGCCAGGCGGTGCGGCTCGACCCCGAGCTCGTAGAGCGCTTTGATCATGTGGTTGGTGATCGAGTTGTGTCCGCAGCCGGCGCAAAGAGTCGTGGCGGCGCCCTTGTACGCCTCGCGCTGCAAGCCGATGCGGTTAAGGGTGACGCTCATGCGGGCACCGCCTCTGCCTGCAGCAGGGGCTCGGAGATCGCAATCGCCGGGATCGGCTGACCGTTGTAGTGACGTATGGAGCGCACGCGCTCAACGAGCTCCGGTGGCAGGTCGAGCCGTATGAGATCGAAGACCTGGCCGTCGCGATTCTGCTCCACGACGTAAACGCGCTCGTGCCGGGAGACGAATGCGCTGACCTCAGGCGAGAGCGGGAGTGCCCGTACGCGCAGATAGTCGACAGGGCGCCCGGCGGCGGCCAGGGCCCGGCGCGCTTCGAGCACGGCGGCGTGAGTGGAACCGAACGCGATCAGCCCTACAGGCGACCCTGACGTCTCATCCACCACCGGAGCGGGCAAAGCAGCGCGTGCGGTCTCGAACTTGCGCGAAAGCCGGTCCATGTTGCGCGCGTACGCGTCGGCGTTCTCGGTGTAACGAGCAGACTCGTCGTGGCCCGAGCCACGCGTGAAGAAGCCTGCGGCAGGGTGATCGGTGCCGGGCAGCGTGCGGTACGTCACGGCATCGCCATCGACGTCTTTGTAGCGGCCCCACACGCCGGCAAGCCGGTCGAGGTCGGCCTTCGAGAGCACCTTGCCGCGGTCAAACGGCCTATCGGGGTACTTGAAGGCGGGTGTCATCCACAGGTTCATGCCGAGGTCGAGGTCCGAGAGGACGAACACCGGCGTCTGGAACCGGTCGGCGTAATCGAACGCGTCTCGCGCGAACTCGTAGCACTCTTCGACCGTCCCGGGGAGAAGTACGAGGTGCTTGGTGTCGCCGTGCGAGAGCGTATACGCGAACCCGATGTCGCCCTGCGAGGTGCGGGTGGGCAGCCCGGTCGATGGTCCGATGCGCTGGATGTCGAAGATCACCACCGGCACCTCGGCGTAGTACCCGAGGCCTGCGAACTCTGCCATCAGCGAGATGCCCGGGCCGGAGGTCGATGTCATTGCGCGGGCGCCTGCCCAGCCGGCGCCGAGCGCCATGCCGATCGCCGCCAGCTCATCCTCGGCCTGGACGATGGCGATGCGCTTCTCCCCGGTCGCCGGGTCGTTTCGAAAGCGATCGGTGTAGGCGATGAGGTACTCGCACAGAGATGAGGATGGGGTGATCGGGTACCAGGCCGCGACAGTCACGCCGCCCATAAGGGCGCCCAGGGCTGCCGCCTGGTTGCCCTCCACCAGCATCTTGCCATCGACCACGCCGGTCATCGGCTCCAGGCGGTATGGGTCCGTTTTCGAGAAGTTGTCCTGCCAGTGATCCAGTCCCACTTTGATCGCGTCGAGATTGACCTGCACCGCTTTTGGCTTGGTCAGGAACTGTCGTTTGACGCCGTGCTCGAGGGCTTCCCAGGGGATGCCAAGTAGGCCGGCGACGACCCCAACGTAGATCATGTTGGCCAGCTGTTTGCGCAAGGTGTCGCTCTGGATCTTCGCCTTGGCGAGCTTGGAGAACGGAACCGGGTAGTAGGTGACATCCGTGCGCGCGTCCGCGCTCGAGAAGGCCTCCTCGTGGATCACCGCGCCGCCCGGGCGCACGGACTTGATGTCGTCGCGCCAGGTCGATGGGTTGAAGGCGATCAGGACGTCGACCTGGTCCGTCCGGGCTGTGTGCCCTTCTGGCGTGATGCGCAGCTGATACCAGGTCGGCAGGCCCTCGATGTTGGACGGAAAGACGTTCTTGGGCGCGACAGGGATCCCCATCTTGAAAATCGCCCGCGTCAGGACCAGGTTGGCCGTCTGGCTTCCAGAACCGTTGACGGTGGCCGCCTGGATGGTTAGGTCGTTGATTATTTGCTCGGTCAATTCGTTTCTTGCTGGCGGATTAAGAATGTTACGCGCCTGCTGGAGCCTACAAGGTCGTCCGGGGGTAGCCGGCATTTCCGCTACAGTCCTCAAGCTGTGAAGGTCGCCATCCCCAAGGAGCGTGCTGAGGATGAGCGGCGAGTGGCTCTTGTGCCGGATACCGCCACGAAGCTGATTGCTGCCGGCCTCGAGGTCAGCGTGGAAGAGGGCGCCGGCTCGTCCGCCTTCGTGACCGATGAGGCCTACCGGAAGGCAGGCGTCAAGGTCGTCAAGGGCGCGGCGACCCTGTTGAAGGACGCTGACGTCGTCCTCAAGGTCCAGGCGCCGGCTGCCGGCGAGGTCGATCTCCTCCAGAAGGGCGCAGTGCTCATCAGCTTCCTGCAGCCGGCCACGCAGGGCGACATCGTCAGATCTCTCGCCAAAAGGGGTGTCACGGCGTTCAGCCTGGAGCTGGTCCCCCGCATCTCGCGGGCGCAGTCGATGGACGCGCTCTCGTCCCAGGCGTCGGCCGCCGGATACAAGGCGGTGTTGATGGCGGCGGGCCGCCTCGGCAAGTTCTTCCCGATGATGATGACCGCGGCCGGTACCGTCGCCCCCGCGCGCGTGCTGGTCATGGGAGCCGGAGTAGCCGGCCTGCAGGCGATCGCCACCGCGCGCCGCCTCGGCGCCGTGGTCTCCGCCTATGACGTCCGCCCAGCGGTCAAGGAGGAAGTTCAATCCCTTGGTGCGACATTCATCGAGCTCCCCCTCGAGACGCAGGAGGGCGAAGGCGGTTACGCCCGAGAGCAGTCGGAGGAGTTTCTCCGCAAGCAGCGGCAACTGATTGGCGAGCACATCGCCAAGTCCGACGTGGTCATCACCACGGCTGCCATCCCCGGTAGGCGCGCTCCGCTCCTGGTCACGGCGGACATGGTCAAGGGCATGCGCCCGGGTTCGGTGATCGTTGACCTGGCGGCCGAGACGGGCGGCAATGTCGAGCTGACGAAGGTCGGTGAGGACGTCGAAGTCGGTGGCGTGACGATCATCGGTACTCGCAACGTGCCGTCCACGATGCCGCTGCACGCGAGCCAGCTTTACGCCCGCAACGTCGCCAATCTGCTCTTGCACCTCGTCAAGGACGGCGCCATCAAACTGGATTTCACGGACGAGATCACCAAGGGTTGCTGCATTACGCACGGCGGTGAGATCGTCAACGAGAGGGCCAAGCAGGCGGCTGCTCCAGTTTCGTGAACAACGAACTCCTCAACGAGCTGACCTTCTTCGTGCTGGCGATCTTCGTCGGCATCGAGGTCATCTCAAAGGTACCGACGATCCTGCACACGCCATTGATGTCGGGGACCAATGCGATCCACGGCATCATCCTGGTGGGCGCGATCGTGATCGCGGCCGGGGCGAGCTCTCCGGTCACCGTCGCCATCGGGCTCGTGGCGGTCATCCTCGCGACCACCAACGTCGTCGGAGGGTTCGTGGTCACCGACCGGATGCTGGAGATGTTCAAGGGTCGGCAGACATCGAACAAGCCGCCGCAAGCGAAGTGACGACGGAGTCGCGGCCGGAAGCCCGCCGGTGACTGTCCTGATCGCCGTCGCCTATCTCGTCGCCGCGGTGCTCTTCATCCTGGGTCTGAAGCAGCTCAGCTCGCCAAAGGGCGCCCGCAACGGCAACTTCACAGCGGCCGCGGGCATGGTGATCGCGCTTGTCGCCACCATTCCGCTGCTCCATTTCACGCCGGCGGGCGTGACCATCATCGTGATCGGAATCGTGATCGGCGCCATCGTCGGGACGGTCGGCGCGCGCAGGGTGAAGATGACTGCGATACCGCAGATGGTCGCCCTCTTCAATGGTGTGGGCGGGGGCGCGGCGGCGCTGGTGGCGGTCGCAGAGCTGCTTCAGTTCGGCGCGCACCCTTCCTTTACGGTGGCGTTTCCGAGCGTGTTCAGCATCGTTATCGGCTCGGTCTCCTTCGCGGGGAGCATGGTTGCGTTCGCGAAGCTACAGGAGCTGTTGACCGGAACGCCGATCACGTACCCGGGCCAGCAGCTCGTGAACGGGCTGATCGCGGCGGCGATCGTGGGCTTCGTGATCGCGGTACTTGCGATTGCTTCCGTGCCCTTCTCTTTTCTATCTCTGATGGTGCTGGCGCTCGTCCTGGGCGTCGCGTTCGTGCTCCCGATCGGAGGCGCGGACATGCCGGTCGTGATTTCGCTCCTGAATGCATTCACGGGTCTTGCGGTCGCGGCGAGCGGATTCACCCTCAACAACTTCGCCCTGATCGTCGCGGGGACCCTGGTTGGAGCCTCCGGCAGCCTGCTCACGAAGCTCATGAGCGATGCGATGGGCCGGTCGCTGGCGAACGTCTTGTTCGGCGCGTTCGGACAGGTTCGCACGGGCGCCGCGGCCGCCGCCGGCAAGGAAGGTCGTAGCGTCAGGTCTGCTTCGGCTGACGATCTCGGCACACTGCTCGCATATTCGCGGCGGGTGATCATCGTCCCTGGCTACGGCCTCGCTGTAGCGCAGGCCCAGCACGCCGTCCGCGAGCTAGCCGAGCTCCTGGAGAAGCGTGGCGTCGAGGTGAGCTACGCCATTCACCCGGTGGCGGGACGTATGCCGGGCCACATGAATGTTCTCCTGGCGGAAGCCAACGTCCCCTACGAGCAGCTGAAGGAGATGGACGAGATCAATGATGAGTTCAAGAATGCCGATGTTGTTCTGATCGTCGGCGCCAACGACGTCGTCAATCCCGCCGCTCGCAGCTCGCCCGGCAGTCCCATCTTTGGAATGCCGATCCTGAACGCTGACCAGGCCAAGAACATCGTGTTCATGAAGCGTTCGATGCGCCCGGGCTTCGCCGGCATCGACAACGAGCTCATGTACGACCCCAAAACGATCATGTTCTTCGGCGACGCCAAAGACTCCCTAACCAAACTAGTACAGGCAGTCAAATCAGCCTAAAAAAACAAGTACCAAAGGTCAGCGGAAGGCCGGATTCACTCCGGCCGTCACATATGCCCATTCAAAACGCCACCAGGCAACGTGTCACTCGGTGGGGGTACCGCGGGGAGGCCTACCTCCCCCGTGCCTAAGTACCCAAGGGTGAGCGGAAGGCCGGATTCACTCCGGCCGTCAACTTAAGCCCCCTCCAAACATCTCCATGCAACGCGCTACTCCGGTGGGGGTCCCATGGGGGAGGCCCGCCTCCCCCGTGATATGACACGAGCCCCCTACCAAGCGGAAGGAGGCTCGTGCCGCGAAGAGGGTGTGGTGGCACGAATCGTAGTCACCACGCCACCTGTGCGGTAGTGGGCAGTGCACAAATCATGGGCACAATCGTTGTAGTTCGCAGGCGACACCTACAATCCGGTGATGAACCAGCACGCCGTGATTCTTCTGATCACGGTGGCGTTCGTGACGCTCTATGTCATCGGCGTCGGTGGAACGACCGCGACCGCGATCCGAATCCGTGAGGCATGGCGCCACCGAAAACTGGATGGAATTACCATGCAGCTGCCACCCGGAGGCGTGTTGAACTTGAGTGCACCGAGCCTGCCTTCCGCAATGAGGTGGCTGCGGTTGGTCGGTTGGATCGCGTTTCCTGTTGCACTGGTCCTGGCCGTCTTCGAGAACCCGACCTATCCACTGGTGGTGCCGCTGACCGTCGTCATCATGGTCGGCCTCAACGCTTTCTACTTCACAGTGATGCAAGCCATGGGCGAGCCGCTGGCAATCACGCAGGACGGTTTCCGAATCGGCGCGCGAAGGTCCGAGCGGTCGGTGCGTTGGATTCACGTGACTGAGCTCATTGGCGCCCGCGTGGGCGCCTTCAAAGGCATGCGGATGTCTGACGAAGGAGAGTGGCAGGACCCGAAGCTGGTGCCCAACGTCATCTTCTACCGCCTCAACCATGCCCTGGTGCATTCCCGCAAGACTTTGCTTCAGCGCCTGAGCGGATTCATCTATTACGACGGAGTCATTCGCAACGCTTTTGGCGTTCCCACCGACCAGCTGCTGAGCGCCATGCGAGAGTGGCAGCGGCGCGCCGTGGAAGCCGAAGCTCCGCCACTGCGGCGTCCCCGGCCAGGCGAGCGCTTCGATTCGCAGCCACGAGGTGCCGATTAGCAGGCGCTAGGCCCGCGATTCCTTCAGGATGCGAGCCAGCCCTTTGGTGTCGAACGGATGCGCCAGGCGCAGCACGAAGTGCTGAAGCCCGGCATCCAGCCATTCCGCGATCTGTTTTGGTGATGTGATGCTCACGTTTGAGGTCCTCTCGATTTCCTTGGGGTCGCGGCCGATCTTGTGACACCACTCTTCGAGGATCTTCGACTTGCGCGCATATTCCTTGGGTGTGCCGAGGCAGTTCCACATCTGAGCGTGCTCAGCTACAAGCTTCAAAGTCACCTTCTCGCCGCCACCGCCGATGAGGATCGGCATCGGTCCGGCCGGCCCAGGCCTCAGCTTGCCGATCCGCTCCCTTATGCGGGGCAGCGCCTCCTTGAGCGCGCGCAGTCGGTCCCTCGTTTCGCCGAACTCGAAGCCGAACTCCTTGTAGTCGCGCTCGAACCATCCCGCTCCGATCCCGAGCACAAGGCGGCCGCCAGAAAGCTGGTCGACGGTTCCCGCCAGGTAGGCGATCATGTCGGGATTTCGGTAACCGATCGCCGTGACCATCGGCCCGATTTGTGGCGCCCTGGTCTCGATCGCCGCAGCTGCGAGCAGCGACCAGCATTCGAAGTGGTTTCCGTCAGGGTCGCCGTACAGTGGATAGAAATGGTCCCAGAACCAGATGCTGTCAACTCCGAGCTCATCGACGCGCATCCAAGCGTCGCGCAGCTCCCGGATCGTGCATTGCTGAGGGTGGATCGTGACGCCGACCTTGAACCTCTTCTCGTTGGGCATAGGTGAGGGATTATCCTCTGCATCTCATGATCGGCAACCTGTCCCCGGTGGCGGTCGAAGCCAAAACCGCACCACGAGACTTCTGGGCGCGCTATCACGCGTATCGCCGGCTTCGGCACGCGGAAACCCGCCCTGACGATCCAGTGAAGCCTGACGACCTCGTCGAGAAGGACATGAAGCACGAGGAGCCGTTCGACATCCGGTACCGCTACGAAGTCGCGCGCGACGGCCAGCTCCTGAGCTGGTTCGTGGCGAGCACCGCCAAGCCGGGCAGCCCAGGCTATGACAGCAACAAGCACATCCTCTGGGCGGACGCGTCGGTGCATCCAGGCCACCGGCGGCAAGGTATCGGCCGGTCGTGGATCCCGCTGGCACTCCAGCTGATGGACCGCCACGGGTGCACCACGCTCTCTATGGGCACTGAGGAGGAATCCGGCCACGCGTTCCTCAAGTGGATGGGAGCCGAAGACAGGTTCAGTGGCGCGGAGAACCGCCTCCAGCTGGCGTTGGTCGATTGGGCGATGTTGCGGCGATGGGCGGAAGACGGCCCGAAGCGGTCGCCGGCAACCAAGCTGGAGGTGTACGACGGCCACATTCCTGAGGAGATGT
This sequence comes from Candidatus Dormiibacterota bacterium, assembly GCA_030946685.1. Classification (GTDB taxonomy): domain Bacteria; phylum Chloroflexota; class Dormibacteria; order Dormibacterales; family Dormibacteraceae; genus Palsa-872. Next base: position 1,753 of record JALYYG010000275.1, on the reverse strand, counting down.
GGGAGGACTACTGCCCCCAGTTCGAAACGATGCTCAACACGATGCCGTGGGAGGAGTTGGACCATGGCGACATCGTCGTCACCCCCGCTCACCTCGCGGATTGGTATGGGCGCATGGACACGCAGGGCATGTCTGACTACACCATGCTCACGCGCGAGCCGGATGGAGTCATCTCTGGGATCACCGACATGCAGTACGCGCCGTTCAGGCCGACCATGATCCATCAAGGTTTTACTGGCGTGCGCACTGACGCCCGAGGACGCGGCCTGGGCAAGTGGCTCAAAGCCGCCATGCTGCTGCACGTGCGCGAGCTTCACCCGAGTCTGGAGGTGGTCATCACGGAAAACGCCGGCTCGAACGCTCCCATGCTCGCCATCAACACGAAAATCGGGTTCAAGCAATACCGAGCAGGTACCGAATATCAAATCACGCGCGATGAGCTGATCGCTCGGTCGAAGGATCTCGCCGGCCGGCCTTAAGGCGTGGAGCGTGCGCCGGGCTTCTAGGCTCGAACCCCTTCCGCCTGCGCCCGCTTCGCGGGCGGAGCCGACCTCCCCATGAATGGGGAGGACAACGCCGCCGGGCTATTGGGCCTGGCGGCTGTGCTGGATGCTTCGGGCGAGGAGGAGGATTCCGATCACGATGAAGAGCGCCGGCAGCGCGGCCTTGACCACAGGCTGATCGTTCATCCCGCTGAGATTGAGGATGGATTCGAAGAAGACGAATCCGACCATGAATATCAAGGCGGCGATGAACATCAGGTACCGGCCCTGCTTGATTAGACCAGTGCTGCGCTCGCGAAGGCCCTGAAGAAACAGACCCAAGCCGACTCCGCCGGGCGCCACAAGGGCCCAGGCATACGCCCAGCTGGCCCAGTTGCCCGTGCTGTTCTGATAAGCGAGCACCAGGCCGACCATCGTCAAGATGCCGCCGGGAATCGCTGCTCCAGTGCCGAGGCTGATGATCCCAACGATCAGGAGCGTCAGCCCGGGGATGATCACGAACAACGGCCAGCCGAACGAGCTCAGGTCGATCCCGAGCACCTGCACCAGCAGGTAGAACACCCCGATAACGACGAAAACCACGCCGAGGGCGATGCCCGATCCGCTCCGCCGCGCCGGCGGCGCGTGCGTGGTCGCCATCGCGGGCGGCGCGGGCATAAAGGGAGGAGGCGGTGCCTCCATAGTCGAGATCGGCTCCGGTGCCGCAGGCGGCGTCTCGGGAGTGGGCTCCGCCGTCTCGACGACCGCCTCGGGTTCGCTTGCACTCGCGGGAGCAGGCTCTGTGGCGGTGTCCTTTTTGCGGGCGAATATGTCCGGGCTGCCTGCCAGCTCGTCTGCACCGACGTGAGCCATACCCTCGTTCTCAGCAGCTTCGTGCGCGTCGGCGCTCGACGGGTCCTGGTTCGGCGGCGGTTGGCCGCCGCCCGCCTTCTTTGATCTCGGCATTCCGATCAGCTTAACGCCAGCGGACCAAAGACCCCTTCACTCGTCAGCTGCCTTTCTGAGCCACCCATATTCATTGCGAGAGCCCGAACATGGGGTTGACGGGGCCGTGGCCATGGCCGATCTCGAGGGAGAGCTCGATCGAGCCGCTGATGAACTCCTTTGCCTGTCGTACTGCAGCGAGCGAATCCAGGCCTTTTGCGAGTCCCGCTGCGATGGCGGCCGAGAACACGCACCCGCTCCCATGCGTGTTCGCGGTCGGAACACGCGTCCCCGGCAGCTCGACCATTTCGGACCCGTCCCAGTAG